>NZ_JBIQOE010000040.1:0-66582 GCF_047739415.1 Mesobacillus sp. | reverse complement strand
TTTAAGAGCCGTCAGCTTCCTTGACTATTATACAATAGTCAAGGAAGCTGACGGCTCTTTCTTTTTATATCCTCCGACAAGAAACTAGACCAATCTCCGATGTATCTCGACATTAATCTAGGCTGCCAACAGAACCAGTTACCATTCATTTTCATGGTATGGTATTACCTAATAAAATGGATGGAGTTGCAGGACTAACGCAAGATGCTGTTCAACCTGGGGATTCTTTTACTTATGAATTCTTAGCAGATGATCCAGGTACTTATTGGTATCATTCCCATCAAAGTAGTTCTGAACAGGTTGATAGGGGGTTGTATGGATCATTTGTTATTGAACCTAAGGACAAGATGTATGACCGTGAATACACCCTTTTACTTGATGAGTGGGCTATTGGTGACAATGGTAGAGGTGGAATGATGGGTGGAATGATGAATGGAATGTCCAGTGGCGAAATGGATACGGATATGTTCTATAACACATACACAGTGAATGGTAAAACAGGACAATATATTGCTCCAATTGAAGTGAATAATGGAGAAGTGGTACGCCTGCGATTTGTAAATGCAGGATATCGAAAGCATTTTCTAAGGTTTAATGGGGAGCCGTACCGTATTGTTGGAATAGACGGAAATCCTATCTATAACACAAAGCCTGGTACTGAACCTCTTGAAATAGGGCCTTCTGAACGTATTGATGTAGAATTAACCATTGATAATACAAATCAATGGCTGATCGAAAGTGTAGACGATAATAGTGCTGCTGAAAATATGGTAGTTAAGGTAATTCCTAAAAATAATGATGAAGATAATCAGTCAAAAACAACAGAAACTAAAGATGACGTAACAGAAAATGGGACACAATATATGGATCCTATTTTTAAAGAGATACCTACTCCCGATATTGAATATGATATGTTATTAGGCGCTAGCATGGGCATGGGAAATATGGAGTTTACAATTAATGAAGAGGTTTTTCCAGAAACCGAACCGTTTGAGGTAAAGGAAGGTGACATCGTAAAGGCAACATTAATAAATGATAGTCGGTTTGATCACCCTATGCATCTGCATGGACATTATTTTCAGATTATAGCAAAGGATGGACAAAAGTTAGACAATCCAATGGTTAAAGATTTAATCAATGTCAAACCGGGCGAATCCTACGAAATCATGTTTAAGGCAGATAATCCAGGCTTATGGGCATTTCATTGTCACGACCTTAACCATGCAGCTGGTGGTATGATGACGATATTGGAATATCAAGGTTATTACTCACCATTTGATATTCACGAAAATGGGAATGAACCTGAGTAATTATTCATGAAACAGTTCGTTCTAAATAAATCATTCCCCCCTTAAAATAGGGGGAACATTATTGCGCAAAATCAAATAAACGCGTTTCAGTATCAACATTCTATCAAAACGCAAATTGAGAGTGTCACGAGACTGGTTCTTAAATGATGAAGTAAAGCGTCGGCCCGGATTTGGGCTGGCGCTTTATCGTATATTTGATAAACCTTTATTTATGAAGTTGTTAATAATTTCGGCCATTTCCTTTGGTGTTTTATCCATCCCGTTTTCTACCCAATTTTTAATCACATAAATACTTCCGCTGACAACAAAAATATTAATATATTCAAAAGTTTCGCGGTCAAACTGGCTGTCGGTAATCCAGTTTTTGAAGATGAATTCCTGGGTGATCATCATCCCTTTTTTCTGGAAGTGGATATCGCTATTTTCGCTAAGGAGTGTTTGACATACATCGCTATTCCTGGCAATATACTCAAGAATCTTCTCTGTCATCATCAAAGCTTCTTCTTCTTTGGAAAAATTGTATTGGTTCAGTGTTGAAACCATATCTTCAATGAACTCTTCTTCAATAGCATTCAAGAGGTCATATTGACTGGAATAAATGAGAATAAAATGTGGAACGATTGATGTCTGCCTCTTCACAGATTTCCTTGATCGTAATGTTTGATATGGGCTTATTTTTCAATAATTCCATCAGACTTTCCTTTAAGACCATCCTGGTATACTTTTTACGTCTGTCCATTTCCTAAAAACCTTCCTTTATTTGTAAAACATTGAGTTAAACAACAGAAAATAGTTTTCTGTTGGGAATTAAACGTTATGTTCACAACTGTTTGTTGAATAGACAACACGGTGTTTATATAATGATAAAGTGAAATGGCAAAAGACTCAAGTGAGGTTAAAGAATGATAAGCATTGCTGAAAAAATTATAAAACATAAGAAAGCTGTTGTTATAGCGTTTATTTTATTTGCGTTAATATCCACGGTGGCGCAATTTTTTGTGTCGGTCAATTATAATATGGTGGATTATCTGCCAGAGGATGCCCAGTCAACAAGGGCAATGGAAATCATGGAGAGGGAGTTTACTGCTGAGGTACCGGATACGAGGGTCATGGTAAGGGATGTATCCTTGCAGGAAGCACTCAGCTTAAAAGAAAAATTGTCAGCCATCGATGGTGTAGGAGAGGTCATTTGGCTCGATGATGTGGTTGACCTGAAAACACCACTAGAAATGACAGATGAAGAGACGGTAGAAAACTACTATAAAGATGGGAACGCCTTGTTCTCGATCAGTGTCCGCTCAGGCGATGAGGTTGCGATAACTGATGCAATTTACGAACTGATCGGTGAAGATGGGGCGATAGCAGGAGAAGCCATCAATACCGCATCTTCACAAAAAATGGCTGGAACAGAATCCATGTATGCGGCCATTTTGCTTGTGCCGATCATTATTTTCATTCTGGTTGTCTCAACTACGTCGTGGGTGGAACCATTATTTTTCCTGACAGCAATTGGAGTTTCAGTACTGATTAACCTCGGAACGAACATTTTTATCGGCGAGGTGTCATTTGTAACCCAGTCAGTAGCTCCGATTTTGCAGCTCGCGGTTTCGCTCGATTATGCCGTGTTCCTGCTTCATAGTTTTTCTGATTACCGGAAGAAAACGAGTAATCCAGAGGAAGCGATGCAGCTTGCGATGAAAAAGTCTTTTCCGGCAATTACCGCCAGTGCAGCAACAACCTTTTTTGGATTCATCGCTTTGACATTCATGAAATTCGAAATCGGCTCAGACCTTGGAATCAACCTGGTAAAAGGAATCGTTTTGAGCTTCATCAGTGTCATGGTGTTTTTACCGGCGCTCACTTTGCTACTCTATAAATGGATGGACAAAACACAGCATAAAAGTTTTGTTCCTAGCTTTTCCGGGATCGGGAACTTTGTCGCCAAACTGAAAATCCCAAGCCTGCTGCTCGTTTTTGCTATTATTGTTCCAAGCTTTTTGGCGCAAAGCAATACAGCGTTTACGTATGGGCTTGGCGAACAACCGGAAACAACGCGAGCCGGCAGCGATTTTATAGAGATTAAGGAAGCGTTTGGAGAGACGACTCCGATTGTCCTGTTGGTTCCGAAAGGAGATCGGGCAAAGGAAACGGAGCTTGTCCAGGAGCTTGAGAACCTGGATTACGTCACAAGCGTGATTGCCTATGTGAATATGGTAGGCTCGGTCATTCCGCCTGAGTACTTGGATGAATCAATCACGAACGAGTTTTATTCGGAAAATTACAGCCGTATTATCATTAATACGAACCAGGGCACAGAAGGGGATATTCCTTTTTCGATTGTTCAAAAGGTAGACGAGGCGGCTGGGAAATATTATGGAGACCAGGCGCTTAGTTTAGGAGAGAGTGTAACACTGTATGATATCAAGAATGTCGTCAACAAAGATAATCTCGTCGTGAACGTATTAACGGTCGTGACGATTGCGATTGTCCTGCTGGCAACCTTTAAATCAATTTCGATTCCGCTGGTATTGCTGATTACCATTCAATCAGCAGTCTGGATCAATCTGTCGATTCCGTATTTTACAAGTTCATCGCTTGTGTTTGTCGGATACTTAATTATCAGTACGGTACAGTTGGCAGCAACAGTGGACTATGCGATTTTGCTGACAGAAGCTTACCAGCATAACCGCCAGGAAATGTCCGCTAAAAAGGCAATCGTGAAAACATTGGATGAAAAAACGTTCTCCATCTCGATATCTGCAGCGATATTATCAAGTGTCGGATTTATTTTATGGATGACGTCTTCCAACCCGATTGTTGGATCTATCGGTTTATTATTAGGAAGGGGCGCATTGCTAGCCTTCGTGATGGTTGTGTTTTTATTGCCAGCAATGCTGCTGGTATTCGATAAATTCATTAAAAAGACGACCTATAAAGCAAATTTTTATGAGGAGAAATGATGATGAGAACAAAGAAATTATTGCTCACTTCGCTTGCATTGATGATTCTCTTGCCTTCATTTCCCGCTGCAGCAGAAACCGGAGGGGAAATCACCTCGAAGGATGAGGTGGTGTACGCTACATTAAAAGCCAATGGAGAACTCGATGACATTTATGTCGTCAATACATTGGAGGTAGCAAAGGCAGGAAAAATTCTCGATTATGGTGATTATAGAAGCGTCAAGAACCTGACCGACCTTTCCGAAATTGATCAGAACGGCCAGGCAGTCCAAATACATGCTCCTGAAGGAAAGTTTTATTATCAGGGAAACATGGAAGACAATACTGAATTGCCATGGGATATTGACATAACCTATCTGCTTGATGGACGTGAGGTTGATGCGTCAGAGCTTGCGGGAAAAGAAGGACATGTAGAAATCAAGATTATTACTGCTGCAAATGAAAAGGCAGACAGCATTTATTTTGAGAATTACCTGCTGCAAATTTCCATGCTAATCTCAAATAGCTATCAAGATATAGAAGCTGGAAGTGGCATGGTTGCGAACGCAGGAAAGAACAAGCAAATTACCTTTACTGTCATGCCTGGACAGGAGGAAGAGTTCAGTGTCGAAGCAGACGTGGAGGATTTTGAATTCACCGGTGTCGATATTGCAGCCGTTCCGTCTACACTGCCGATTGATACCTCAGAGATGGAGAACATGACCGATGATATGTCGGCATTATCAGACGCGATCAGTGAATTGAATAATGGCGTTGCCGACCTGAAGAGTGGTGTTTCGCAACTGAACAATGGCGCAGCAAGCCTTCGTGATGGTTCGGCAAAATATAAAAACGGCATGAGCGAGCTGAATGGCTCATCCTCACAGATAGTCGTTGCGTCCAGTTCCATTGGCGATGCATTGAAACAAATCAGCACGTCGCTTTCCGGGGATTCTGCCCAAATGGATGTAACGAGCTTGAGTGAACTGCCTGCAGTCCTGACTCAATTAGCCAGCGGGATGAATCAAGCTGCCGATGGACTGACATCTTTGCGTGAAAATTACGCTTTGGCATACGGCGCACTTGATGGAGCAATCAAAGGCATTCCGGCTCATCAGATTTCAGAGGAAGAAATAAAAGCATTAAACAGCAGCGGCGCGGATGCGAATGTTATCAACAAACTCGTCGAGTCCTATGCAGCTGCCCAGAAAGTTCAAGCTACTTATTCACAGGTACAGGAAGCCTTTGCAGCCGTTGACCCAACACTGAAGCAGGTCAGCGGGTCGGTAACTGAAATGAGCGCAGGTCTGACAGCGATAGCAGATGAACTATCAGCATCCCTTAAGGACATGGATATGAGCGGCCTGGAACAGCTGCAGAAAGGCCTCTCGGAATTGTCCTCGAAATACGGGGAATTCCATTCCGGCCTTGTTGGTTATACAGGAGGAGTGAGCAAGCTGTCCTCTTCTTACGGTGAACTCCATTCTGGAATTGCCGGACTGGCAGGTGGCACAGGCGAACTAAATAAGGGAGTAGGCGAACTCCACACTGGTACAAATGAGCTGCATCAGGAAACGAAAGATCTGCCAGAGCAAATGCAGCAGGAAATCAATGAGATGATCAAGGAATACGACAAATCAGACTTTGAACCAGTGTCCTTTGTTTCCGCTAAAAACGAGAAAGTGACCTCCGTACAATTCGTCATCAAAACAGAAGCCATTCAAAAAGAAGAGCAAGAAGTGACGAAAGCAAAGCCTGAGAAAAAGAAAGGGTTTTGGGATCTTTTATTAGAGTTGTTTTGATCAGAAAAGGACAGTTCAGGAGACCTGATGATTGGCTCCGGGCTGTCTTTTTGTTTTTATTAGAAGTGATTATCGTGAAACAATGGTTTTAAGGAGTGTAAAAGGGTAAAATTCGATAAGGAAGGTAAAATAACTATGTTAGCGTAAAAAGAAAAAAGCTGCATTGATTGAGGAGGAATTAGTATGATCAGCGATAAGTTGGTTAATGGATTGGTCGAACAAATGAATTATGAGTTTTATTCTGCGCATGCGTACATGGCAATGGCTGCGTATTGTTCAGCGGAGAATTTGGATGGCTTTGCGAATTTCTTTTTGGTACAAGCTGAGGAAGAACGATTCCATGCGATGAAATTTTACAATTTCATCAACAATATGGGTGAGCGCGTGACATTCGATGGATTCCACGCTCCATCAAACGACTTCGAGTCTGTTCTGGATGTTTTTGAAAAAGGACTTGGGCACGAAAAGGAAGTAACGCGCCGCATTTACAATCTTGCGGATATTGCACTTGATGAGCGCGAACACGCAACTATGACATTCCTGAAATGGTTCATCGAAGAACAGGTAGAAGAAGAAGCCCTGTTTGACAGCTTGATCCAAAAGCTGCGTCGCATTGACAAGGACAGCAACGCATTCTTCATGCTCGAAAATGAACTCGCACAAAGATCATTCACAGCACCAGAGTGAATATAAAATATGAAATAGCAGGATTCCCCGGTTGGGAATCCTGTTTTTTATGCAGAAGAGAAAAAGAGAACTTCTAAAATGGAAAAACGAGAAAATTCGCAAACATGATTGCAAATTAAGAGATTTTTACGAAAAAAGCCAAAAAAATAGGAGTCTTCATGGCCAGTGAGGAGAATTTTCCTCCTGTTGAAAATATATTACCGGTTACAGCGATTTTATTGACGGTTGGGACGAATTTATCAACGGTTTGAGGAGTTTTATTACCGGTTGCAGAGAATTTATTACCGGTTGAGAGAGATTTAATACCAGTTGCAGCGATTATAATACCAGTTGGAGAAGATTTAATACCAATTAGAGTTATCTGACTGCAACATGTCTGCCAATTCCATCCAAATCCTCAGAAAAACTTTTTCCGCTAGCTTAATGGGGTATGAGTATGGTAAGAGAATCTTAAAACAAGGAGGATCTTATGAAGAAACTACTTATATCTTTCGCAGCGGCTGGAATTCTGGCTGGATGTAGTGTTGATGATGATAGTGAAATTGGCCAGGAGGGTCCGCCCGAAACTGAAGTGAAGACTGAGGAAAATCCAGTAACTACCGATTACCTGCAAGAGAGATTCTACGAAGGATTGGATTATGATGCCTATGCTGTTGAGGTCCAATCCTGGGTTGATAAGGGACAGGCCACTATTGCAGATACCGTGGAGCCTGAGGGGAAAAAGAATGTTTCTGCTGATATTATCCAGGTAGCAGATGGATTCCTGGCAGTTGCCAACGACGGGAAGGAAATCACCTTCATTAAACCATTTGCCTCACCTGAAGAGGCGAAGAAATACTTGAATGAAAACCTTTAAAACTAAAGCCCGCTAACTAATCGTTTAGCGGGCTTTAGTCTGTGGTATACGACCATATAGGAGCATGGCCGACTATACTAAGCAACTTTAGAGTGATTACATATTTTTGCATGCTCCCACATCCAGAATGGGAGGAATCAATCAGTGAAGAAAGACGAGAAGCATCAATCTGTGAACGAGTACTCAAAGGATCAGCAGCTTGAACAGTTCAGGTCCGGGCATGACGGTGAAGCAATGACGACTAACCAGGGGCTTCGTGTTTCTGAAGATGAACATTCCTTGAAAGCTGGAACCCGCGGTCCGACATTGATGGAGGATTTCCATTTCCGTGAAAAAATGACTCATTTTGATCATGAGCGCATTCCGGAGCGTGTAGTGCATGCGAGGGGATTTGCGGCCCATGGTTACTTCCAGGTGTACGAGTCAATGGCTGAATATACGAAGGCGGGATTCCTGCAGGATCCGGGCAAAAAGACTCCAGTGTTTGTGCGCTTTTCAACGGTAGCCGGTTCTCGGGGGTCAGGTGATACCGTTCGTGATGTCCGTGGTTTTTCAACTAAATTTTATACAGAAGAAGGCAACTACGACCTTGTTGGTAACAACATCCCCGTCTTCTTCATCCAGGATGCAATCAAGTTCCCTGATTTGATTCATGCGGTCAAGCCGGAGCCGCATAATGAAATACCGCAGGCCCAGTCGGCCCATGATACATTCTGGGATTTCATTGCTAATAACACAGAGTCGGCCCATATGATCATGTGGCACATCTCAGACCGTGCTATTCCGCGCAGTTTCCGGATGATGGAGGGATTCGGTGTCCATACATTCAGGTTCGTGAATGAACAGGGAAAGGCCCGTTTTGTAAAATTCCATTGGAAACCGGTATTAGGGGTACATTCATTAGTTTGGGATGAGGCGCAAAAGCTTGCCGGAAAAGACCCAGATTTCCATCGCCGTGACCTATTTGATGCAATTGAGATGGGGAATTATCCAGAGTATGAGCTGGGCGTACAGATGATTGACGAGGAAGATGAATTCAAATTCGATTTCGATGTATTGGATCCTACAAAAATCTGGCCGGAGGAAATGGTACCAGTCAAGATCATTGGAAAAATGACTCTGAACCAGAATGTGACTAATTACTTTGCAGAGACAGAACAGGTAGCGTTCCATCCCGGACATGTTGTGCCGGGAATCGATTTTTCAAATGACCCCCTCCTTCAAGGACGTTTGTTCTCTTATACCGATACCCAGCTGTCACGCCTGGGCGGCCCGAACTTTCACGAGATCCCAATCAACAGGCCGGTATGCCCGTTCCATAACAACCAGCGTGATGGCATGCACCGGATGACGATTGACCGCGGGCAGGTCGCTTATCACAAAAATTCGCTGCAAAGCAATAATCCTAAGCCTTCACCTGTGAAAGAAGGAGGATATGAACATCACCAGGAAAAAGTAGAGGGACGAAAAGTCCAGGCACGCAGTGACAGCTTCAAGGACCACTATTCCCAGGCGACTCTCTTCTGGAACAGTATGTCTGACGTGGAAAAGCAGCATATGATTGAGGCCTTCAGTTTTGAGCTTGGAAAAGTGAAGAGCAAGGATGTGCAGCAGCAGGTGGTCGAGATGCTCGGAAATATTGATACTTTCCTTGCTGAGCAAGTGGCCGTAAGCCTGGGAGCTAAAAAGCCGACAAGCAAACCAGCAGAAGTGACGCTTACTTCGCCGGCATTGAGCCAGATGAATACAGCGAAGCTGCCAAGTACAAGGAAGATCGCAATCCTTGCTGATCATGGTTTTAACGGAGCTGAAGTGTCCGGATTGATGGAAATGCTGAAAAAGGGCGGCATCACGGCAGAAATCGTCAGCAAGCAGCTCGGGATGATCAAGGGCAATGATGGCACGGAGCTTGAAGTGCAGCATACATTGCTGACCGGAAGTTCTGTCCTGTTTGACGCACTGTATGTTGCCGGCGGCCAGCCAAGCGTTGACAGCCTGAAGCAGAAAAAGGAAGCAGTCTACTTTGTCGACGAGGCATTCAGCCATCTGAAAGCAATTGGTTCTGGAAAAGAAGCTGCTGAATTATTGGCTGCAGCAGGCATAACGCCAGAGGGTGTGCCAGGGGTTGTTGTGTTTGAAAACAGCAAAGAAGTGGCAGGAGACAGCCAGAAGTTCATTGATGCAATTGCTGAACATCGCCACTGGGACCGGATGATGTAATTTCTAAGTGATTCAAAAAGAGAAACGGATATAATCTGTTTCTCTTTTTTACAAAGGAGGGAACTGAAATGAAAGTAATCGTGATTGGAGCCCATAGCAGCGTCGGGGAGTTTGTTGTCAGCAAGCTGATGGAAAATGGATATACATCCTGCGCAGTCGTCAGCGATGAGAATCAAATCGATCTGCTGAAAAAGAGAGGAGCTACAGAAGTAGTTCTTTATGAAGAAAGGAGCCTGCCGACTTTATTCCACGGATATGATGCCGCCATTTATCTTACTGGCATCAATCCTAAGGCTAAAACTGGCAGGACAGTAATGGTAGACCATGAATCGGTCATCGAGACGGTGAAGGAAGCAGAGAAGCAGGGAGTCAAGCGTTTTGTGATGATGAGCGCCATCATGGCCAATGAAGCGGCAGGGGATGACAGCCGGGAAATTGGCGCGAAGGAGATGCCGGATGAGTTGTTGCGGCAATCTAATTTGACCTATACCATCGTGCAGCCGGGAGCATTTACAGACAAACCTGGTAAAGGGAAAATTTCTGCGGGTGAAACACTGGATTCGAATGAGCTTGAAATTTCACACGAGGATATTGCGGAGGTGCTGGTCTTGTCGCTCGAAAACGAGGCTGCTTTTAACAAGACTTTCGAAGTGGCAGAAGGAGATACAGTCATTACAAAAGCTTTATCTTCATTATAGGAAAGGAGGATTTCTATGGGTTTGACGGACTATCTAGTGATCGGCTTGTTTATTTTCATCGCTTTGATTATCCTGGTGCCGGTCCTTCTATTTATCTATTTATATATTAAAGACGATAAACAGCAGCAGCATTCAATTTTAAGGAATTTCCCGGTGCTTGGAAAGGTTCGTTATTTTACCGAGCATATTGGTCCAGAGCTAAGACAATATTTATTCAATGGAGATAATGAAGGGAAGCCTTTTTCACGCAAGGAATACCAGGATGTCGTCAAGGCGGGCAAATATAAGGAAAGATTGATTGGTTTTGGATCACTTAAAGATTTCGAAGCAGAAGGCTTTTATATCAGGAATACACTTTTTCCTAAATTGACTGATGAAATGAAGGTCGATAACGCGGAAAAAATTAAAACAAGAGTTTACAAGATTGATGGGGAGGGCCTTTTTACAAGAAAAGAACATAACGAGGAAAAACTGGCTGACCCTTATTATTTGCAGGATGATGACGCCGTAGTGCTTGGCGGGCACACCTGCCGTTATCCATTCCGTGTCAAAGGACAGGTAGGACAGTCTGCGATGAGCTATGGGGCACTTGGGGAAAAAGCAATCCAGGCTATGTCAAAAGGGTTGGGGCTTGCAGGCGGAACATGGATGAATTCAGGAGAAGGTGGATTATCCGACCATCATCTCGCCGGAAATCCTGATATCATCATGCAAATCGGCCCTGATCTCTTTGGCGTCCGTAAGCCGAATGGAGAGTTTTCCTGGGAGGAATTTAAGAAGAAAAGTGAAATGCCCCAGGTGAAAGCTTTCGAAATCAAACTTGCCCAGGGAGCAAAGACACGCGGCGGCCATGTTGAAGGGGAGAAGGTCACTGAGGAAATCGCCAAAATCAGGCTGGTGGAAGTCGGGAAGACGATTAACAGTCCAAACCGATTCTACGAATTTAGCGATGTCCCTTCGATGTTTGAATGGATTGAAGAATTACGCTCGGTTGGCGGCAAGCCAGTCGGCATCAAAATTGTTGTCGGTGATATGGACGCGCTTGAAAATATGGTCTCATACATGAAGGAAAGCGGGAAAGGGCCTGATTTCATTACGGTAGACGGGGGAGAAGGCGGCACCGGAGCAACCTATCAGGAGCTTGCTGACACAGTTGGACTTCCCATCAACTCAGCGCTCCCTGTTGTGGATGAAATGCTTCACCAATATGGAATCAGGGATAGAGTGAAACTAATTGCTTCAGGAAAATTGATCACTCCTGATAAAATCGCGATCGCTCTGGCAATGGGAGCGGACCTTGTGAATATCGCCCGCGGGATGATGATTAGCGTCGGATGCATCATGGCTCAGGTATGCCATACGAATACATGCCCTGCAGGTGTAGCGACGACCGATAAGAAGCTTCAGGATGGTCTGGTTGTGGACGAGAAAATGTACAGGGTGGCCAACTATATCATTTCCCTGCGTGAAGGACTTTACAATCTGTCAGCCGCAGCCGGGATCGACAGCCCCACCCAATTTGAACGGAAGCATATAGTCCATAAAGATGAGCTCGGACGTGTATCGCCGGTAGAAGATTTGATCATTGCTGCAAGAAGAGCTCAATTACAGAAGGAAAGTTAGATAAAGACTAGGATCATAGCAGCCAGTCCAATTGCGGGCTGGCTGTTTTGCTTTGAAAATTTTCTTATCAGCTAAATTATGAAATAATAAAGTATCATTCAATAAATTAGGGGGTTACTTGCTTGGCGGGTAAAACAGCTTTGATTGCCGGGGCGACCGGTTTGATTGGAAAAGAACTGTTGCAGTTTCTATTAAGTGCAAGTGAATATGATAAGGTCATAGCTATTGTGAGAAGATCAATTGGGATAGACCATCCTAAGCTGGATGAAAGAATGGTGGATTTCGATCACCTGGACCAATATAGCGAGATTTTTGCTGTTGATGATGTTTTCTGCTGCCTTGGAACAACGATCAAGAAGGCAAAAACGAAGGATGCGATGTGGAAGATAGATGTAGACTACCCTGTGACAATTGCCAAATTGGCCAGTTCTAAAGGAGCCAGGAAGTTTTTGCTTGTCAGCTCGATGAATGCCGATCCTGATTCCCCAATCTTTTACTCAAAAATGAAAGGGAAGCTAGAGGAAGAAATCAAGCAGATTCCATTTGAAACAACAGCCATCTTCCGCCCATCATTGTTATTGGGGGAGCGGGATGAATTTAGGCTGGGCGAAAGGGCAGCAGCAGCCATTTTTACAAAAATGCCTTTTCTCTTTGGGGGTCCATTCAAGAAATACAAAGCAATTGAAGGCAGGACAGTAGCATCGGCCATGTATCAAGTTGCCCAGAAGGATACGGCGGGACTAAACTTATATCCTTCTGAAAAAATTCAGGAAATAGGCGGATGATCGATCAGCGCTAGAGAGGGAATGACAATGTATAATCTATTGAAAATATTAGCTGGGATTGTCGTGGCAGGTTATGCAATCCTGAATTACTATCCGGCTTTTGGCGGTAAGCATTCCGAAAAAAGAAGATCCTTATATGCTAAGTCTCCGCAATATCGAAACGGTAAGTTTGTCAATCAGGTAAATACTTCATGGGATACAAGCCTTGGCTCGATGGTTTCCATGATGAAAGATTTTTTAAAAGGCAATTCAGAGAGAAGGCCGGGAGTCCCACTTCCGATGGCAACTTTCGCACAGCCATTGCAAAAAGGTTCAGCAACGAAGGTCACCTGGTTTGGACACTCAGCCTTCCTTGTGGAGGTAGATGGCAAAACCATTTTATTTGATCCGATGTTCGGAAAAGCGCCCACCCCTTTCCCGTTGAGAAACCAGCGATACAGCAGGGAGGTGCCTTTTAAGATAGAAGAACTTCCTGTAATAGATGCGGTCGTGCTTTCGCATGACCATTATGATCATCTGGATTATGGTTCCATCATTAAGCTTAAGGGCAAAGTGAAGAACTATATTGTTCCGCTGGGAGTAGGAGCACACCTGCAGCGGTGGGGGATATCACCTGAAACGATCCAGGAGCATGACTGGTGGGATGATTTCTCATTCGGGGGTCTACAGCTCGCCTGTACCCCTGCCCGCCATTTTTCTGGCCGAAGTCTTACCGACCGAAATGCAACCCTTTGGTGCTCCTGGGTAATCATTGGCCAGGAGACAAAAGTTTTTTTCAGTGGCGACGGGGGATATGGTCCGCATTTTAAAGAAATCGGTGAAAAATATGGCCCATTCGATTTAACATTGATGGAATGCGGCCAATATGACGCTCGCTGGGCTGCAATCCATATGCTTCCGGAGGAAACGGTCCAGGCCCATATCGATGTGAAAGGAAAGGTGCTGATTCCGGTTCATTGGGGTGCTTTTACCTTATCACTGCATGATTGGTATGACCCTGTTGAACGGGCGGTTAAAGCAGCAAAAGAATCCGGAGTTGAGATTGCAACTCCTCGGATCGGCGAGTCAGTTACAGTTGGAGCAAATTATCCTTCATCAGTCTGGTGGCGTTTAGCTGAAAGCTGATTGTGGGGAGGATTTTAAAATTTAATGAAAGCCACGTGAGCATTCACATGGCTTTCCATTACTCAATCGACTGAGGCTGAATCAATACATCCTCTTTATTCGGATGATTCTTTTCAATATGCTGCTCGCCCCAAGAACATAGGGAGTCTAATATTCCTTTTAATGACCAGCCATAATCCGTCAGTGAGTATTCGACCTTTGGAGGGACCTGGTTGTATACTTCGCGCAAAATAACATTATCCTCTTCAAGCTCACGCAATTGCTGCGTGAGCATTTTTTGTGTAATTCCAGGCATCAGTTTCTTCAGCTCGCTCGTGCGTTTCTTTCCTTCAATCAAATGGCATAGGATGACGACCTTCCATTTGCCGCCGATGACCTCCAGTGCGGCTTCGACTGGGATATTGTATTTTTTCATGGCTTCTTAGGGCCTCCTTTATTTTGAACTGTGTCAGTAGTAGCAAAATGGTTACTTGTAAGTACCTATAGTACTTGAAAGTGCGTACTTCCCAATGTTGCAGGAAGAAGTCATAATAGCATTCTGTTGGGGCATTTTTCAGTTGGTTAGGCCCATTATACAACTACGATACACAAAGTGATATAGGGCACTTTAAAGTACCTATATCACCTGCAGGTGCCTACGGAACTTGAAAGTGCGTACTTCCCAACATTCCTGGTATGCATCATAATTGCTTTCATGCTGGCACGGTGAAAGGCGCCTTCACTGGCCAACTTGGAAGTAAATCTAATCTTAGGAGGATTTCTTATTATGAGTTCACATATACAACAAACCAAAAGTAAGGGTGGAACATTATCGCTTTTAGCATTGGCGATCAGTGCATTTGGCATCGGTACAACCGAATTCGTCCCGGTAGGATTATTATCAACGATTGCAGACGATTTAAATATATCAATTACATTAGCAGGATTATTGATTTCCGGCTATGCGATGGGAGTTGCGTTCGGAGCACCGATATTAACAGCTTTAACCAATAAGATGAGCCGTAAAACACTGCTGATGGCTTTGATGGTTATCTTTATTGTTGGGAATTCTATTGCGGCTGTTTCTACTAGCTTTGGATTATTATTAGTCGCCCGCATCATCACTGCATTTTCACATGGTGTATTCTTCTCGATAGGGTCAACGATTGCCGCCGATTTAGTACCGGAGCATAAAAGGGCAAGTGCGATTGCGTTCATGTTCACAGGGTTGACTGTTGCGACTGTAACAGGGGTACCCCTTGGAACATTCATTGGCCAGATGTTTGGCTGGAGAGCTACATTCTGGGGAGTAGCACTGCTAGGTGTAGTTGGAATTATCGCGAGTGCAATCCTGATTCCGAAAAATATTAAAGATGCACCACCATCAAAGTTCAGCGACCAATTAAAAGTTTTAAAAAACGGTCCGCTGTTATTGGCATTCGCCATTACCGCACTTGGTTATGGAGGAACATTCGTAGCATTCACTTACCTTACTCCAATTCTTCAGGACATTACTGGCTTTTCACCTAGTGCAGTGAGCATTATTTTATTAGTCTACGGAATTGCAGTAGCAATCGGAAATACGATTGGCGGCAAGGCTGCCGATAAAAATCCACTAAAGGCATTGTCGTGGATGTTCATTATTCAAGCGATCATCCTAGTTGTTCTAACTTTCACAGCACCGTTCAAGATTGTTGGAGTAATCACGATCTTCTTGTTGGGGATATTTGCATTTATGAATGTACCTGGATTGCAGGTTCTTGTTGTAAAATTGGCAGAACGTTATGTTCCGGCTGCTGTTAATGTCGCATCGGCATTAAATATAGCTGCCTTTAACGTTGGAATCGCCATCGGTGCATTAGTTGGCGGAATAATCGTCGATACGATTGGGTTGATCCATACTCCATGGATAGGCGGAATCATGGTTTTAGGCGCAGTATTCTTGACCATGTGGAGCATGGCTATTGAAAAAGAAAAGCAATGAGATTAAGGACTGTCCTTTGAGGGGCAGTCTATTTTTTTCGAGTTCCGGCTTTACTTCCGACCGATACAAGGAGAAATATAAATGAAGATTAATTTCGTAAGGTCCCATCTTGAGTGGGAACTTTTTATTAATTGATTGGAAGCTGTCTTCCAGGTTGCTAGGTATATAGATTCCCTTGTGATATGCCAAACAAATATAAACTACTCAAATTGATTCATTTTTCGTAAAATTTACAAATTCAACATATTTCGACAACTTTTTTACATTATGATTATCTTGGATTTATATTTGAGGAGGTAGTCAAAGTTGAAGAAAATGAATTCTGTTTTACCAGCAATTATCTTATTGTTTTCAACTCTTTACCCGTCATTCATGACCAGTGCACCAACCGTGAATGCTGCGGAGACACCGAATGTGGTCATTAGTGAAGTTGCCTGGATGGGCACGAACAAAAGCTACAGCGATGAATGGATTGAGCTTTATAACAATTCAGCTTCTGATGTAGTGCTAGATGGCTGGCAGCTGAATTCAGCTGACGGTGCACCGGCTATTACGCTAAGCGGCACTCTTCCGGCAAATGGCTATTTTTTACTCGAAAAGACAGATGACCAATCCGTTACAGAAATTCAAGCTGACCATGTTTACAGCGGTTCACTGGGAAATACTGTTGAACACCTTAAATTGATTGATGCATCCGGAGCTGTAATCGACGAGGTTGACAGCTGGTATGCGGGCGATAATACGGCAAAAGCAACTATGGAACGAATCGACCCTGAGGTTTCTGGTTTAGATTCCACGAACTGGGCAACTGCCAATGCGAGCTATGCTGATGGGCTGGGAACACCGAAGGCATTCAATTCAACTGGCAGTGATGGCAGCGGTTCAGGTGGCGATGCTGGCGGCGGCGGTTCGACTCCTCCGGAAGCTCCAAGTGTATGTGACGACAGGACTCAGCGTCTGAATAATGTTTCCGAAGCTGAAGGGGCAATGAATGTTTACTTCAACAAATGCGCATTCCCCCAATATGCTTCAGCAGGGAACGAAGCGAACTATAATGTAAACTTTGAAGATATTTTAATTAAGAGGCTCAACTCAGCAACAAAGAGTATCGATTTCGCTACATATGAAATTAACCTTCCGCGGGTAGTTGATACGCTGATCCAGAAAGCAGCACAGGGTATCGATGTGCGTGTGATTGCAGACTCAAAGGACGCAGCAGATCCTCACTATGCAGAACGATTTGAAACGATGCGACTTTACCTGGAAAAAATGGTGCGTGGCCAGGATGCGAAAATCGGAACCGCAGATGATATCGTGGTTTTCTCAGACTCGCCGATGTTTGCAGTAGAAGACAGTGCGAAAAGAACGGCTAAAGGATTGCCGGCCAGTGTAAGTGATATTGCTTCAGTAACCGTCACTGTTGGGAATAGTACGACGACAGGCAGACTGTTTGTTGATGCCGAGGCGAAAGCAGCGGAAAGCTATTACGGTCCTGGAAACCAGATGCACAATAAATTCGCGATAGTGGATGCCCGCTGGGTATTCACAGGAACATGGAATTTTACCGTAACTGGCCTTTATGGTTCAGATGAAAACATGCAACAGGGCATCCTTGACGGCAATCAAAATCAGATTGTTGAAATCAACTGGCCTCAATTAGCAGGTATATATGAAACAGAATTCAATGAGATGTGGGGCAGCAATACATTGAATCCAGACCCTGTATCCTCGAACTTCAGCACGCGTAAAACAGACAATACAACACATGTAATTGATATCAATGGGAAAAAGGTCGAGATCTATTTTTCAGCGGGGGATAATGCTGTTGGAAAAATGGCCGATTTGATTCGCAATGAAGCCCAGTTCAATACATACTTCTCAATCTTCGCATGGAGCGATCAGGCACTCACCGATGAGTTGAAGAATAAGTGGGAAGGGTCCTACAATGACATGGAAGGAACCTTGACGGGATTTGATGTGAAAGGATTGTTCGACTCTGATTTCTGGAACCAGTGGTGGTCTGCAAGTGTCGATATGACTGGACGGACTGCTTCCCAAACAAGCGTCAATAATCCAAACACACGATGGAACAACCCGGCACCTGTCTATGCAGATGCAGAGACACGCAAGCTCCACAGTAAAACAATGCTGATTGATGCCGACACAGACAGCGATCCAACAGTCATCGTCGGATCAACAAACTGGAGCAACAACGGAAATAATGTAAATGACGAAAATATGCTGATTATCCATGACACAGCCATCACCAACCAGTTCGTGCAGGAATTTAATGCCCGCTACGTCCAGGCTGGAGGAACTTTGCAATAACATCAACAGTGCCTAACGACTCGGGTTAGGCACTGTTGTTTTAATATTGATTGGCTAGCAATTAGAGCGTCTTAAAATGCGCAAAAAGCTCTAGAAAAAACGAGGCAAAACGATATAATAGTCGTTTTGCCTCGTTTATGTTTAGCTCAATATCTCTGGAACAGGTGTGATGGATTCCTTGCTTTTCTTAGCTTTCCTACTGAACCAACTCCGCTTTACAGCGCTTCTTGTGAAGATGCGGTATACAGCCGGGATCAGCAGCAAGGTGATCAGTGTTGCAAAGCTCAGGCCGGCAATGATGGCTGTTGCCATAGGTGCCTGGTAATTGCCCGATCCTCCGGTAGCTAATGCCAGTGGCAGCATGCCGCCGACTGTTGTCAGTGTTGTCATCAAAATTGGGCGGATGCGGTTTTTGCCTGCTTCAACAAGTGCTTCCTGAACAGTGTAGCCTTCGTTTCGCAGCTGATTCGTGCGGTCGATCAATAAAATAGCGTTATTCAAAACAATCCCGATGAGCATGATAATGCCCATTCCGGACATAATGCTTAATTCCTGCTGTGTCAGGAATAACCCAAGAATGACGCCGACGGTGGTCATCGGAATGACGGACATGACGATCAGCGGGTGCCCCAGATGGTTGAACTGGACGGCCATGACCAGGTAGACAAGGAAGATGGAAATCGCCAGGATTAGAATCATATCCTGAACCATTTCCTGCTGCTGCTCAAGATCTCCTGCAGGTGCAATGCTGTAGCCTTCTGGTACGTCATAGCTGTCCATCAGTTTCTGGACTTCACGGTTGATGGTGCCAAGGTCTTTTCCTTCAATATCTGCCGAGATGGAAATATATCGTTCTCCATCCTTGTGCGAGATTTCGTTCGGGTTCTCAACGCTCTTCAAGGAGATGAACTCAGATAGCCTTTTCTCCCCTGAAGGAGTTGGAATTTTCAGGTCCAGCAAAGCGGATTTGGTGTTCATCTCTTCATCCCACTTTACTTTTAACGGAACTTTTTCTTCATTGATTTTCAATTCACCCACAGGCATCTGTAAAAAGGCCTGCTCGATGAATTGCTTGATCTGCGGCTGGGACAATCCCGCTTTTTCAATTTCAGACTCATTCAGCTGGACGACTTGTTCAACCGAAGTCCTTTCAATCGAGTTTTCGACCGCGACAATTCCTTCGATAGACTTAAGCTCTTCTATAAACCCGTCAGCAGTTGATTGGAGTTCGTCAAAGCTTTCACCTGAAATGTTGACTTGAACAGGGGAGCCACCTCCTCCAGACATAGCTGCTGCGGCGCTCTTCAAAGGAACCTTCTCCTCAAGACCTCTTAATGACTTAAGAATCTCTTCATTCACGTCTTTTTGTTCTCTTGTGATTTCGTCGCCTTTCGTCATGTTGATGATGGTGTACAGCATGTTGCCATTATCCATTACATAGTTTGATTCAACATCTTTAATCTCGTCTAGTGCTTTGTTCATTTCAGTTACGATTTCCTGCTTCTCTTCCAGGCTCAGTCCTGGTTCAACTGTCACCATGAGCTCGGCATAACGGTTCATCATGTCAGGCATGATGGTCATTGGAATCTTTGTTACCAGCATAAGGGATCCGATGAGCATCAGGAAGAACAGGCCAATGACAGCAAAGCTGTGGCGCTTTTTCTTGATGGTCCATGAAATCATTTTGCTGTATCCGCGTACAAGGCGGCCTTCTTTCTTGGCCTTTTCTTTCTTTTTCAGCTTCAGGAACTTCTCGGATAAAGAAGGAATCAGAGTGAAAGAAACAATCACAGAGCTAATGAGAGTGATGGCGACGACAACAGAAAGGATAATCATGAATGATCCCATCTCTCCGCCAAGCAAACCAATCGGCACAAAAACGACTATTGTCGTGAGCATCGAAGCCAGAACGGCTGTGGCTACTTCCTGGGTTCCTTTAATGACTGCCTCCAGACTCTTTAAACCTAGTTCTTTTTTACGGTAGATGGATTCAAGAATAACGATGGATGAATCGACCATCATCCCGATTCC
This sequence comes from Mesobacillus sp., assembly GCF_047739415.1. Lineage (GTDB taxonomy): Bacteria > Bacillota > Bacilli > Bacillales > Cytobacillaceae > Mesobacillus. The sequence continues at coordinate 46,215 of NZ_JBIQOE010000040.1, read as the reverse complement.
AAGTCCAAGACCGATCAGGGTGAGCATATTGAAGCTGTAACCAAAAACCCACATTGAAGCGAAAGTGAGCAGTACCGATGTTGGAATAGATAATCCGACGATCAATGTAGCACGTATATTTCTCAAAAACAGCATTAGGATCGCAACGGCAATAGCAGCACCAATCAGGATGTTACTGGTTACGCCATCTATGGATTCCTTTACATAATCTGCCTGGGCGACCATTTCATTTAATTCAACGCCGCTGACCAAGCCTTCTTCTCTGATTTGTTTGATTTCTTCACGCACCGCTTCTGCCATCTCGATTTGAGTGGCATCGGCTACTCTGCCGACCTGGACAAAAATGAAATCCTTCGAGCCATTTTTCCAGACGAATGAGGAGCTTTCCAATGGCTGTAGTTTTACTTCGGCAATCTGAGATAATTTGATAAAACCGTTCTTTGACGGGATTTGCAGGCTTTCAACATTCTCAACCGATTCTAGCTGTGTATTCCATCTAAGGGAAGGGGAGTTTGTCTCGTTGTTCAACTGGCCCAATGTTGCTTCATTGTTTGCCTGCTGGATTGTGCCAATCACCTGTGCTGCATCCAGCCCATTTTTTAATAGTTCGTCACGTCTCAGTTCAATAGTCACTTCTTTTTCCAGGCTGCCTGAAAGCAAGACATCATGTACTTCAGGAAGAGCCTCCAGCCTCGGTTCAAGAATATTCTTTGCGAAGGCTGTCATTTTCTCCATGTCAGATCCAGAAACATCCATGAAAAAGTCGTACGCCTGGCTAGTGCCGAATTGTCCGGTCATCACGTCTTTGACACCGCTCATGTCGGAGGTCGTGGAATTCACCACTGACTCGACTTCTTTGAATACTTCCTTTCCGCGGCCCCGTTCAATCGTAAGCTGCATGGAACTTTTTCCGATGTTGCTGCTCGAAAGGACTTCCTCTACACCTTCAATGCCAAGGATTTTTTTTTCAAGCGGGGAAGTTATGGATCTTTCGACTTCAATCGCTGGCATCTCCCCAGCATAGATTTCTACATAAGCACCATCCATTTTTATCGATGGAAAGAGCTCCTTATCCAACTTTAAAACTGAAAAGCTGCCAATCAATAAAACTAACACAACCATTAAACTGACTAAGATTTTTTTCTGAACAATAAATTTCAACAAATTCATAAAATCCTCCCCAATACTATCGCGAAATAGGAATGTAAAAAATTTCTATTTTATTCACCCAAAAACAGATTATACACACTTTTATAGAAAAAAATAACTATAATTTTGTTAATTAATAATTATTTTCGCATAAAAATACCTATATTGGTTTTTGTGGTTGAGCTTAAAAATAAGAATCTTTTAATTTCCCTTAAGATATTTCCATTTTATCCCTTGAAATAGAAATCCATAATGAGCCAGAGACAGATTTTTGCGTAGGGCTGAAGACTGAGAAGGAATAGGCAGATAAACGGAGAATAATTAATTTCCACAGAAAAATGCGAGGTGAGTCAAATGTTCAGTCAGTCTCTTTATGAATGTAAGGTGGAGTGGGGAAGGCGTGGGGCGAGGGAGGCAGCAGAGCGGGGAGACATAGTCATCATTGTCGATGTACTAAGCTTTTCGTCCACAATCGTCGCTGCTTAAGCGCGGGGGCAATGATCTTTCCATATCCTCCTGAGCTCGATGGAAATAAATACGCGGCCAGCATTGGAGCAGAATATATTCTTGGAAGGGCAGAAGCAGCTAAAACGGGAAAACCCACCTTGTCGCCGGTGACATTTAATGAGGAGCATCGCAATAAACGTTACGTATTGTCTTCGCTTAATGGTGCATATTGTTCGTGGATTGCTTCCAAGGTGCCACTACTATTGATAGGATCATTGCTTAATGCTTCAGCTGTTGCAGTGATGGCGGATAAGCTGCAGCAGGATACAGGGGCAGACATCACAGTCGTGCCATGCGGGGAAATATGGAATGATGCTCGTGAAAATGAAGATCGACTCAGGCCGTCGATTGAGGATTATTTAGGTGCTGGTGCAATACTTGCAGAGCTGAGCGGTGGGAAATCTCCGGAAGCAGAAGTATGCTCAGGAGCTTTTACTAGTTCAGTAATTCGTTTAAAAGAATTGGTTTGGGATTCCGGCAGCGGACGTGAATTGCGAGAACGAGGCTATGAGGAAGATGTGAGGTATTGCAGTCAGCTAAATGTTTCCGGCATTGTGCCAATCATGAAGGATGGAAGATTTATAGAAGGAACTGAAAATGCCTGGCAGGGGTGAGTTATGCACTTTCTTAGTAAATCAAGATGAGAGATGACAAATAGCCTTCTAGAAGATGGTTCACTAGAAGGCTATTTTTATAAACTATTTTAAAGGTCTTACTGCAACTTCTTGATATTAAAGTTATCGTCCAGCAGGGCCCAGTTTTGTGGGAACGGGTAGCCAAGCACCCAGTAGCTGACTCCACGCAGATTATATTGCTTGATCAGGTCAAACTTGGCCTGGGCACTGCGGGCGTCTTCGAACCATACTTCGTGTTCACGGCCCTGTTCATCAGTGTAACGGAAGTATGGCGATGCTGCTACAGTATCATATTGGATCGCAGCGCCATATTTGATGGCTCGGCTGACTGCTTCCTGCGGGCTGTATGTTTCTGCTTCCTGCCCCTGGACATGGGGGATGATCCAGTCTCTTGCATATAGCTGGAAGCCCATCAGGATTTTATTCCTTGGAATAGCGGTAATCGCGTAATCAAGCACTCTGCGGATTTCGTTCAAAGGTGAAACAGCCTGAGGCGATCCGAAACGGTAGCCCCATTCGTAGGTCATCAAAACAACAAAATCTGCTATCCTGCCGTGTGCAGGATAATCATGCGCTTCATATAATAATCCTTTTTGATCGGCCCTGACTTTTGGCGCAAGAGAGGTTGAAACAAAATAGCCTTCTTTATGAAGGGCATCAACAGCTTCCTGCAGAAATGTATTATAAAGCTCACGGTCAGCAGGCAGGACATTCTCGAAATCAATGTTCAAGCCACGGTAACCTTTTTCACGCATGACAGTAAGGATATTGTTTAGCAGTGTGTTACGATTTGTTTCACTAGCAAGAACTTCATGGGCGATATTCTCCCCAGCTTCAGTCGCTGTAAAGTTGGTGATCGACATCATTGGCAGTGCACCTTTTGCCAGTCCTGTCTGGATGGCTTCGGTATCATCCTTCATGTAAAGGACAAGTGACCCGTCAGGCTGGATGACGTATGCGAACGGAGCGATATAGGTCATCAGGTCGGCTACTTCGCCTACCAGCTCAATTGCTTTTTCATCGGAATGGTAGGTGAATGCATTTGATTCAATTGTTGGTTTCCGTTTTGGAATGATTAGAATAGTCCCTGGATACAGCAGATTCGGATTTTGGATTTGATTGGCCTTGATGATCGCCTGTATGGTTACCCCATAACGCTGGGATATGTGCCAGAGAGTTTCACCACGCTGGATCGTATGGCGGGTAGCTGGTATGCGGAGTACGGTCCCAGGGTAGATAAGGGCAGGGTTGGTGATAGCATTAGCCCGGATAATGGCATCTACGGTAGTCCCGTAACGCTGGGCAATTGACCATAATGCTTCTCCGGATCGAACTGAATGGAATGTATCATGAGATGGAATAAGCAAGGCCTGGCCAACGACTAGTTGATTTGGATTTTCAAGACCGTTAATATCAGTAATCTGTGGAATTGTCACTTGATATCTGTTTGCGATTTGCCACAGTGATTCACCTCTTTGGACAACATGAATGATCATTATGAACCTCCCCGGGAAAAAGTCCTGCAATGATAAGATATATATGTTAATGCAAGGTCTTTTATTAAGGGTGTTTTTGCATTGAAAGTTACTTTTCAAATTAATGCCTTTCGGGTGTCAGGGCATTTGGCAGTTGTCTTATATAGGGAGTTGTTAAGGTAAGCGCCTTTATTAAAGTTGGAACAATTTCTGCTATGAGATTTAATAGAAGAACAAAAGTTTCTATAGATATATTTCTATTATTTCTTTTGTGATAAAATCCATTATATGGGAAGATTTGCATCTTTTGTATACAGGGGTTGGATGTTATGGAGTTAATAAGCGGGTTTGCTGTTGGGGTTGGATTAACAATCTTGATTTATCGGTCAAGGCTAAAAAGGTTTCATGGTCATGAAACGAAGGAACAGGAACAGAGGATTGTCAGGCTAGTCGAAGACTCAAAGGACATCATTTACTATTATCAAGTAAAGCCGGAATTTAAATTTAAATATATAAGTCCTTCTCTGGACAATTATTTGGGTCCAGGGGTCGTAGAAGCGGCCATGGAAAATCCATTCGACTGTTTTGAACGTTCTCATCCGGATGATGTTGATCATTTACATAATAAAGTAACAGGAAATCTGGATTATTCAAAGCCTATCCTTCAGAGATGGCTGGGCACAGATGGCCGCTACCTCTGGTTTGAAGAACATGCAAGCCCGGTATATGAGGATGGACAACTAGTTGCTGTCCAGGGAATCATTCGAAATATTGATGAAAAAATCCAACTGCAGAAAGACTTGGAATATCGGATTTACCATGATGCCTTAACAGGAATCTATAACCGTCAATATTTCGAACAAAAGGCAGCATTCTTTAATTCAAAAAAAAATAGTCCTATTGCAATCATTTTGTGTGATCTAGATAATTTAAAAATGATGAATGATTCATATGGACATAAGCAAGGGGACAGGCTGTTAATTGAAACAGCGAAGCTGCTAAAATCCTTCTCTTCGGATCATATCTCTGTCTCAAGAATCGGAGGCGATGAATTCGCCATTCTCCTGGCTGATAAGAATGAGGAATCCGTGTCCGACCTTATCAATTTTATCGAGTCATCTATTGCCCTTTTTAACATGGACAAACAAGATTATAAAATTGAAATATCAATTGGATACGCATATTCCAATCGCTCGTTTGGGAAAATGGAGGAATTGTTATCCATAGCAGATGCGAATATGTATAGAGCTAAAAGGCGTAAAAAGGAATATACATACGGCTTATAAATCATGGTGATCTTAAAGGGGCAAGAGAATGGATATTTGGAAGGGGTCTGCTGGAGTTTGTTTAAATGAACAGGGAGAAGTACTCATGGTTCGCCAGGGGAAAGAGGATGAAGAAAAGCTATGGGCCGTACCGGCAGGCGGTAAGGAAAGCGGAGAGACTTTCGAGCAGTGCTGTATCAGGGAAGTCTTGGAGGAAACCGGCTATGAAACGGAAATCGTCCGTCAGCTTTTTATGAAAACTGGCGTCATTTCCGGAGTGAAAGTCAAGGTTCAGTACTTCGAGATAAAAGTAACTGGAGGAGAAATCCAAATTCAGGATCCTGACGGGCTGATCCATGAAATTGCCTGGAAAAAGGTGAGTGAGATGAGCGAAACGGATTTTTGTTTCAAAGAAGATAGGGAGTTTCTGATGAAGTTTACTGGCAGCCTTCAGGTTTAAGGCATAAAAAAACGCATGGATTACTCTCCATGCGTTTTCATCTATTTAAACCAATTTTTCAAGGTTTACGCGCCTGTGGATCGCAAGCATAACAGGAATACCTACGGCCATTACCGTGAATTCGCCTGCAGCCGTTGTCAGCCATGTGAACCAGAATGGCAATTGGAATGCCAGGTTCAGTTCAATCGCAATCAGGAACATCGTGAACGTGAAGACTATTGTATTCACAATCATGCGGCCAATGATGCTCTTAATATATTTTGCTGTGAAAATCGTAATCAGCAAGGATATCACGGACTGGCCAACTCCAAAGACAAGGTCGTATGCGACCATTGGCGAAAAGAGCAGATTTGTTAAAAATACACCCAATACGATTCCAAAGAAATATTTCTTATTGAAAACAATTAAGTGGTTGAACATTTCCGATACGCGGAATTGCACATTTGTGAAGCCAAATGGCTGTATGACGGCAGAAACGGCGATATATAAAGCAGCCAGAATCCCGTTCCGGACAATCGTTCTCGTATTCATTTTTCATCTCTCCTAGTTTTTTTACGTGGGATGGTTACGAACCACGTTATTTAAAAGCCAATTTTATATTATATAGGATAAAAGGCCTTCTCACAATATAATTTTTTTAGAATAATAATTGGAGGCCGTGTCGCCGGAAAACAAAAAAACAAAATACGCCCAAATAGATTCAGTTGGGCGTCATTCCAGTTCTTATTCACTTGGTATTGTCGCTTCTTCGCCGTTGACAACCATCCATGATAGGATGGTTGTGCTATCACGTACATTGTTATCTTGAATTCTTTTAAGGAGGTTTCTTACTCCAGCTTTGTTGGGAGAATGAGAGAATTCATTGAAAATGGCTCTCGGGTCAATGTATGGCTCCCCTGGGCACTCAACCAGGCCATCCGTTGTCATTAAAAGATGATTCACGCCTTTCCGCAATTCCTTTGTTCCGCTGCTGAAGCAAGGAACGGCCTGGCTAAAGGTATTTACTTGACCAATCCATTCATAAAAATGCCGCTGGTTCACTTGATATTGTCCAAGGGAGGCAAGCTCGGAATGGTGCAAGTAGAATAGGCAGTCGCCGACTGAAAACCACCAGCAGTATTTGCCTTTTCTGGCTGCGATCAAGCAGGCGGTTTCTCCTTTTATTTTCTGGCAAGACTCTAAAAACTCTTCGCTTTGAAAAAGATTAAGGGTAATACGTTGCAGATTTTGAAAAGCCTCATTTGTCGAAAGTGATAGCGCAGCTTGGACATCCCCTTTTATTTGACTGAAGGCTTCAACAATCAGTTCAGCACTTTCTGAGCTATTGTGGGCATCTAAAAGAATCACAAACTCCCAATCTTGTTCAGGATTTGTTAAGATGAAGCATCCATCCTCATTTTTGTATTGGCCTGCACTGGAATTCCCTCCGTATCGGCCAATGGAGGATATTGCCCAGCTCAACAGTACTTGGCTGGTCCACAAAACTTTCCTGGTTTCCTACCCAATTGTAATCTTGCTTTGTGCTCATATCATTTCGCCTGCCCCTGGGATATTGGCCATTCTGTTTGAATGGCATAACGTTAAATCCAGTACTCTACATTTATATCTCTCAGTTTAAAGTATCTTTATTTTAAAATATATCATAGGATTGTTATAATTTGGTGATAGTAACTTGATTTTAATGCTTTCAAATAAAGGGGTTATGCAAATGTTTAAAAGAGATATCAAGAAACATTGGACCGTTCAATATGAAGAAAGAGGGATGCCGCACGTTCAGGCAGGACTTGTACTTAATCCGCAAAACTGGAGGGAGTTGGACCCTTTCATTTTGATGGCGGAGGACTGGTTTAAGCGCGGGACGTTTTCAGATCACCCGCATCGCGGTTTCCAGACAATTACTTATATCATTGACGGAAGGCTTGAGCACATTGACAACCATGGAGGTCACAGCATCCTTGAATCTGGTGACATCCAGTACATGAACGCCGGCAGCGGTGCGCGGCATGCGGAGGAAGCAGTGGAAAACGACATTGCCCATACCTTGCAGCTCTGGCTGAACCTGCCTAAAGAGCTGAAAGGAACAACGACTTCTTATCAAAACGTGTATTCCGAGCATGCACCTGTTGTCCAGTTCGAAGGCGGGACTTTAAAGGTGTATTCAGGAGAATCTGCTGGAGTGAAAGGGCCTCTCGAGCCATTAGTGCCTTTTACCCTATCAGAAATTCAGCTAGCTGAAGGCGCGGACTTCTCATACGAATTGCCGGAGTCACATAATGCATTCTTATATATCCTTTCAGGTGATATAGAGGCCGGCTCTAGTCAAACAAACCTCAAAAAGTCTTCAGCGGCGACTTTGACTTTTAATGACGGAGGCGAAGGTACAAGCGAACTAATGCTGAAAGCGAATAAACGCTCAAAGGTATTGGTATATTCCGGGAAGCCAATCAAAGAGGAAGTGGTCGCCTACGGACCGTTTGTGATGAATTCTATGGAGGAAATTCGTCAGGCTTACCGCGATTATCAGGAAGGCAAATTCGGCAAGGCTGCTGAATAACAAAGTTTTTTAAATTTCTATTTATTTTTTCGTGTCGAATAAGTAAGATTAAAGTAGAATTAAAATCCGATAATGGCAAACCCAGGGAAATCTGGGGGCGCAAAGCTACAGGGGCTAAAGTCATGAACTATGCCAGCCAGTTGCCGAAGATTCACATAGCTTATGTATGTGCTGCTCTTCGGACAGCACTTTTTTTGTCGATTTTAATTCCAATATAGTAATAATTGGGGGTATTGGAATGAAGAAGCTTTTAGCATCAACCATTTTAACCGGAGTGCTTGCTTTCGGAACGGCAGTCTCTGCTGATGAGGTAGTCGAAACGGTAGATCCTGGAACGACGCCTGACGAGATTTTATTTACGTTTGACCAATTATTTGAGGAATTGAAGCTTCTAGTAACCTTTGATGATGAAAAAGAAGCCCAGCTACTACTTGAATTCGCGAACGAGAGATTGGCTGAAGCGACAGCGATGTCAGCTGAAGAAAAAGCAGAATTCGTTCAACAAGCGTTTGAAGAATATTTAGAGGCTCTTGAGGCAGCTGAAGAGAAGGTCACAGAAGTAATTGTAGAAGAAGAAACTGATTCTGAAGGTGAAGACGAACTGACCGAAGAGCTGGAAAACGTTTCTGAAGTTGAAGATGGATTGACTGAAGACCTGGAAGATGGGCTTCAGGAAGAAGTTGAAGAAGCAACGGAACAAGCAAAGGTCGTTGCTAACGTAGTGAAGGACTTGGACCAGGAAATGGTTTCCCAGCTGCGTGAACAGGAATTGGGTTATGGCCAAATCGCTCAAATCTTCTGGCTGGCAGAAGCAGCCGGTAAAACAGTGGAGGAAATCACTGCTTTATATACAGAAGAAAAAATTGGATTCGGACAGGCAGCCAAGCAGCTTGGAGTCCATCCATCGCAAATGAAAGGTCTGGCATCAGGCAAAAAACAGGATTCTGAAGAAGGAACAGATGAAGAAGCGGAAACTGATGAAAACACCGAGGAATCCGAAGCAGAGAGCAGCACAGAAGAAGCCGAACAGCAAGTCGATGAATCTGAAGCTGAAGCTGAAGCTGAAACTGAAAATGAAGAGACAGTTACAGAACAATCCACTGACCAACAGGTAAGTGTTGCTTCAGCACAAAGTGTAACGAAGGCTGAAGAACAAAAGTCAAAAGCTGTGAAAAAAGCAGAAGAGCAACAACGTGTAGCAGCGGAAAAAGCAGAAGAACAACGACTTGAGGCTGCAAAGAAAGCTGAAGAAAAGCAAAAAGAAGCAGCTAAAAAAGCTGAAGAGCAACAAAAGGAAGCAGCCAGAAAAGCTGAAGAAAAGAAGCGTGAAGAAGCCAAGAAAAATAAAGAAAAACAAGAAGACGAAGGCAGCGAAGAAGATGATGAGCAAGAAGATGATAATGATGAAAATGAAGATAAGGGAAAAGGGAAGAACAACGGTAAGTAAAATTTAACTAGAAGCACTTTCCAGAGAACTAACCCTTAATTGACGGAATTCGCTATTTACTGTATCATGTTTATATACATTTGAATAGTTTCTCCTAAAGGGGAGTAGCTTTCACAACAGAGTCGTCATTACGGAGATCACTCCCGGCTTTGTTGGCAACGATAGTTGTTAGCAAGACCTTTGCCATATTTGGTGAAGGTCTTTATTTATTTCCAGACCTTCACCTGAGCGGGTGAAGGTTTTTTATAAGACATAAAGAGGCATTTTCATATCGATAAACATAAATTTAAGTATTGGAGTGGGTATGTTATGAAAAGATTACAGCTTAGTTTTAATGAACTTGTTAAAAAGAACAAGGAAGAGTTGTTAGCAGACCAAAAGCGGATCGAGTTAATTGAGAAGCGGCTTGATGACAAGTACACCAATCCAAAAAAGTAAACAGACGGAGGAACATGATGTTATTACGAAAGTATATGTCTTTGCTGGGTGTAGGCTCTGCCCAGATTGACCTGATTTTGGAGAAGGATGTTTTAACCCCCGGTGATTCGGTTAATGGAAAGTTTCTCATCAAGGGTGGGACCGTTGACCAGGATCTACAGCTCATTGAGTGTGCGCTAGTGATGGTGAATTTGAAGAATGAAGCTGAAACCGTACTGGATACTGTAACAATCGATATACAGTTGAGGATTCAGCCAGATGGGGATAATGAGGTGCCGTTTAGCTTCTTGCTGCCACTGGATGTTCCTCCTTCAAACAAGGAAATCTCTTATCATTTTAAAACAAAGCTGGTCTTCAAGCAGGGAACTGAAAGCTGGGATGAAGACATGATCAAGGTGGTGAAGGGCTGAACTGTGGATTCCGGGAAAAATGTCATCATCTTACGGGAATACAGTGAGAGGGGCGAAAGTATGAATCAATATGAACATCTGGCAAACAGTGTAGTTTATTCAATCCGAGGATCAAAAGCAGCTTTGATTCATAAAGATTCATCACTAAATCTGGTTGGAGAGGGCAGAAGTGCGTTTGCGTTCAGGATCAAGGGTACGAATCTGGTTCTAAAGGTATTTTTTCCGCAGTTTGAGAAGGTTGCAGCAGAGGAAGCCGAAATTTATAAGGAGCTTGCGGGAAATCCATTTTTCCCTTCTCTCCATGAATCGGGACTCAATTATTTAGTCATAGATTACGTCCGGGGCATGACGCTCTATCAATGTTTAGTTAATGGCATGCCAATTGCCGCCGGCCATATTGAGGAAGTCGATCATGCCCTAAGGCTTGCAAAAGAAAAAGGCTTGAATCCATCTGACATCCATTTGCGAAATATCATCATCACTCCTGATAATGAAGTCAAGCTTATAGATGTGGCTCGATTCCGGCAGACGAAGCAATGTTCTCAGTGGGAAGACTTGAAAAACGCTTTTTATAAATATTACAGGCATGAACGCTTCCCGAAAAAAATGCCAGAGCCAGCAATGAATTTAATTGCTTACTTTTATAAGAAAGGACTGCTCCCATCTATTACCTAATCTGGTATAGGGTGCAGTTCTTTTTTTTGCATATGCCGCTAGATAAAGCCAAAAGAAGCTGGATCACTACTTTTGCAAACAGACTCGGTGAATGTCCATAAGTTCAAAAACTTGTCCTGCATTCTATACCTGCGTTATGATGAATTATAACAGTGCATTTTGAAATATAATTCGTAGAAGTATATATATAAAATCGTCGTTGAACACATGGAGGAATCTAAATTGAACAAAGAACTGCAAGCATTGGGAGAAGCAATTGTCAGCAGGAAGCATGAAATCGCCAAAGCTGTCCACGAAGACAGGTATTCTGAAGCTGTTTTGACAGAAGCTCAAAAATATGACCTTGGTAAAATTGAACAGCAAATTCTCGAGATTCGGGCTAACTTCATTGAAATTTTCGGTCAAGCATTGATTGAGCATGAAGACCAGGAAAAGATATTCGGAAAAATAACAAACTGGGGCAAAGAAACTGGGGAGTATATCTATAAGCTGGGCGCATCTCTTGATGAAGCACTTAAAGATACAAGCTATTACCGTGACCATATTTGGAAGGCAATCAAAGAAGAAGCTATTGATATGTCCACTTCTGCCATTTTTGGTGTTTTGGATATTATTGATCCATTGATGGACCATGCCATCTACAGCTTCAGCCTTACATTTGTCGACGCCCACCAACAGAGCCTTGAAAACGCAAAAACCGCATTGTTGGAACTCTCAGTGCCAGTCGTTCCGTTAATGCCTGGAGTAGGGGTATTACCGCTTGTCGGAAATGTTGATACAGAAAGGGCCCAGCTGTTGATGGAAGAAACACTGGACCAGGCTGTAAAACTCAAGCTTACTCATCTTATCTTTGACGTGTCCGGAGTCATGATCGTCGATACGATGGTTGCGGACCAGCTATTCAAGGTTATAAATGCCCTATCACTAGTTGGGGTAAAGACCATAATGACTGGCATCCGTCCTGAGGTTGCCCATACAATGGTGACGCTTGGTCTCAACCTCGAAGGTATAATGGTAAAATCAAATCTTCATCAAGCATTCAAAGAGATCCAGACTCTGCAAAATGCATAAATTCGAAAAAGCTGCCCAGGCAGCTTTTTTATTTTGCTAAAAAAAGAGGAAATAACAAAAAAGGAAGAGAATTTCAAATGTAACTATAGACAAAGTGATGATGCTTTATGACAAAAGATCAACCGAAGAAAATCCATATCATTGGTTCAGTCGGAAGCGGGAAGACGACCCTGGCCAAGAGCCTGTCAGCCAGATACAACTTACCGCACCATGAGCTTGACAATGTTGTCTGGCAAAGACTCGACACCGGGGATATTAGGCGGAGCGAAAAGGAAAGAGATGAATATTTGAAGTCAATCGTCAAAACCGATTCGTGGATTATTGAGGGTGTCCATTACGAGTGGGTTGCGGAAAGCTTTGAAAATGCCGAAATGATCATATTCTTGGACGTTTCCTATAGAAAAAGGAAATATAGGATCATAAGAAGATTCATCTTGCAAAAGCTTGGACTTGAAAGGGCTAATTACGCTCCGACTTTAAAAATATTCAGGAAGATGTTTGTTTGGAACAAATTTTTTGAGGAGAAGAGCAGACAGGAAGTCATGGCTATTCTTGGCAACCATCAGAATAAGCTTTTCATTGTAAGAGATTCGATAGAGCTTGAAAAAATAGATATTTGGAGGCGAGAGCATGGCTGAGCTGACTATTCGACCTGCTGAAGAACGAGACATTCCGAGATTATACCATTTAATGACCCAATACATTGTTGATTTTTACAAGAAACCAGAACCGAATGAAGCAGAATTGAAAAATTTAATACTGCACTTGCAGGATCATCCAGATTCTGGATTGCAGTTTGTGGCTGAAATAGAAGGAGAAATCGTGGGATTCGCAACCCTGTATTATACTTTCAGCACTCTCCAGGTAAAAAGGGCAGCGATTTTAAATGACTTATTCGTTTCAGCCGACGCAAGAGGGCAGAAGGTAGGCGAGCAGCTTTTTACAAAATGCCTCGAACATATCAGGAAAAATAACTTCGCTTATATGACATGGGAAACGTCCAAGGATAACTATGTTGCCCAAAGTCTTTACGATAAAATGGGTGGAAGTCAGTCAGACTGGCTGGTTTATGAAATAGAATAACAATTTTACCTGGGTATGCATTAAGGGCATTGGTTGGTAGTACTCGCCGAGTCGAATCTCGTGTATTTTACAAGATTAACACCTATACTATAGGGGCAAATAACCAACTGGAGGGATCCAACATGCAGATTGAAATGTGGACTGACTTTGCTTGACCGTTTTGCTATATTGGCAAAAGGCGTCTGGATGACGCTATTAAACAGATTGATCACCCAATTGAAGTGACGTATCGATGCTTCGAGCTTGATCCGAACATGAAACGTGATATCGATTACAATATGTATGAAGCACTTTCAAAAAAATATGGGATGAGCATTGCCCAGGCGAAAGCGAGCACGCAAAATATGGTGCAAATGGCAAAGGAATCCGGCCTGGAATATAATATCGACACGCTCATTTTAACCAATACATTTGATGCTCACCGCTTGACGATGTTTGCGAAAAAGCATGGGCTGATGGCAGAGATGACCGAAAGAATTTTACGCGCCTATTTTACCGAATCGAAGCACATTGGGGACCATGGAACATTGACAGAGCTTGCTGCAGAAGTCGGGCTAAATCGTGGAGCAGTAGAGGAAATGCTTGCCAGCGATGATATGGCAGATGAAGTCCGTGCAGATGAAAGTACTGGTCAGCAGTACGGCATCACAGGTGTACCATTCTTCCTGATCAATAAGAAGTATGCAATTACCGGTGCACAACCGACTGATGTGATCGTCCAGTCACTGAAAAAAGTCATTGCCGAGAATGAAATCACCGTTTTGAACAATGATGACGGAATGATTTGTGATGACGATGGTTGCGAAATTCCTAACAAAAAGAACTAGTCCGAGGACTAGTTCTTTTCTTTGTTCTTATATAAATTCCACGACTTCCTCGACCGGTATACGTGTTGTAGGATGTCCTGGCACAGCAGCCTTTCCGATAGGCAGGAGAAGGACAGGCATATAGCGCTCATCAATGTTGAATTTTTCGATGAATTGCTGCTTGTTGAATCCGCCCATTGGGACAGTATCATAACCTCGGGCTCTCGCAATCAGCATGAGTTGCATGGAAATAAGGCCGGCATCAAAAGACGCGATGTTCTCCCTTATACCAACAGGGGCAGCAGGGTATAATTTATTTGTATTCTCAATCATTCTGTTCATTGTTGTTTCGTCCATGTATCCAGCTTCAAAAGAACTGCGGTATACTTTTTCACCATTACGATACATTTCTCTGTCGCCAAGAACAGCAATAACCGCCGAAGAAGTTTCGACTTGCTCCTGATTATTGGCGATCAGTCTAAGATCCTTTTTTGTTTCCTCATCCTGGATGACGAGGAACTTCCATGGCTGGAGATTGCTTGAAGAAGGTGCCAGGGAAGCTTCTTTTAAAATATCTAAAATCTCATCTTGTGAAATCTTAAAGTTAGGGTCATATTTTCTGACAGAACGGCGTTCACGAATTACCGTGGCCAGGCTTGTCTCAGATGTGTTCATTATCTATTCCTCCAAAGTTGTAGTTACTTTTAGTAAGCATTAATCAGGTTACTATTAGTAAGAATTGAAGTCAAACAAGTCAACCCGACTCCGCTATTCCAATTCCTGGTCTTTCTAATCAACGGCACGAAGGATGTCCATGATATTGTAGTGCTGGGGAATCACGCGGGACTTCTCAAGGAGATTTAGATATAAATAAAGGATGCCCGTTTTCACGGGGCACCCTCAATTTGTTTTTTTAGAAAGAATCTCATACCATCCTTCTGTTATAGTGGGACTCTTGCTGTTGATGAAAATCTTGTCATTGTCCGTTTCGATGAATAAATAAGGTGGAGAGCCTTTGTGGATAAAAAGCAGGCTGCTTCCGAAATCTTTAACCTTGAATTGGCCCTTTGCCATCGTTGCAAGACCGAACCCATTTTGTTTCCATGTCACTTCTGGCATTTCCTCTAAAAGTTCAACATGACGAATTTCTGCGTATTTCCATTCTCCGCCATACATGCCTGTGATTTCAAAAGACTCCTCATAGTCCATTAGTTCAAAGTCCTTGTATCCTACAAAGGTAAGACCCACTATAAACCCAATAGTTCCAATGGCGAGAAGGCTACTGAAGATATAGCTCCGCTTACGCTTCTCTTTTATTTCATATTTGGAAAGATAAATGAGACCGCCGAGAAGGAATACCATCATAAAACCGAACTGGACCTCGATGGAATATTGGAAAGAGGTGAAACTTAAGGGCAGCAAAATGAGCATCCCCGCTGCAGTAGCGGCCATTAGCTTCCCGACTCTTTGTGGATAACCATTCTGGATTAATTGCTGCTGTTCATCCTTCGATTTGCCATTGAAATTAGAAATCAGCCAGTACCATTCCTTTTGCACAATCGCCCAGCCAAAGAACAGGAACAAAACAATCATAAAAAGCTGTATTCCAATAAATAATGTCATTGAGATCACCCCTAGAACAAATCATTATCTAATAATACGGATGGAGTGGAACACAAGTTTCAAATTTAATGGTTTGCTTGTTTCTTTTTCTTATCGTAGAGGTCCATTAAGAAAGCTATCATAAAAGCTATTACCGCTAATACCAACAACCATGAACTAACAACAGCGGTTAGCAGCGAGCCATACCTTAGCAAGACTGCAATCCAGCCCAAACAACCCAGGGCAAACAAAACTAGTGCTACATAGTATTTCAGTTTTGCCAAGCGAGGGAAATGAATATTAATTCCATAAAAAAATAATGCCATTATAAACGTCAAGCTAATAAGAATCACGAGAGGCTCCATAGATATTGCACTCCTTTTCTCGTATTACTAGACTTTATGCTATAAAAAGTTCATTAATTAAACGTTTGTTTAAATGCTTATGTATCTACTGGTGCACGAGATGACGGACAGAAATTTAGGTATTGAAGAGAAAAGTGTCCGCTATAAAATTAATCCGCTGCATCTCCTATCTTACTAACTCTTTTTAAGCCAAAAATAAAAGCTGCCATTTTCAAGTGGCAGCTTTTACAGTGATTTACTAGCTTACGCTTTGCTCGGTATCCATAGAGGCTCTCACTTTGCGTGATCTAATGAAAAAGACCGCGGTCATCACGATTGATAATGCACCGAACATGACGCTCATGTTTTGGAGGCCGACTGCATCGAGTAGGAATCCGGTCATCAACAGGACGACCTGGAAGAAGACTCGATCCATCATATTCCGGAACGAGAAGAAACGGCCATGATAGTCTTTAGGCACTCTAGTCTGGAAAATGGTAGCAGCAGTCGGGAAGAAGCATCCTACTGAAAATCCGAACAGAAGAAAGGCGATGATCGTCAGGACTGGCTGGTTGGCAAAATAGAGCATCAACTGGGACCAGCCAATCAGCATCGAGCTTGCGAACAAGATTTTATATGGTGAAAATTTATAGCTGATGCGTTTGATTAAAAACGCGCCGCTCATGAAGGCGAGACCTTCTGCGGTATAGATCCAGCCTTTGATGGCGCTGCTATCCTGAAGTTCACTTATATTGATAACGACCAGGTTGAAGCCTCCGAGAAAAATGAGCGGAATCAAGGTCAAGATCAATGTCATCATCACAATCGGGAGCTTGACGATGACAGGGAACACGTCTTTGAATCCTTGTTTTTGCTGTCCCTCTTTGACTGCAAAGGCTTTTTTGTTTTCATCAAACTGTAAAAAAAAGGTCAGTCCGAAAAGGACAATGTAGGCAGCCATCGAAAGGAGATACACAGCATTTAAAGGGATGGCCACAAGCAATATTCCTGCAGCGGCAGTCCCAATAATACGAGACAAGGTGGACACATTCATATGAACTCCATTCAACTGCAATAGGTCCTTCTCACTAACGACTAGCGGGATTGCCGCCTGGAGTGCCGGAAAGTAAAAAGCGGCAGATATTTGCAATAACACGAGGAACACAAGCATCCACCATACTGAACTGGTTTGAAGGGCAATCAACATAAAAACAACACTGATTACTCGTACGAAACCTGATATCAGCATAACAATCTTTTTGCTGTATTGATCTGTCAACCTTCCTGCAAGAGGTCCAACTGCAATTCCAGCCAGCAGTCCAGCAGCCAGAAGCAGCGATTTTAAAAAGTCAGAAGGAATTTGTTCCTGCATAAACTCAAGATTTCCTATGATTCCAAGCCATAGTCCTAACCCAGCAATAAACTCGCCGGACAATAAAATCCAGACATTCTTATTTCTCCACATATCCTTTGCCTCTCGGTTTCGTTTAATTTTTCTTCTACATCATTATCGGATAATTACAAACCTTCGTAAAGCTAAATATTTTTACAGTATATTCTAATAACGTTAAGGAGATGAAAAAAGATACGGATCTATGAAATTTATACCATTAAACATAACTATTTCCATTCTTTTGTATCAGTTTTCCATCTTCATAACAGGGAATTGTATAAGGATATGAAAAAAGGAGGTGTCTTTGGTTAGTCTGCTGGAAAGGATCATACATACAGTAAAATAGAATTGGGAGTGGAGATTTTGAAGAAGCATTTAAAAAGTCTGGCAGCAGCATTTGTCGTTTTTGCTTTGCTGGTTTTTGGGCAGCCAGGAGCCCAGGCAGCATCCATAGGAACGGGTTCAGTTGGGTCAGATGTTACATATGTGCAGTCTATTTTGAAAAAGCTCGGTTATTTTAATACGACGACAACTGGCTACTATGGGCCAATCACTACTGAAGCAGTGAAGCAGCTTCAAAGAGATTTTGGACTTGAACCGATTGGAGGCGTTGGTCCGAAGACATCGAAGCTTATTCAGGAAATCGAGATGATGGCTCATGTTGTATATGGGGAATCCCGGGGTGAGAGCTACCAGGGACAAGTTGCAGTGGCTGCGGTGATTTTAAACAGGGTAAATTCTAATGACTTTCCTGACACAGTTCATGATGTCGTCTTTCAAAGAAATGCCTTTACCGCAGTAAATGATGGCCAGTTTAATCTTCAACCGAATGCTACAGCTTACCATGCAGTAAAGGACGCAATGCTCGGATGGGATCCTTCTTATGGCTCAGTTTATTATTACAATCCAAAGCTTGCGACTGATCAATGGATTTTTACGAGAACAGTGACCAAACAGATAGGCAATCACCACTTTGCATATTAATGAGCACCTAAAGCATCGGTTTCTTTAGAATCCGGTGCTTTTTATGCATTTAGAGGTAAAAAAAGGCACAGAATACAGTTAAGAAAGGGCGACTCGATTTTGCTGCCCGGAATGTGCAAAACTGAATCTTTAAATAGCTATTCAATAGTGCAATAGGTGAGGACGGGGATGTAAGTATTTCAATTTAGGAGGAATAGGAATGAAAAAAAAGAAGGATGATCAATTCAAATTAAGCTATGAATCAGACGGCAAAATGGAAAATAAGAAAAATGATGAAAAGAAGAAGAACAAAAGTGCAAACTTTTTTAACATAACGCCTGACAGCGAATAGAAGCAGTGAAGGAGTAAAAATATGGCTCTTGAACAAATTGAACGGGCAACCGAAGAAGATTTGCCTATCATTGGCGGCATGTTTGCGGAATGCAAAGAGTACCTTGAATCGAGAGGTATTTTACAATGGGATGAGAAATACCCCAATCATGAGTATTTCGAAAATGCCATGCAAGGTGAAGAGTTGTTTGTCTTGAAAAAAGGCAAGGACACAATTGGTGTGATGGTTCTCGATGAATGGCAGGCTCCGGAATGGGAGAATGCCAACTGGTCTAAAACAGAAGGAAAGCCGCTGATTCTCCACTCGTTTTGTGTCGACCCATCTGCTCAGGGCGGCGGGTATGGCAGCAAGATGCTACAGTTTGCTGAAGACTTTGCGAAGGATCACGGATATGGCGCACTCCGGCTAGATACGTACTCCGGAAATGAGGGCGCGGTCTCCTTTTATGAAAAAAGGGGTTATACAATTACAGGAAGAGTAATGATGAATGGAAAGCCAGAAGGACATGAATTATATGTTTGCTTTGAAAAAAGGTTCTGATATAGATAGAAACCCTGTCTTCGCAACGAATGGAGCCAGGGTTTCTTCTTTATAGTTTTACAATGACCTCGGTACCATCATGCAATCGTGCATCAACAAGCACGGTGCCTTTGTGCTTGCCCAGTTCACGGATCAATTCATTCATCAGCTGCTTGTTTAGTATAGTATCTAAAATTGCGGCGGGAACAGGTTTATTTTCAAGATCCTGATTCGCCCATTTGTGCATCTGGTTCCTGAATTTTTTAGATGCAAGAATGGAACTTGCAGCTTTTAAAATTGTGTAAGGAACAGGGAGGGAGAATGCGATCTTATTAGATGTTTTGATTTTTATTTTCATCATATGTTTTACTCAATGACAACTTTAACTGTATCACCGTTTGCTGATTGGATATCAACGATGTTGCCGTCCAGTTCATTTTCGATTGCATCGATCAGCATGTTGATATCGAGATCCTTGACGTATTGCTGGGATTGAGGGATGCCTGAAGCGATGCTGTGTCCAGTTTTGAGAAGTGCTTTTACGAGCTTGATCGGCACATTGACGTTCACATTGTCATTCTCCTTGGATACAACCCGGATTTTTAATGTTTTATCTAAGTATTTATTTTGTTTGTTAGGCAAGGCAGGTGTTTCTTTTTCCTTAAGTACGGAAATCAGCTGGGCACCTTTTTCGGAATCAATTTTTCCTTCTTGTACCATAGCTAAAATCTTTGAAATTTCTTCACTCATCACAATTCCCCCTATTCACCTTTTAAAAGTTTGATCGCATCTTCTGGAGAAATCTCACCCTTCTCCAGCATCGCAACGATTTTCTTCTCGTCCAGTTCATTTTTCTTTTGAGTGTCATATCCAAGGGCAGTGATAATATCGTTAAGCTTTCCCCGGACAGTCGGATAGGAAATTCCTAGCTCTTTTTCCACTTCTTTAATATTTCCGCGCGATACAAGAAAGGTTTCGACGAATTGAAGCTGTTCCTTTGTTAGGGAAGCAAGCTTTGAAAGTTCGAACTCATTTTCAATGGTCGTATCGCAGTGATTGCATTTTAGCTTGGTGATTTTAAGGGTTTGGCTGCAAACAGGACAATTTGTTAGTACAGGATAAGCCATGATTGCCTCCTTTCGGTGGTGTTTAGATATATATTATACATTATAATTAAAAATGTAAATATTAAATCAGTAAATAATTAATAAAATTAATTTTATTATTAAGATTATAAAAACCTGTCCTAATTAGGACAGGTTTTTTAGCTTAATTGCGCGGATCGACGTAATCCGGGTAATCCGTAATAATGCCATCCACCTTCATATCAATCAGAAACTGGGCTGTTTCAGGGCTTCGTACAGTCCAGGACTGGATTTGCATTCCAAGGCTGTGGACTTTATCGACCAGTTCCTTTGATACGAGTCCATAGCTTGGGTTGAAGAAATCAGCGTATTTCGCGAATTCCTGGAGGGCAATGTCCGTTGTATGAAGTTTTGAAGAGGTCAGGACACCCATTGGAACATTTGGCAGCAGGACATCCATCTTTTCCATCGATTTAAAGTTAAAGGATTGGATAATAATCTTTTCGTTCTGCGGCTTATCCAGATTTCTCTCCTTCAATTCTTCTGCCACAGCTTCTTCGATTCCGGGATAGAGCTGAGGTGCTTTCAATTCTATCAAAATACCTATTTTTCCGTGGTAACGGTCGAGTACTTCTTCGAAGGTAGGAATCTTTTCTCCGGCAAATTGCTCGCCTTTGAAGCTCCCGGCATCCAGACTTCGCAGCTCTACTAGCGTCAAAGCACCAACACGGCCAGTACCATCAGTTGTCCTGTCGACTGTGGTATCGTGAATCACAACCAACTCGCCATCCTTGCTGCGCTGAACATCGATTTCAATGTAATCCGCCTTCATTTCCAGGCCCTTATCAAATGCGGCGATTGTGTTTTCCGGTGCATAACCTGCAGCCCCGCGGTGAGCGACAGTATCAAACTGCCTCAATTCTCCGGTAGTAGGCTCAGCAGCAAAAGCTTGGTGGAAAGGACTAAGCATAAGGGTTAGAGCAAATCCAGTTCCGATTAATTTTTTCTTCATTTCTTCATCTCCTCTATCTGATTTATGTAACAATGATAGATTAACGGAGAAATGTTTAGAGCCTGTTTCAGTTCTGTATTAAGGGAGTAATGAAATTATAAATTTATTCAGTTATATTTTCCTTAGTTTCATTTACATTTGGATGAGTAATTTTTGCCTATATTTCAACCCTCATAAACTTGCTGACATCTTTGAATCCCAGCTCTTCATATAACCGAATGGCTTTCTCGTTAAATGAAAAGACATTCAGTCTGACATCATCAAATCCGAGGTGTTTGAATTCCACCAGGCTTTGCTCTATCAAGGATTTCGCGACACCCTTCTGCCTGAACTCCTGTTTAACGTAAACATCACTGATCCATCCGATTTCCTTATGCGAAAACCAGTCCAGGCTTCGGTCCACCAGTACCCAGCCAATCAAAGCCTCCTTGGTTCTGGCAACAAGAAAATAAGCCCCCTGTTCCAGTGAATTCACATAAGATGCTATCATCTCTTCTTTGTTATTATCTGCCTGTATCCCCGTGGCCTCGGTCCTGTTCACACCCGCCATGCCAAAAATCTCCCTCATTTCACTTTCGGTTGCTTTGCCGTATTCTATTTCCACTTGATCACCTATTATTTATTAGAATATTAAAACTAAACCAAATTTTACGAGTTTAAATGGTATATATCCATAGTTAACTATAGTAAAATTTTTAATACATACGATTTAAGTTTAAACCGAGAAACGAGGTCTGCTAAATGAAAGTTTTAATTTCCGGCTTCGAGCCGTTTGGAAAAATGAACATAAATCCTACTGAGGAATTGTTAAAGGAAGCGGAAAGGTTTGAGATGGAGAATGTGGAGATCTCAACGATCCTATTGCCTGTTAATTATGATGAGTGTGCGGAAGAGTTGATCAAAAAGATGGACGATTTACAGCCTGATGTGGTGATTTCCTGTGGTCTGGCAGCAGGCAGGACGGCGATTACGCCGGAGCGGATTGGAATCAATGTGAAGGATACAGGTTCTGGTGACCCTTATCCAGATAATAAAGGCAAGATCCCTACAGATGAAATGATAGATGGGGATGGACCGGACGGCTTGTTCTCCACCTTGCCCAACCGTCTGATTGAGAGGAACCTGAAGGAATTGAACATTCCTGCAGCGGTGTCAAATAGTGCCGGAACATTTATTTGCAATAATACCTTATATGCTGTTTTGAATCATATACGAAAAAATAATCTGGACATCAAGGCTGGGTTTATCCATTTTCCTGCATCGACGAAAATGTCAGCCCTCAATCCCTCACTGCCATCATTGCCTCAGGAAACAATGACCCAAGCACTGAAGGTGATTGTTGAAACGTGTGCCACGGTTGGAGCACGTCAATAAGAGAAGGTGCCAGATGAAATTTGTCTGGCATTTTTTAAAGGAGATAAAAGATGGACTTTGTAATCTCGCCGCTTGGTGATGTGGCTGTAGTTTTGTCATTTGGTAATGAAATTGATGAAAGAACGAACAGGCAAATACAGCTATTCGTCAGCAAACTGGAAAAAGAAAAGATTAGAGGGATCCTAGAATGGGTGCCTGCCTACACATCTCTAACGATTTATTATCAACCTGAAATTATCGTTTATGAATCTCTCAAAGCTGAGCTTGAAAAAGTCAGCCTGTCCGCCGGAGATTCTAAACCAGAAAGGAAGTTTGTCTATGAAATCCCGGTCTGTTATGGCGGGGAATGGGGTGAGGATTTGGCTTATGTCGCTGATTATCATGGCCTGGAGAAGCAGGAAGTCATCAATTTTCATGCAAATAGA
This sequence comes from Mesobacillus sp., assembly GCF_047739415.1. Taxonomy (GTDB): domain Bacteria; phylum Bacillota; class Bacilli; order Bacillales; family Cytobacillaceae; genus Mesobacillus. Next base: position 23,171 of record NZ_JBIQOE010000040.1, on the reverse strand, counting down.
GAATACCTCATCTACATGATGGGATTCATGCCTGGGTTTCCGTATCTGGGCGGCTTGCCTGCAAAGCTGGCTGTGCCGAGGCTTGAGAAGCCAAGGCAGAGTGTGATGCCCGGTGCTGTCGGGATTGGCGGGAATCAGACGGGTATTTATCCTGCTGATGTTCCTTCAGGTTGGAGGATCATTGGTACCACTCCTGTTACCTTGTTTTCTCCGGATAAGGAGGAACCGTTCCTGTTCAGATCCGGTCATTATATTAAATTTGTGCCAATCAGTGAGGAGCAATTTTTAACGATAAAACAAATGGGCGATACATACGAGGTAAACAGGATTGAAAAGAGGTGAGGAAAGTGTTAAGTGTCGATCTGAACTGTGATTTAGGTGAAAGCTACGGACTATTTAAAATTGGCAATGACAAGGAAGTGTTAAATCATATCAATTCTGCCAACATCGCCTGTGGGTATCATGCCGGTGATCATAATGTCATGATGAAAACGGTGAAAATGGCCAAAGTATGTGGAGTGAAAGTTGGCGCACATCCTGGCTTTCCTGACTTGCATGGTTTCGGCAGGAGAGAAATGAAGATGAGTGCGGAGGAAATTTACAATCTGACTATATACCAGATTGGCGCTCTTGCTGCGATAGCGAAAACCTGTGGAACAACAGTCGTTCATGTAAAGCCGCATGGCGCACTGTACAATATGGCTGCAAAAGATAAAGCAATCGCCGATGCCATTGCGGGGGCAGTGGCAGACGCCGATCCATCACTTGTTTTATTCGGACTTGCAGGCAGCTGGCTCGTGAAAGCGGGAGAGGAAAAAGGCCTGCAGGTGGCGCATGAAGTTTTTGCTGACCGAACCTACCAGCCTGATGGTTCGTTGACACCGCGTTCGGAGACAAACGCGATCATCCACGATCCGGACTTAGCAATAAAAAGAGTGATCAGGATGGTACGTGAAGGAAGAGTTGAGGCAGTTGACGGGACAGACATTGAAATTAAGGCAGATACAATTTGCATCCATGGAGATGAACCACAGGCCCTTGACTTTGCAGTAAGATTAAATGAAGCTTTAAAAGCTGAAGGAATAGAAGTCGGCAGAGGTTGGGATTCTATATGACGGAACCCTTGTTTAAAGTCCTTAAGTCCGGCCTGCAGACAACAGTACAGGATTTAGGGAGAACAGGCTATCAGCAGTATGGCATCAGTCCTTCAGGTGCGATGGATCCCTATTCCTTGCAAATGGCCAATCTCCTGGTCGGGAACTCTCTTCATGAAGCAGGGCTGGAAGCTGTGATGCTCGGACCCAGTCTTGAAGCATTGAAGGATGTGTCGATGGCCATTTGTGGCGGGAATCTGCAGCCAATGGTGAACAAGAAGGAAGTATTGATGTGGAAAAGCTTCGTTTTAAGAAAAGGAGATATTCTGTCATTTGGAAAAGTGGAAAGCGGGGCAAGGGCGTACATGGTTTTTGCCGGCGGAATTGATGTCCCGCTCGTTTTAGGCAGTAAGTCCACGTTTATCAATGGCACGATGGGCGGTTTTAATGGTCGGGCACTGGAGGCAGGGGATATTGTATATGGGAGGCCATTTGTCCGGAAAAATCGCTTTTTACATAAAGACTTTATTCCTGTATATAAAGCTCAGCTTGAAATACGGGTGATTCTCGGCCCTCATCTTGAAAAATTTCATCCAGACTCAATTGAGCGATTTATGTCAGGTGAATATACGGTATCCCCTCAGTCAAACAGAATGGGCTATCGCCTCGAAGGACCAGAACTTGGCCACATTGGCGGAGCAGATATTATTTCTGATGCCATTCCGGCAGGAGGAATCCAGGTGCCTTCTAACGGGCAGCCAATCATTTTGATGGCAGAACGACAGACGACTGGCGGCTATACCAGGATTGCCACAGTGATTTCTGTTGATCTTCCTTTGCTTGCTCAGGCAATGCCGGGAACAAAAATCCGCTTTGTTGAAATCACCATAGAAGAAGCGCAGGAGCTTTATCGAAAGCAGAGAAAACAATTCAATGTCCTTTCTATTGTTTCTAGATAACTAACCTTTTAGTGAGACCTGACTATTCAGTATCAGGTCTTTTTGAATTGTATAAAAACTTTCTCGCTGGAAATAACTGATAAAATAAGTATTTTTGGGGAGAGAGAAGCATGTATCTATTATTGGTCATAGCAGTCTGGATATTTTTCGCTTATAAATTTATTGACTGGTCACAATGGAAAAAGCAATACTCAACTATTCTATTTTTTATGATGGTCAACCTGCTCTACAACACTCTTTACTATAATCACACTTTATGGGCATTCCGGGGAATAACAGCTGATTGGCTGACCCACTCGATCATCAATATCGCCTTTACTTTTTTCATCTGTCCGGTTGGTTTGATGATCTATCTTCAGCGTTTTCCATCAACAAGAAGGAACCAGCTGATTTATGTAGGCATATGGGTAGCCTTTTACACGATCATTGAGGCTCTTTTCGCCCACAGGGGAATGTTTGTATACGACAATGGCTGGAATAGCTGGCACAACATCTGGCTGAATTTAATTTTGTTTGTGGTTCTGTGGATACATTATCGTAAACCGTTGATCGCATGGATCATTTCTATCCCGCTAGCGGTTATTTTCTATTTATTTTTTCCATTCCCGCTGGACAGCCTAAAGTAAAAAGAGGTGGCTTAATTTGTTGATACAGAATGTATTGTCAGCTCCAGTGTTTCTCGTTTTGCTATTCCTGACTTATATCGCAATGTGGCTGTATATCAGCAGGCATGAGGTCAGAAGGGAAAATAAAGATAAACATTAGACAGTAATATACTGTTAATTTTCTACATTCAGGTAATATATCCAAAAAAATAAGGGGTATCGGGATTAATGGTCCCAAAGAAAGGCAAAAAACACGGTGGAGAAGGTTCCACCGTGTTTTTTAGTATCCAATTTCTTCTGCTGTTTTAACATATTGATCCTTAGGCTGCTTTTTCACAACGAAAATCAAGGTGTAAGCTAACAGCAGCCCGATGAGGAATATGATCGAAAATCCGTATATGAAATGGTAGCTGGAATAGGATGCCAGCAGGCCAAGTCCGGCAGATCCGAGAGCCATACCTAAGTCCATCGAGGAGAAGTACATCGCATTCGCGGTTCCTTGCTTCTCCCTTGATACTGCGCTGACCGCAAGCGCTTGGAGAGTAGGCGCGACTGTTCCATATGCAATACCGTAAAAAACGGCAGCGATTAAAAGGGTCAATGTATGTTGAGTGACCGCTAAAAGTGTCAGTCCAATAATTCCTGAGATGACTGCAGGGTAGATGATGAATTTATGCCCGTATTTATCGTACATTCTTCCTGAAACAGGCCTGATCAGGACCATTACAATCGTTAGGACAAGGAAGAATAATGAGATGGTTGCCCCAAGGTTTGCCTCTTTTCCTAATTCACGCAGGAAGCTTACGACACCGCCGAGCGTGATCGAGAAGAATGCGGTAAGGATTGCTGGTGTAAAAGCATGTCGGTCAAAGGCATGCTCCCTGAAATTGACTTTCCGGCCAGCTGCTTGAGGCTGTACATTCCTTTGCGGGCTTTTTACAAAAAAATTCAAGAACAAGGTAAGAAGAGTCAAGCTTACAGAAATAGCGATTAGCATATTAAAAGAAAAAAACTGCAGCAATGCCAGCGCCAGCATTGGCCCAAGACTTGTCCCTACACTTGTTGCCATTCCGTAATAGCCGATTCCCTCACCAAGACGGTGGGCAGGGATGATATTTGTAGCCATCGTTGAGAATATCGTTGTAATGATTCCAAAACCAACTCCATGGAAAACTCTAAGCAGTAGTAATAGTGGCACCGAATCCTGGCCGAAACTCAAGCCAACGGAAATCGCAATAAACCCCAGAGATATAAGGCTTAATTTCTTGTTGTCCATCTTGTGCATTAAGCTAGCGACAAAAGGACGGGTAGCGATTGCGGAAACCATAAATACAGTGGTCATCAAGCCGCCCTGGGCAGGATTATTTTTAATGTCGGTAATGAAAGCGGGGAAGCCGGCAGTCAGCAGTTGCAGGCAAAGGAAAAATAAAAAAGCCATTATAACAATGGCTGTAAACTGTGCTGTCCACAACTTGGATGTTTTGTTCATCATATGGCCTTCTTTCTAATTGTTTTCCTCCAAAAGTCTTTCGATATTGTCTTCTATTGTAAGTAAAACCTCTCTGAACATTGCAAGCCTTTCCTCATCTAGTCCATTTGTGATTTTCATGAAGATATCCTCGAGGTAAGGCGTTATTTCCTCTACAAGCTTTGCGCCCTTCGGAGTAATTTTCACCAAAAAGGAACGGCGATCAAGAGGATTGGCGAGCCTTTCTACATTCTCTTGTTTTACAAGAAGGTCCAGAATTTTCGTCAATGTTGCCTGGTCTTTATCTGACCGTATCGATAATTCTTTTTGTGAGACCTCACCAGACTCATTCAGAGTGCGCAGGACACTCCACTGTTCAGTCGTAATACGGTAAGGCTTTAAGTAATAGTTAATGATTCGTGTAAGCTTCTTGCTCAACCGAACAGAAGCAGAACCGAGTACTTTATCCATAGACATATCCATCAGTAAGACCCCCTGATTAACCTTATAAAAATTCTAACACGAAAAAGTATATTGTGTAAATATAATTTGTATACAAACTATTTTCACTCGAAAATAATACCTGGCTTTTAAACCAGGTACCATTAATTACTAAGTTTTTCAAAGTAACCAAAATTTATGACGAGCACCTTAATCTATGACTCGGACGACGTCATTGCCACAGTTTTTGCATTTTCCTTCAAGCACAACACTGTCGCGGAAATCCTTGATTACATATTTCTCAATTTGCACGGTGTCCATGCAATGTCCGCAAAAAACGTTCCGGACGAGCATCTGGCGGATTTCGGCAGGCAGCATAAGCCATTTTTTATTGGCATCAAAAGAGCTTGTTTCATCACTGTTCTGTTGGCTGTGGGAATTTCCTTTGTCCAGTCTCTGTATTACTTCATGAATCCTTTCTGGAATAGGCTTGAAATTCTCAAGCTCCAGCCATTCAACCAGGATGTCGATCAGTTCCTTACTGTCTCTCTCTTCAATTAGATCAAGTAGATCCATTTTTAATTCTGGATGCTGGCCAAGGATGAAATCCAGATACTCATATCTCCCAAACTCAGCAGCCAGAGTGAATTCCGTGTAGACACTCTCTGCCAGTTCATCTTTAACAAAGTCCCAGCCTTTGTCTGTATACATTAGAAGGGAAAGCTTTTCGTCTGTTGTCAGGTAGCCATTATCAAGCACCCATTCAACCTTCTCCATGACTTCCTTTTGTTTCATGTCCGCAAATGCGCCGTACATAGGGGAGTGATGAAGGTCAGCTGTATAAATCCTCTTATCTTTTGAGCCCGCGAGAATCTTGCCAAGCAGGCCTTTCCCTCCATACATAATGATTTCATTGGCAGCGATCAAAATTGTCGAAAGCTCATCTTCGCTTACCAAATTCTTTGTATTATTTTTGTGCATTTTAAAAACTCCAATCAGCTAGAACGTTATTATGATAATTACATCATACTTCATTAGCACATGCCAGTGTAATTGGGGAAGCAACTATTTTAATAATAAGTTGTAAGGCTGATTGGTTCAGAGTCCTCTTAAAAGAAGCCCATATTACTGGTGCAAAGATCTGATTAAAGCAATGGTTATAATAGAAAAGAGGATGAGCAGTTGCACATCCTCTTACCATTCCTTAGGCTCGTAATTCAAGTCGCTGAAAAGCTGCCTTTTCTCTTTCTTATTCAAGTCACGCCATTGGCCAATTGGCAGGTTCCCGAGATGGATGTTCATGATCCGTATGCGCTGCAGTCTGACGACTTGGTATCCAAGGGTTTCGCACATGCGGCGGATCTGCCTGTTCAATCCTTGTGTAAGGATGATATTGAACTCGTATTTTGATAGTTGGACGACCTTTGCTGGAAGGGTTTTTGTTCCAAGGATCCTCACCCCTTCGGACATCGCCTTGACGAATTCTGGAGTGATGGGCTTGTCCACTGAGACAATATATTCCTTTTCATGTTTGTTTTCAGCACGGAGAATTTCATTAACGATGTCTCCGTCATTCGTGAGAAGGATCAAACCTTCTGAATCCTTATCAAGTCGTCCGATGTTGAAAATCCTTAGCGGGTGATTGACAAGGTCGATGATGTTGCCTTTCACATGCCTTTCTGTTGTACTGGTGATCCCGACCGGTTTATTTAAAGCTATATATACGTAGTTTTGCGCCATCCTGATTTCTTCGCCATTCAGGCGAACGACATCTCCAGGCTCAACCTGGCTGCCGATTTTCGCAACCTTTCCATTGATGGACACGCGTCCTTCCTCAATGAGCCGGTCCGCGCCACGCCTTGACGTTTTACCAGTTTCGCTGATGAATTTATTGATACGCAGGGTAATCCCATCCTTAAATATGAAGTATATATTTAAGAATATTCCACTGCGGGTTTATTTTCAAGTTTTCCTGTTGACTGCAAGGAGATAGACGACTTTGAAGCAAAATATATTATAATGTGTTATAAAGCTAAACTTGGAGGAATTATCTTGGTAGACGTTCTGACAGAGATAGAAATTAAGTCCCCGGTTGAAAGGGTTTCAGAGTATGCGGCGAATCCCGACAATGCTCCTGAATGGTATGTGAATATTGATTCGGCTGAATGGCTCACAGAGAAACCGTTAAATCTTGGTTCAAAGATTGCGTTTAAGGCAAAATTCCTCGGTCGGGAACTTGCTTATATTTATGAGATCATAGAGTATGTCCCAGGAAGGAAAATGGTCATGCAAACCTCAGAAGGACCATTTCCAATGAAGACTACATACAACTGGGAAGCAATCGACTCAAACACAACAAGGATGACACTGAGGAACCAGGGGGAGCCGACAGGATTCTCAAAACTTGTTTCACCTTTTATGGCTTCGATGATGAAAAAGGCCAACATGAAGGACCTGAGAAAACTGAAAGAAATAATGGAAGAGTAAGTAAAAGCATCAAAGAAGGGATTGGCTTCTTTGATGCTTTTTTAATGTCCCATGCATACCTTACTAAAAAAAGAAGGTGTGCTGGAATGGAATGAATGACGAACGGTTAGGCAGGATTTCACTGCCAAAGGATGCAGGGCCACATGGAGATTCCAATATTGAATGGTGGTATTTTTTCGCTTTTTAGAACGGGGATAAGGGTGGCCGGTATGGTGTGATGGCTTCATTTTTCCGGGTGGGCGAGTTTGAGATAGGCAAAGGACATTATATCATCCATACATTGATCGACCTGGACAGCAAGAAACGTTTCAAATTTTCAAGTTTCGATTCAAAGGTGAAGCTTGCGATGCTAGCAATATATCTGCCTTTCTATCTTTTGCTCCATCCAACAGATAAAAGGATCTGGAGACTCTATAAAAAGTTGCTTAAGGGCGAAATACCTGTGCCTCACAAAATGTTGGAGACGGTGAGAATCAATCAGAATCCACCTGGATTGGTATACGGAAAGCACCAGCTTAACTTCAAAGGGGAAGAGGCAGTTGGTTTTAATGTGCTTTTACAGGAAGGGAATTCAAAAATCGAGCTTGAATTCACACCAATGAAGCCTATTGCACTGATAGTCGGTGATGGAAAGCCGGACGATTTGTACTATTATTCTACTACTAGGAATTCTGTGCATGGGAAAATAAAGACGGCTGTGAAGACGGAAAATGTAAGCGGTACTGGCTAGTTCGACCATCAATGGGGACATGATTATTCCTTAGTTAAAGGAGCCGGATGGGACTGGTTCGGACTAATGCTTAGCGACGGGCGTGAGCTGCTGCTTAATCAAATGTCCCTCGGAAAGCCTATGGCAAATGTTATTGAAGAGGATGGCAGAATTCATTTTACGAGAAACATAACTTTCCAAAAAGTAAAGTACTGGAAAAGCCTGAAAACAAATGCCAGGTATCCAGTAGAATGGGAAATTCGGATTCCCGAATTCGGAATACATCTTCATATAGAAGCTGTATTCCCAAATCAGGAAATGCTGATCATCAGCCCCATACAGGCTATTTGGGAAGGCGCATGCAAAGTAACCGGCAGGGAAAAGCTAGCTGATGGAAAGATAAGGCCACTGGACGGAATAGGATTTATGGAACTTGTAGGGTATGCGAATTAACAAATGGAAACCTTGCTGTAGTGGGCAAGGTTTTTGTTTTCTCGGAAACGATTACGATAGAATGAGTTGATTTTCATCGAAAAAATGACAATAGATACGCTGCGATAAGACTAAAAAGGATTAAACTCACCCCAAATGGTCTAAATAAGTAAGGAAAGAGTTGGTAACTTAAGGGGCTGGGAAGTTTGTTGAAAAAAATTGTTTTACGAATAAGGGAAAGTATGTGGCTGAAGCCTGTTATTTATAGTGTACTGGCATTCCTGCTGGCATTGGCCGTGATTTATATCGATCATAATGAGCTTGCTCAGGGAGTTGTCCCATCATTTATGCTGACTAATGTTGAGTTGGCGCAGACGATATTAGGTTCGATTTCTGGAGCGCTGCTGACAATGACGACGATCACTTTTTCGACGATCATGGTCGTACTGACTACATATTCATCTCAATTTTCACCCAGGACGCTGAGTAACTTCGTCGAGGATCCTGTGACGATGCGGGTGCTTGGTATCTTCATGGGCGGGTTCGTCTACTCGATTCTATCGCTGTTGTTCATGAGTGAATCGTGGTATGAAAGCCAAGTGATCTCAGCTACGGTTGGAGTCGCCATTGCGTTCATCTGCCTCGCATTCTTCGGGTATTTTATCCATAATGTCGCAACTTCCGTTCAGGTCAGCACGCTGATCCGGGAAATCACTGAGGGAGCTTTAAAGGTCATTAGAAGCCAGGAGGCTTCACTTGAAAGTGACTACACGAACGTAATAGATGACAGAAAAGATGCAGGTTTCACCTATGAATTTGTCCGGGATGTAAAATGCAGAGGGTTCGGTTATGTCCAGCTGACAGATTATCAAGGACTATTGAGATACGCATCTCACCATGAACTTGGAGTCGAAGCCAACTTTTTGAACGGTGATTTTCTGACAGAGGATAGCATTGCTTTCAGAGTCCACCATAGCGGAGAGATAGACGAGGATATTGATGCCGTCCTGAATCAATACTTAAAGCTGGGGAAAGAACGGTCATCAATCCAGGATCCTGAATTTGCGCTCCAGAAGATTGTTGAGGTTGCTTTGAGGGCCATCTCACCAGCGATTAATGACCCGAATACGGCAAGAGTCTGTATTTCCTATTTAGGCATGGCATTGTCCCATTTATGCCGGGTACGTTCAAACGGACGGTATATAGCCTATTATGATGAAGAGATGCAGCCAAGGATTATCGGGAAGCAAAAGCGGACGATGGATATCTTATATTTATCCTTTTATCAAATTGTCCATTATGGGAGTCAAGACTTTTCCATTCTAACTGCCCTCATCGACGCTTTTCTGTTGATTGGAAAAACAGCTGACGATTCCTTGAAGAAAAGCATTTGGGAGCTGTATATCTACAGCATGGAGAAGTTCGATTCAAACGAGTTGAAGGCACTCGACCAAATCTATTTGAACGAGAAAAAGAGAGAACTTTCAACAGTGCTGGGGATTGCTCTTTGACGAGTTGCTGTGTTTGCCAGGACAAAAAATGACAAAATTCATCAATTTTATGGGCCATATGGAATTATTCCATTGTACGAGACCTAGTATGTTTGTTATGTTAATAAAGGAATATTTAGTATTTTTTTCAAGACAATCATGCAACATGGCACAGGGGGAAATGTTTGAATGGGCAGTGACGGAAAGATACAAAGATACACCGGATTATCTATCATATTTTTTCTTCTGTTCGCGGAGTTGATTGATTGGCTGACTTCGTTTTATTTTCCCATAAGTAAAGGTGTTGGCTATTTGATTGATCTAGCTGTCTCCTTTGTTTTTATCGCATTGGTCTTCAGGGTATTCAAAGCGGTGAAAAATGCAGAAGAGGATTTAGAGGGACATAAAAAGAGACTGAAAAGCATTTTTGATACTCTGGATGTCGCGATCTGGTCACATGATCTGAAGACGGACACATTGCTGATTACATCTGGTATCGAAAAATTATACGGACATTCGTCTGAAGAGTTTTATCATGACAACACCCTCTGGAAAAAAGTCATCCACCCTGAGGATCTGCACATTTTAGCTGACAGGGAAGATGGATTATCAAGAGGAGAAGCTGTCACCAGTGTGTATCGGATCATTCGTCCAGATGGAGAGGTTCGCTGGATCCAGGATAGAGGCATTCCGGTCATTGATGAAAACGGAAATTTCGTTGACTTTACCAGTGTCCTTTTCGATATAACCGACCGTCAGGAAAGTGAAGGACGCTATCGCAGCCTAGTGGAAATGTCCCCTGATTTGATTGCTGTATACAGCAGAGGAAAGCTGGATTATATCAATGAAGCCGGCTGCAGGCTGTTCAAGGCGAAAAGTCCAGAGGAATTAATCGGACAGCCGATATCCGAGCTTATTCCCTCTGATGTACTGGCTCGTATAAAAAATCGTGAGTTAACAATAGATGAGAATTTTGAGGAAAAATTGTGGTTCGAATTTAAAGCAAAACAGATAGACGGACAAAAAATAGATGTAGAAATGTCCGCGATGCCGATTTTATATGAAGGAAGAATGGCTGAACAAATTGTTGGCCGTGATCTGACGCAGCGCAAGAAGGCGGAAAAAACCATTAAATATATGGCCTATTATGACGTTCTTACCGGCTTGCCGAATCGGAATATGGTCAGGAAACACCTGAATGCGGCACTATCAAACGGTAACGGGAATCTCGCTGTACTCTTCCTTGATCTCGACCGTTTCAAGATTATCAATGATACGAAAGGCCACCGTGTTGGCGACCTATTGTTAAAGGTTGTCGCCAGCAGGCTGAAAAATGCGGTCAAAGAGAAGGGGCTTGTATCACGCCAGGGCGGTGATGAATTCATCATTGTACTTAAGGATTTCCGGAAGGAACAAGTCATTGAAGTCGCAGAAAGAATCCTTACTGAATTTAATGAAGGGATTACCATTGAAGGCCAGGAGTTCTTCGTGACCCCTAGCATTGGAATCAGCATGGCACCAGAGGATGGCCAAGATGAGGAAACACTGATCAAGCATGCGGATACCGCTATGTATCTGGCAAAAGATCGCGGGAAGAACAATTACCAGTTTTACACTAATAAGCTGCATGGGCTTTCTTCCCGCAAAATGGAGCTGGAGAATGGCCTAAGAAAAGCGTTGGAGCAAGATCAGCTTACGCTCCATTATCAGCCACAAGTGAATATGGATACCGGGGAAATTATCGGGGTAGAGGCACTTGTACGCTGGATGCATCCGGAGAAAGGTATCATTTCACCAGCTGAATTCATCCCGCTTGCCGAGGAAACAGGATTGATCGTCCCGCTTGGAAAATGGGTGCTCGAAAAGGCAGCGGCTCAAAACAAAGTATGGCAGGAGAAAGGCTACAGTCCGATACCGATGTCAGTGAACATTTCTGTGCGCCAGCTGCAGGAAGACCGTTTCATTGATAGTGTAAAACAGGTACTTTTGAATACTCAGCTTGAACCGAATTATCTGGACTTTGAGATTACAGAGAGTGTCATGCAAAACAGCGATAAGACAGCAAGGATCCTTGATCAACTAAAGGAGCTGGGCATAACGCTTGCGATTGACGACTTCGGTACCGGATATTCATCATTAAGCCTACTGAAGCATTTTCCGATTGATAAAATCAAAATCGATAAATCATTTGTTGATGATATTATCCATCATTCAAACAAGGGAGCCATGGTCAAAACCATCATTGACATGGGACACAATCTGCAATTCGATGTCATTGCTGAAGGCGTTGAGGAACATGAACAGGTTGCATTTCTGCTCGAAAACGGCTGCGTGATTGGTCAGGGATATTATTTCAGCAGACCTCTATCAGTGGAAGCAATGGAAGAATTGTTTATTAAAAATAACGAAGGCATTCTGCTGTAGCAGAGTGTCTTTATTCATTTTCCACACTGCATAATGAAGCCTGAACTAGAGATGCTAAGTTAAAAAAGGAGTGCCTGAAATGAAAAGGTCAATTATGCTTACAGCATTGGTTTCTGCTCTTATTTTAGCTGGAGCAGTGCAGGCTCAGGGAAATGCTGATTGTGAAGAACTAGAAAAAATCTTCAATCCAAGTGTGGAAACTGAAAATGGTGTCTGCAAGGTGGAAATCGTCCGTGAAAATATTAAGCCGACGCATATGGGGAAAAAGTTGTCACCAGAAACGATGGAGCTTGTTTTCCATTTTGGATTTGAAAAGGTAGATGGACAAGTTGCGGTCATGGGAGAGCTTGCGCTTCTGCAGGAAGAGGTAAATCCTGTTCTTGATGTATTGCGAGAAGGGAAGCTTGAAGTAACTGCCGTGCATAACCATATGCTGCATGAGGAACCGAGAATCATGTATGTCCATTTCCAGGGGATTGGCGATATGGAACAGCAGGCAAAAACGATTAAGGCAGCGATTGATAAGACGAGTAAATAAGAACAAACAGCGGAATTTAATTTCGCTGTTTTTTTTCGAGTGGAATACAAATAATAACCAGGATGTTTGACAGAAGGAAGATTAGGCTATTACACTTTCGTATACTAAAGAAGGAGGATCACATCAATGAATGAAAAATACAAACCATTATTTGATTCATTTACGTTCCCTAATTCAATAAACCTGAAAAATAGACTTGTCATGGCGCCGATGACCAACTTTTCGTCTAACGAGGATGGAACCGTAACGGACGCAGAGGTGAATTATTACGCCCTCCGTTCGAAAGGCGTCAGCATGGTGGTAACTGCGTGTACATATGTAACCCGCAATGGAAAAGGGTTTCATGGAGAATTCGGTGCCGATACAGATGAAATGATTCCAAGTCTTAAAAAGCTGGCATCTGCGATAAAAGCTGAAGGTGCTAAAGCGGTGCTGCAAATTTTCCATGGCGGCCGCGAGTGTCCTCCCGAGCTTGTGCCAAATGGTGATATCGTCAGTGCGAGCGATGTTCAATCAGAACGCAACAGCGCGAAAGCACCACGAGCATTGTCAGGAGAGGAAGTGGAAGAGATTATTGCTGCGTTCGGCGAGACAACCCGCCGAGCGATTGAAGCTGGCTTTGATGGCGTTGAAATCCACGGAGCCAACGGCTATTTGATTCAGCAATTCTTTTCGCCACATTCAAACAGACGCGATGATCAATGGGGCGGGACCCTGGAGAAAAGGATGACATTCCCGATGGCGGTTGTGGATGAGGTAAAAAGAGTAACCGCAAAGCATGCAAAAGAACCGTTTATCGTCGGATACAGATTCTCGCCTGAAGAGCCTGAGGAGCCGGGAATAACGATGGCTGACACATTGGAACTAATTGATGTCCTGGCTGAAAAGGAACTTGACTACTTACATGTTTCTTTAAATGATTTCTGGTCAAAGCCAAGAAGAGGTGTCGATGATGACCGTTCAAGAATGGAAATCATTCAAGAGCGCGTTGGAAGCAAAGTTCCTGTCATAGGTGTCGGCTCACTCTACAGCGCAGACGATGTTATCAAAGCATTTGAAACAGGAGTACCACTTCTCGCACTAGGCCGTGAACTGATTATGGATCCAGATTGGGTCGAAAAGGTTGAAACTGGCCGGGAAAATGAAATCGAAACAAAGATCGACCAGGGTGCGCAGGCGCGACTCGTCGTTCCTGATCCATTATGGCAGGCAATCGTCAATACACCAGGCTGGTTTCCTGGCGTTCAATAGAAAAGTTGCATTAAAAAGAACCAAGGCTGCTGCTTTGGTTCTTTTTAGCGTGAATTTTAATTGGAACTTCCACAGCAGAGTGTTTTATTGGCGAAGTTCACAACTATATTGGCGATAATTTCATTTTATTGGCGAAAAAACGGATTTAATGGCGATAATTTGAGTTTATTGGCGAAAATCAAATTATATTGGCGAACTGGAAATTATCCTCGATTTTTTCCAGTTGAATTGCCATAGAAGTGTAAGATATATCACCGTAACCAGCAATTAAAGTATTTATAATGAAAATATGTAAGGGCTTACATTTATTTGTTGATCTGGAAACTACCCACACTGACGCAGCTTTGCCAGGTCCGATTACGGGAGGGGATGTTTGTGTTGCTAACGGAAGAACAGAAAATGGTGCTGGATATTTTTGAGGAAATGAAAAGCCAGGGGCATGAACAGGTAATCTTCAACTATGACAAGGCCACTGGATTGAAGTCGATTGTCGCCATACATGATACGACGCTCGGTCCGGCGCTGGGGGGATGCCGGATGTGGGATTATGAATCGACTGAAGAAGCGCTGCGGGATGTTTTGCGCCTCTCGAAAGGAATGACCTATAAATGCGGCGTTTCGGGGGTGACTTATGGAGGAGGGAAAGCGGTCATCATCGGCGACCCTAAGTCGGAAAAGTCGGATGAACTGTTCCAGGCTTTCGGCTCATTTATCGAAACGTTAAAAGGACGCTTTTACACAGGAACCGATGTCGGTACGGTCGGCATGGACTTCGTTTCCGCCTCAAAGCAAACTTCGTATCTCGTTGGCTTGCCTGAGGAATATGGCGGCAGCGGCAATTCGGCTGTGATTACAGCGTTCGGTGTATGGAAAGCAATCAAGGCCACAGCAAAAGAAATTTTTGGAACGGACTCACTTAAGGACCGGAAAATTGCAGTCCAGGGCCTTGGAAAAGTCGGACGCTTTCTCGTTGGCCACCTTCATGAAGAAGGAGCGAAGCTGATTGTCACCGATATTTTTGAAGAAAATGTAATAGAAGTTAAGAAGCAATTCCCAGATATCGAAACAGTTGAACCACTTGATATTTACAGCGTAGAATGCGACATATTTTCACCAAATGCATTGGGCGCAGTTATCAATGACATCACAATCCCAAAACTCAAGTGCCTCGCAGTTGCCGGAGCAGCGAATAATGTGCTGGCAGAAGAACGCCACGGTGACATGCTGCATCAGAAAGGCATCCTATATGCTCCGGACTATGTGGCCAATGCGGGCGGATTGATCCAGGTAGCGGATGAACTCCATGAGTACAGCAAGGACCGGGCCTTCAAGAATGCGAGCATGATCTATGATATTCTCGAAAAAATCTACAAAATCTCCAAAACTCATGATATACCAACGTATAAAGCCGCAAATATATTAGTAGAAGAGAAGATTGAAAAAATTGGCCGAATCCAGAGCAAGTATACAGGTTAAGCAACAGGAGGCGAGAAGCATGCGCTATAAAAGCTTTAGAGATGTTATTGATGCTGCGCGAACAAGGCCGCCTGTAAAAATGAGTGTCGCGGCTGCACACGACCGGGATGTGCTCGAAGCGGTTAAAACTGCTGTGGATCTCGGAATTATCGAACCTTATCTAGTTGGCGACCCGCAAAAAATCTTTGAGCTGGCAAGGGAACTTAACTTTTCTATTGAGGAATATCCTGTTTATCCGGCCTATACTGAAAATGAAAATGCGTTTATTGCTGCCAAACTGGCAAGCGATGCTCAAGTGCAGGCAATCATGAAAGGCTTCGTGAATAGCACTCCATTTTTAAAAGGGGTGCTTCATAAGGAGCTCAATTTAAAAACTGGCTCTGTTATCAGCCATATCTCCGTATTCGAAATCCCGGGTGCACATCAGCTGATTAGTATGAGTGATGGCGGTATTAATATTTCGCCAGATTTTCAGCAGAAAAAGCAAATCATCCTGAATGGTGTTGAATTTCTCGATAGAATTGGCGTGGACCGTCCGCGGGTAGCGATTTTAGCAGCGAACGAAAGAGTCAGCGAGAAGATGCCAGTGACCGTGGAAGCTGAACACCTGGCCATGCTGATTAAAAATGAATATAGTCAGCCTATATTGATAGAAGGACCGCTTCCGCTGGACCTAGCCATTAGCAAAGAATCTCTTATGCATAAAGGACTGGACAGCGAGCTTGAGGGAGCAGCGGATTTATTGATTGTCCCTACAATTGAGGCAGGAAACTTCCTTGGCAAGGCGATCACTTACTTTGCGAAGGGGACGATGGCAGGCATCGTCCTGGGCGCGAAATTACCGCTCGTCTTAAACTCCCGGTCAGATACAGCGGAGGCAAAATTGGCTTCAATCGCATTGGCTGTCGTTGCAGCATCCAATACAATGGTCAGCGTTGGAAGATAGGAGAGTTATCATGAAAATCCTAGCAATAAATCCAGGTTCCACTTCTACCAAGCTAGCAGTTTATGAAGACGAAAAATTACTATTTGAAGAAACCATCCGTCATGCTGATGCTGAAATCATGAAGCTGCCGGAACTAGCCGACCAGCTGCCATATCGGCTTGAGTCCATCAAGGAGGCTTTGCGGTTGAAGGAATTCCAGCCTTCAGAGCTGGATGGAGTCGTCGGCCGGGGAGGAATGCTGAAGCCTATGGACAGTGGGACGTATATTGTTGATGAACAGTTGCTGGATGATGCACGTGCAGGCAAATATGGCAATCATGCTTCGAACCTGGGATCCATTATTGCAGCTGAAATAGCTGGTACTCATCAAATACCTGCCTATATCGTTGACCCTGTTTGTGTGGATGAGTTGAGTGATGAAGCGAGGATTTCCGGCCTGGTTGATATCGAAAGAAAAAGCCATGTCCACGCTCTCAATATCAAGGCAGTTTCCCGTAGAATAGCAGCTGAGATCGAGAAGGATTTGACTGATACACACTTTGTTGTGGCTCATCTTGGAGGAGGGATATCAGTCGCTGCACTTCGAGATGGCAGAATCATAGACGTTAATAATGCTGAAAATGAGGGACCATTCTCTCCCGAACGGGCAGGCGGTCTACCGGCCAAACAGCTCGTCCAGCTTTGTTTTTCAGGAAAATACTCTGAAAAAGAATTGCTTCAGCGGATGACAAAGCAGGGAGGGGTGTATTCCTATCTCGGCACCAAGAATCTCATAGAAGTTGAGAAACGGGCCGCTGAGGGTGAGGCGGAGGCTGGCCTTATTTTAAAAGCGATGGTATATCAGATTGGAAAAGAAATTGGGGCTATGGCCACCGTACTGGAAGGGAAGCTTGACGGAATCATCCTTACCGGGGGAATCGCCCATTCCGATATGATTACAGGATTAATCAAGAAGAGAATCAGTTTCCTGGGGAAAGTTTTCGTCCTTCCTGGTGAAGCGGAAATGGAAGCCCTGGCCGCAGGTGCTTTAAGAGTGATGAAAGGACAGGAAGACGCAAAAATTTATTGAAAAATGCCTGAGTCTATGTGTTTTGGAAGTACACATATAGGCTCAGGCAGTTTTTTTGACTAGAAAAATGGAGTTATTCGCAAAAATACATGTTAAACGTAAAAAAACAGGATTTATCCACAAGTAAATAGATTAATTGACAGTTTATTCGCAAATAAATGATGTTTTTTCGCAAAAAATACTAGTTTATTCGCAAATAAACAAATTTATTCGCAAAAAACACTCTTTTATTCGCAAACTGGAAATTATCGCGGATTTTTTCCAGTACCTAGTCCACTTTCAAAGATTTTTACATTAGCATAAATGGCAGATAGAATCGGTGCCGCCAATCCAGACTGCTCAGTATTCTCCAGCAAGTAGCCAAATAGGTGGTCGCCTTCTGTCAGCAGTGATTTCTCCATATCACGCTGGAGGGAGGATTTCATTCCATGGCCAATTTCCTTTATCTTCGCCAAGGTGTTCTCCGCAGCTCCTGATGCCAGCGGCGCGCCAATTTTCTCCATGATTGCCGCTGCTTCATGTACCAGACGCTCGATTGTTTTCCAGCCATGCTCCTGTTCACGAATAGGGCCGATTGGCGACCTGAACAGGGAAGTGATGCCGCTCATTGAAGTGATGAATAAGTATTTGTGCCACATCTCCTGCTCGATTTTTTCAGAAAGGCGGAAGCTTGCTTTTGTTCCGCTAAATGCTTCTTCCAGCTGTAAAATTCGTTCCGTTTTTTCGCCATTTCGTACACCGAAGACTAAATCATGGATTGGACTAGTTTGAACGATTTCTCCATCCTGAGCCAGGGTTGTCTCGATAAAGCATAGGCCTCCAATTACCTTTTCAGCCCCGAATGCTTCTGTCAACATATCAAGATGCGAAATTCCGTTCAATAATGGCAGGACCATCGTCTCGTCTCCTACATATGGCTGGATGCTCTCAATGGCGCTATCCAGATGATAGGACTTTGTGGAAACAAGAACTACGTCATATGCTTCCACATTTTCTCCTGTCAAAATTGTCTTAGGCTTCGGAAAATGCATATCTCCGTGAATGCTTTCCACCACCAATCCATTTTCACGAAGCTGCTGCTGGCGCTTTTGACGGACCAAAAATGTGACATCTTCTCCTTTTTCCAACAGGCGGCCGCCGAAGTAACCGCCAATTGCACCTGCTCCTACGATCAATATTTTCATTTTCATCAACCTCCTAGACTATGTAAAAGTGCACGCCTGAAATCAAGCGTGCACCCTGTGTTGTCTTATTAATATGCGAGAAAGGCTGCCAGCAACCCTCCTGCTGAAATAAGGACAATCATGATTTTTGCGAGAAGGGGAAGCTGCTCTTTCCCTTTCTCATTCACCTGACTTTCCTTCTCATTGACCGATTTGCGGTATTCCGGACTGCAGCATCCGCTCATCGTTACGCCACCTTATTATAGCCAGAAATATCTTCCTCAAGAGGGATGTTTTTAGCCCGTGCTTTTTTAGCAGCGTTGAAGAAAATAACTGTGATGACAGCTGTTACGATTAACGCTCCAATATTGGATACAGTCAGCGACTGGCCGAATCCGATTTGGGCATTAAGAATATACGAAGTCGTAGCTGCTGTCATGAACATACCAGGAATCATCGCGATCCAGTAGTTCTTCTTTGCAATGAACAGATACATGGCACCAACCCAAAGCGCGATAACCGCTGTTGATTGGTTAGCCCAGGAGAAGTATCTCCAAAGAAGTGTGAAGTCCACCTTTGTCAGTGCGAAAGAGATAACGAACAACGGAACAGCGATCCAAAGACGGCTGGTGATTTTCTTTTGTGAAAAATTGAAGTAGTCAGCGATAATCATACGTGCGCTTCGGAATGCTGTGTCACCAGAAGTGATTGGAAGTACGATTACGCCGAGAACAGCAAGCGTTCCGCCGATTGCGCCAAGCATCAATGTTGAAGCTTCACTTACGATAGCAGCAGGTCCGCCGTTCGCAAGCATATCGTTCAAGCCGTTGTAGCCATCGAACAAGCTCATTGCAGCTGCAGCCCAGATCATTGCGATGACACCTTCAGCAATCATCATGCCGTAGAAAATCTTGCGGCCATTCTTTTCATTTTGTGTTGTACGAGAAATGATCGGTGTTTGTGTAGCATGGAAACCCGATAGCGCTCCACAAGAAATTGTTAAGAACAATAGCGGGAAGATCGCTGCATTACCAGGATGGAAATTTGTTAAAGATAATTCAGGAATCGGTGCACCAGTGATGACAAGCATTGCGCCTACTCCGACTGCACTGATCAACAGCAATGCGCCGAAGATAGGGTAGAAGCGTCCGATGATTTTATCAACAGGAAGCAGTGTCGCTAAAATGTAGTAAATAAAGATTGCTCCTATGATCAGACCCATTGTTACTTTACCGTCCATAAGATTGTGAAGCAAGCCAGCTGGAGCGGTTACGAAAACGGTTCCAACTAATAGTAAAAGAAGAATTGCGAATGCATTAACCACATGCTTCATGAATTTGCCGAGGAATTTGCCTGCAAGTTCAGGAAGGTGCGCGCCTCTGTTACGGATTGAAATCATACCAGTAAGGTAATCATGGACAGCGCCAGCGAAAATTGCGCCAAGAACGATCCATAGGAAAGCAACCGGCCCGTAAAGAGCTCCCATGATTGGCCCGAAAATAGGTCCAACACCAGCGATATTAAGAAGTTGAATCAGAGAGTTCTTTGCTGTGGACATTGGCACATAGTCAACGTCATCCTTATGTGTATAAGCGGGAGTATTACGACCTTCGTTCACGCCGAATACCTTTTCTACAAACTTGCCATAAGTGAAATAACCAATAATTAAAAGTGCGATACCAGCTAGAAAGGTATACATATGAAACCTCCTCAAAGAAAATTGTATGCGTTTTCATTAAGTATAATAGAGAAGGAGAAATTATGGCTGTTTTGTGAACAACATGCAGGAAAATGAGCCTGAAGCGCAAAAAATGTCGATTAAAATGCAAAAAAGCATCCTTAAGATGCTTTATGCGAATTTATAATTCCAGCTGTGTCCTCAGCGATTTTACATAATTCCGACTGACTGACAGCATTTCATCTCGGCCTTCGATTTCCAGTTGATAGGCACCATTGAACCAGGGGGTAAGGCGGGTAACGTAATCCAGGTTCACAATATAGCTTTTATGAATGCGGAAAAAAGAGTATGCTGTAAGCCTGGTTTCAAGATCCTTTAAAGGGATTCTTGTTTCGTATTCCCTTATTTTTGTGACAATTTTTGAGTATTTTTCCTCTCTCGATATATACAGAATATCCTTCGGGTCGAGATAAAAGATTTCTCCATCTCCTTCAACGGCAAGCTTGCCGGTTTGCTTGACTGGCTCTTGTTCAGATGGATGGAGGAAATGCTTTTCAATTCTGAGGACTGTCTCACTCAGCTGATTCTCGTCATAGGGTTTCAGCAAGTAATCAACTGCCTCATATCTGAAAGCCTCGGCAGCAAATTGCGGATAGGCGGTTGCGAACACAATCAGCGGTGTTTTTTTTAACTCCATCAAAGCTTTCGCTGCTTCCATTCCATTCATTTTTGGCATTTCGACATCAAGGAAGACGACATCCGGATGGAGCTGCAGGGCCTTCATGACCGCAGCTTCACCTGATTCAGCTTCTCCGACCACCTGGATGGAAGGGAAGGAATGTAATAAGTGCTTCAGTTCATCCCTGCTGTATAATTCATCATCAACGATTAGAGTACGTATCATCTTGTCCATCTATCATTCCTCCGCTTGTGGAATCGTAAAAGAGATCTTCGTGCCTCTTCCAGTCTCACTATCAATCCTCAGGGAGGCATCGTCCCCAAAATTCATCGTAAGTCTTCTGTTCACATTGAAAAGGGCGATCCCGCTGCCTGTTTCAGAATCAATTATTTGTTTTCCTAACTGCTTGCTCCGTTCCTTGCTCATTCCCTGCCCGTTATCTCTCACCGTTACTAGCGTGCTTTTATCGTCTTTATGAATCTCTATATGAATTTGGCAGTCATGATCCATATTCTTGATTCCATGTTTTACTGCGTTTTCTACAATTGGCTGCAGAGTCAGAGGCGGGATTTTCACAGGCAAAGCGTCATCCTCAATATCATAGGTAACCTTCAGTTTTTCTACAAACCGTGCCTCTTCAATAGATAGATAGGCTTTAACATGGGCCAATTCCTGCTCAAGCGTTGTCATCGATACTGTAGTCGCGGTCAGGTTCTGACGCAGGAAATGGGAAAGAGAGACAAGAAGCTTCCTCGCTTTTGCAGGATCAATCCTGATTAGAGAGGTGATGACATTCATTGTATTGAAAAGGAAATGAGGGCTGATTTGTGCCTGCAGAGCTTTTACCTCAGCTTCTTTTGCAAGCTGGTAGGCTTTATCGGCTTCAGCAATTTCAAGCTGGTTGCTGAGCAGATTGCTGAGGCCTGATATCAGCTCAATGACGACGTTGGTGATTTCTTTTTCAGATTTAAAATAAAACTTTAGCGTCCCAATCGTTTCGTCGCGCAGTTTCAAAGGAGCGATCACCGCAGCACCAAGAGGGCAGCTTTGCTCGCGGCAGTGAATCGTTTCATCATTGGCTACGACAAGTTTGCCGCTTTTTAGAACATCTCTCGTAATCTGTGTCTGGATAGGACTTGTGGAACGATGATGGTCATCCGCCAGACCGATATGGGCGAGGATTTCAGATTGGTTTGTGATTGCAACCGCACTTGTCTGCACTTCGCTGTGTAAAATTTGGCAGACTGCCCTTGCAGAATCCTGATTAATTCCCTTGCGAAGGTAAGCGAGCGTCTGGTCGGCGATCCGCAATGTTTTTTGCGCAAGCATCGCACCAGTCTTTTCTTCCTCGGACACAACATTCTTGATCACCATTAAAAATAGAGCAGACCCCAGCCCATTTGCGATAATCATTGGAACACCGATAATTTCGACGAGTGTTTGCGCCTGGTCATAAGGCTTCGCAATTAAAAGGATAATCAACATTTGAACCGTTTCCGCAATCGCCCCAACAAGGAAGGCGGTCCTAAGGTTGACATTGTTTTTCTTCTTTTGAAATCGGCCGGCAATGATTCCTGCCACGATTGCCGCAAGTCCGCATGCAAGAGCAGTAAAGCCGCCGAGAGTGAAACGATGCAGACCTGCGATAAGCCCGGCACCAATTCCGACCTTATAGCCGCCAAGCATACCGGCAATCACGATGCCGATGACACGGGAATTGGCAATCGCTTCATCCGAAGCCAGGTCGGCAGTCCAGGGGTCGAACCGCAGTGTATCAGTTGAAAAGCTCATGCCTGAATATGTACCAATAATCCCGAAAAAACCAAAGAATATAATAGCAAAATATTGCTGTCGCCTGTTCAGGGAATCATGGTAAATCAATCCCCGGAAGAAGCGAAACCTCGTTAAGATAAAAGCAATCGTCACAATGATGCCAAGCCGTTCCAGCATCGTAATGAGTAATTCAAACATAACCGTACTCCTCAGGAAGTGTTTGCATTCATTTTAAATGAATGCTTGGGAAAAACAAAGATGCACTGTACGAGATTTAAATAAAAATGAGCCTGGCGAGCTGCTGCCAGGCTTTGTCCTAGTTAAGGAAACTATAAAATTTTTGAGTTGTGGATAACTTCATGAAGTTTTCTTAATCCAGCTCCAGCGCCTAGCCCCTCGAGACGCTTCGGTCCGCCCAATGAAGTCAAAGAACGACTTCACCGGTCGGCCCTCCAGCGCTTGTCGGGGCTGAACGAGGCGCTTGCGCTT
>NZ_JBIQOE010000039.1:0-25870 GCF_047739415.1 Mesobacillus sp. | reverse complement strand
CAGAAACGCAGAAACTGGAGACTCCGACAAAGAAGCGCTTTTTGCTTCTGCCGGCGGAGTTGAAGTTTCGGAGTTTCTAGGAGGCGAAACTAGACAAGCGACTCGAGCTGCTCAAAGCTAACGCTTCTCGCAAGATACTCGCAGAAGCTCTCTCAGTGATGAAAACTGGCTAGGCGCTGGAGCTAGACACTAATCTAAGTGTAAAAAGTTTTATACTATCTTATAAAAAAATAAAGGGGCCATCTTCATGAGCCCCTCTCAAAAAATCCTTGTTATCTTTTTTTATCATTTTCAATCAATTCTTCTACTTTAACTGGCTTCCAGCCCTGGCCGTCCACCCATTGAATCGATACCCTGTACGTCTGGTCGCTTCCCTTTTCAGAGATGGTTCCTACCGCGGTATTAGGCGCACCGCCATTTTCATTCCACCATACCGTCATGTTATTTTTATCAATTCCGGTAGCATATGAATATGCAAGAATCATTTCCTGCCAATCAACCGCGTTTTGGTCGAAAACGGTATTATGTTCTCCAGATTGGGTTGTGCCAACCGGCTTCCATTCGGGATTCTCAATCGTCTGTTTGACATTGGCATCACTGCCGCCTTCTGTGACGATAGGTTCAGCCAATTCCTCATCCTCTGCAGATTCCTCATCTGCTGCTTCAGACTCGGTATCTTCTGTTGCACTATCGTCTTTTTTATCAGAATCTTTAAGGTCATTCTTTTTGCCAGTATCTTTGCTGTCATTTTTGTTTCCTGAAGGGGCTGCGGCATCTTTTTCTGCCGCAACATCGTTCTGGTCGGCTGCCCCTTCATCATTGCTGAAAAAAATGTTAAAAGAGACAATTCCAATCAACAAAATAACGACAACAATCAAGCTATTTAAAATAAGGTTCGTTTTTCTGCGCTTGGATCTTATTCCTGAACGTGTCCCCTCATTTAGGTTGTCATAATCGTGCTTCAAGATCTTTCCCTCCCTTATAAGGTTGTCAACATTCTACCATGACTTTGGTCAAACTTGAAGGATTTTATATTCATCTAATGATGGTTCAGTTGTTTTCAGGACCATCAGCATGGTTAAAAGCGTACACCTCTTTTACTATATCCGCAAAAAGAGGATTCACCCCGCCTTCATTCTCCAGAACCCCTAGGTTGACAGTTACAAGCGCATATTTTGGTTTTTCATATGGAAAATATCCTGCAAACCATTTATTGTGCAATTGCTTGTCTTCTTTGTATATACCGGTTTCGGCAGTCCCGGATTTTCCTGCCACCGCATATGGCAAGTCCCTGAACCATCTCCCCGTACCTTCTTCATTCAAAACGACCTCTCGTAAAAGCTTTTGTAGCTTCATAGCTGTAAATGGTGAGATTTTTTCCCCTTCTAGCTTCTGTTTTGGGAATTCAGTCATCTTGGCACCATTTTGGTACTGAATGGAGAGAACTGCCCTGACCATGTCTTTTTCTCCCCCTCTGGCTATTGTAGCCATCATGTTCGCCACAGCGAGAGGAGACACCCTCACTTCATGCTGGCCAATACCTGATAAAGCTGCAAAATTCCGATCCTTTCTCGCTTCATCTGATAAAAATACCCGTCCCTTTTCCTCATCCTGTAGCTGTTCGAAATCTTCTAGATGGAAAATGTCACCCTTCCATCCTGCACCGCCTGCGATAGATAGCATCTCCGCATATTTTTCGAGCATATTTGGGTCCTTCTCTTGCAGTTCCCGAGCTACCTCTCCAAAAGTCCTGTTGCAGCTCACTGCAAAGCTATCAGTGAAATTAAGCATTCCATAATCATATTTCAAATCTGGTTCCCCACTGATCGTCTTGCTGCAATCGAACTTTCTGGCTGGATCGTCGAGGCCATGGTCAATTGCTGCCGCAGCAACAACCGTTTTAAAGACTGACCCAGGTATATGCTGCTTGACCATCATATTTTCTGTTCCCTCTCCATTATAAGGGTTTGCACGGTTAATATCTGGTCTTGAAACCATTGCCAGTATGCTGTTCGTTTCAATATCCAGCAGCACGACGCCGCCTCTCTTGATGTTATACTGTGCAACTTTTTCCTCTAGGAGTATCTGGAGATCTTTGTCTATCGATGTCTGCAGGTTGATTGGATAAAACGGATTTGCAGGGTCTATGTATTTTACATTAATCCCGAATAGTGGTGCCCCCGCTCCGTCTACATGATAAACCAGCTTTGATTTCCCTTCAGCAACCAGGAATTCGTCAAAGCTTTTTTCCAACCCTGAGATACCGATCAAGGTCCTTGGCAGTAATTCTTTCTCCCCATACCTTGATTTCAGAAGCGATTCATTCTCACCAATAATACCCAGAAGCTGGGCAGCCGGCACTTTCTCCAATGGATACTTTCGCTCAACAGCAAATACTCCGGGGATTTCCATCTCGTTAATAATGTCCATTTGATTCTTTGTCAAGATTATCGGATCCGGGTCACCAAAGGCGATTGGTTCCTTGGACTTTTCCACTGCGTTTTTCAAAGCGTATACAGATACACCAATGGTCCTTGCGACCTTGTCCGCTTCCCAGTCCATTTTCTTTAAAAATGGAAACAGGACAAGTACAGACGAAGTTTCATAGGATAAAGGGGCTCCTGACCTGTCAAGGAAATTCCCCCTGCCATTATCAACGACCATTTCCTGCGATCTTTGCTTAACGCTTGCTTCTATCAAATTGATTTCATGTTTAGAAAAGGACTCTGTATCAAATAGCTGCAGCTGTGCCAGACGAAACATCAGCAGACCAAAGGCAGCTATACAAATGGAGATCCAGGCTACCATTCTTTTTTTACGCATAAAAAACACCTCGTCAAAAGTGTTGACGAGGTGCTGATATTTCAAACATAAGGTATTTACTTAATTGTCGTGATGCGAACGTTCATTTCACCGCCAGGGGTCTGGACAGTCACTTCATCTCCAACTTTCTTGCCCATCAAGCTCTTGGCAATCGGAGAGTCGTTTGAAATTTTGCCCTCAAACGGATCAGCTTCAGCGCTTCCCACGATTGTATAGGATTCTTCATCGCCATCAGGAAGCTCGACAAAAGTCACTGTTCGGCCAAGGCTGACTGCATCTGTGCTCACTTCATCTTCCTGGATGATTTTTGCGTTGCGGATCATATTTTCAAGAGTCGTGATACGGCCTTCAACAAAGGCTTGCTCTTCTTTTGCTGAATCATACTCAGAGTTCTCTGAAAGGTCTCCAAAGCTGCGAGCGATTTTAATTCTCTCAACCACTTCTTTACGCTTTACTGTTTTCAATTGTTCCAATTCTTGTTCCAGCTTTTCTTTTCCTGCCTGTGTCATAGGAAAAATTTTTTCTGTAGCCAAAATACTTCACTCCTTCTAGTCTTCACAATTCCCCAAAAAATAGATTGTGTAATATTATATTATGTAACCTGAAAAATATACAGGAGCGCACCCTTTACCAGGGCGCGCGTTTTAAATAGAGCCATTTCAGGCCAATTACTTTTCCTTGGACAAAAGGAAGCACTTTATTCAAGTACTTCCATGTCCACATTATCTATGCTATTGTGTCACAAAAATGATTTTTGTTCAAGAATTGTTTGAATTTTTGTTACCATCAGGTCAATCGCTACATGGTTATGTCCGCCCTCAGGGATAATGACATCTGCATAACGCTTGGTTGGCTCGATGAATTGGTTATGCATCGGCCTGACAACATTCACGTATTGTTCGATGACAGAATCCATAGAACGGCCGCGCTCCTTGATATCACGAAGCAGCCTGCGGATGATCCGCAAATCTGCATCTGTATCAACATAGAGCTTGATATCCATCAAGTTGCGCAGTCTCTCATCTTCAAGGATCAGGATTCCTTCAAGAATGATCACGTCTTTTGGTTCTACATGAACAACCTCGCTGGACCTTGTATGGACAGCATAATCATAAACCGGCTTATCAATCGCCTCGTAGCGAAGCAGCTTTTGTATATGTTCTATCAAAAGGTCATTGTCAAATGCCAGTGGATGGTCATAATTTGTCTTCAATCGCTCTTCCATAGGCAGATGGCTTTGGTCTTTATAATAGTAGTCTTGTTCAATCATCAGAATTGAGTGGCCTTTAAAGCTATCGTAAATCGCTTTAGTAACACTAGTCTTTCCTGAGCCGGAGCCGCCGGCTACACCAATTACAACAGGTTTGCGGTCCATTTATTTACTTCTCCTTCCGCATCATGTTATTTGGGTAGACAGGCTTGTCCATCTTGAACTTGACGATTTGTAACGGATGGCGGGCTACATCCAGCTCATTGCCATCTTCATCCCAAATCTTCTCAACGACATGAGTGAAGTTCTCAATTTCTGGTCCAAAGAATTCAACCTCGTCGCCTGGCTTGAAGTAATTTCTTTGCTGAAGTGTTACTATCTGCGTCTCAGCATCGTAATCAAGCACAAGTCCGGCAAAATCGAAAGTTGTCTTTTTGCTATGGTTTCCAAACATTTGCTCTTTATACCCAGGAACTCCTTCAAAGAAGGCAGTTGCTGTTTCACGATTCGCACATTTGTCCAATTCTTCAAGCCATTCCTGCTTGATGACAAAGTTCTCAGGGTCTGCACAATAAGCATCAATTACTTTGCGGTACACGCTGACTACAGTCGCAATGTAATGGATTGACTTCATGCGGCCTTCGATTTTAAGACTGTCGATGCCGAGCTCGATCATACGTGGGATGGATTCGATCAGCTTAAGATCCTTTGGGCTCATCGCAAATGGAGAATCACCTTCAGCAAACAAGGCGTTTTCTTCATTTCCTTCAAGTGTGTACAAGTCATAATCCCAGCGGCAAGACTGGCAGCAGCCGCCACGGTTAGAATCACGTGCTGTCATGTGATTGCTCAATGTACAGCGGCCTGAGTATGCAATACACATTGCTCCATGGATGAAGGTTTCGATTTCGATATCTACTTTTTCCTTCATTTCCTTGATTTCTTCCCCGCTTGTTTCACGCGCAAGAACAACACGCTCAAGACCTTCTTCTTTCCAGAACTGCACAGCCTTCCAGTTTGAAAGGGATTGCTGTGTACTTAAGTGTACTTCAATCTCTGGAGCGACCCTGCGGCATGTTTCGATGATCAAAGGATCAGCGACGATGATGCCGTGCACGCCAGCTCCCTTTAATCCCAACAGATAGTCTTCGAGACCATCGATGTTTTCATTGTGGGCAAAAATGTTCGTTGTAACATAAATTTTTGCGTCGTATTTTTTGGCGAACTCTACGCCTTCCTTCATTTCCTCAAAAGTAAAATTATCTGCGTTTGAACGCAATCCATACTCTTGACCGCCAATAAAGACGGCATCTGCACCATAATGGACAGCAATCTTAAGTTTTTCAAGATTACCGGCTGGCGCAAGCAGTTCGGGTTTCTTCACGATTACACGCTTTCCATCAACAATTTGCGAGATTTTATCTGCTAATGCTGTCATTACGCAACCTCCTCATAGTTCTTACTGTTAATAAACCGTCTCTTTGAAAAAGAATCCTGTATCCAGTGGGCGGTTCGGCGGCTGCAATTCTTCCGCTGCTTCAAGCAAGCCATCTTTTTCATCGTCGTATTGGTCTGGGTTTTCAACAGCCAAATCAATGGCTTTTCGATAAAGCTTTGTAACTTCCAGAATATATTCAGGACTCTTAAGGATGCCGTCAATTTTAAAAGAATCGACCCCGGCTTCCACAAGCTCCGTTAGTTCATCGATGATACAAATATCATTAGGGCTCATGATATGTGTGCCATTTTCATCTTCGAAAATAGGGTACTTATTCTCGCGCTCTTTGTCGTGTAGGAACATATTGCGTTCTTGCTTGCGGTTTTCAACTTCCAGCGCCTTACCTTGATATTCAAAGTAATGTCCAAGTAATGGTCGTTTTGACTGGAACATGTTCATCATTCCATGAACCTGCACCTCGATTTCAACCTCGGCATTTTCCTTGATCTCAACAATCGCATCCATATTGATTTCCCTTGCAAGAACAGCGCGTTTTGCACCCTTCCTGCCCCAATAGTTGCAAGTATACCAGTTCGTGCCTGTTGTTTCTGTGCTCCAATGAAGCTTCATTTCCGGGGCATATTCCTTTGCAGCCATCAGTACTGCCGGGTCGCCGAAAGTGACTCCGTCAACATGGACATCCTTAAGGAAAGTCAGGTAATCACCAAGCAAGTCCACTTTTTCATTATGGAACAACGCGTTCATCGCGACATAAACTTTCTTGCCTTTTGAACGAGCTAGTTCGATTGCCTGCTTTACGTCTTCACGGTTAAACTCACCAGCGAGCCGCAGGCCGAATTTCTGTTCACCAATCAAGAAAGCATCTGCTCCCGCCTCCGCCAGTGGAATAATATCCTCAACACTCTTTGGTGTTACCAATAATTCAGGTTTATTCATTCCGTCCACCTCTTCTTACTAACCGCTATGCCATCGCCGATTGGAAGGATGACTGTATCATACTCCTGATTGGCTGTGAGCCAGCGGTTGAATTCGTCTATTTTTTTAACCAGGCTGCGAAGTCTTCTGCTATCTGCTTCCTGATTATATACAAGCCCTTTAAAAAGGACGTTATCCGTAATGATCATGCCTCCAGGCTTTAAATACCTTGAGTACATTTCAAAAAAACGCTTATACTGGCCCTTTGCCGCATCAATAAAAATGGTGTCAAAAGGACCATGGCCGGCAACTTCCTCTTCGAGTTCAAGCGCATCTCCACTAATTTGGATGATCCGGTCCTGCATGCCAGCCTTCTTTATATAATCAACTGCAAGATTGAACCGTTCCTCATCTCGCTCCAATGTAATTATCTTTGTTTCCGGCAAAGCGAGTGCCATCCTTAGTGCGGAATAGCCTATCGCCGTTCCTACTTCAAGAATCGCCTTAGGTTGCTGGATCCGCAAAAGCTGGAGCATTGTTTCAATACCTGCCGGTTCCATTATAGGAACATCATTTAGACGGGCATATTCCTCCATCTCTGCAACGAGACCATTTCTGGGTTGTATAAGAGAATCTATATAACTTTGCAGATCTTGACTAAGCAAGCTGCTTCACCTCTATTTAAAGGCCAAAGATCAGCCAGAGTAGATATATTAAATCACTGTCCAAGCATGAAAAAATAGCGCTCACAGGTTTAGAGAGAACACCGCCAGGCAATATGCCCTACAGGTCCATAAGCTAAAAAGCTACAACTCCTACTTCTGCAATGCACGCTATCAAATAAATCGAAGCTCCCATTCAGAGCTTACGCTAGACAGTAACATTACTATTGAATCTAGAAAAAACACTTGAATTATTTTATCACAATAAGAAGGGAAATGCTAACCTTTCTGCATTTCCCTTTTATTTACTGTTATTTTTTATTGGTTATATGTTCGTTCACTTTTCGATTATGCTCCGCAAGCGTTTTAGAGAAGAGCACATCTCCTGTTGAGGTTGCAAGGAAATACATATCATCTGTGTCAGCAGGTGCGAGAGCGGCTTCGATCGACATGACCCCTGGATTGGCGATTGGACCTGGCGGCAACCCCTGAATTTTATAGGTATTATATGGGTCATCAATTTCAAGATCCTTGTAAAACACCCTGTCTTTATGTTCTCCAAGCGCATATAGGACGGTCGGATCTGTTTGCAGCATCATACCGTCTTCCAGGCGATTATAGAAGACGCTAGCGATTTTATCGCGGTCAACTTTTTCAGTCGCTTCTTCTTCAATGAGTGATGCCATTGTCATTAATTCATGCGTCGACATTTCTTTTTCTTCCATCTGGCCTCTGAATTCACCGAGAACTTCCTTAGTCTTAGTCAGCATGACCGTAACGATTTCCTCGACTGTTGGCTTTTCAGAATAGAAAGGATACGTTGCCGGGAACAGATAGCCTTCAAGCGGATACTTCACATTTTCTTTTAAAATATCTTCCGTCAGAACGTCTGGATATTTTCCCATCATTTTCGTTATGAACTCTTTATCGTTCAGCTGTTTGAAAATTTCTTCTTCGTTTTGCTGTGTCTTTTCCGCGATAATTCCAGCGATTTGCTTCAGCTGCTTACCTTCAGGAATGGTAACTTTCATGACCACTTCCTGCATGACTTTACCCGTTTTCAAGCTCGAAATTATTTCCGGAAGTGTCATGGACGGATTCATTTTGTAAGCCCCGGCCATAAAACCTGCCTCATTTTTAAATTTCACATAGTATTTGAAGACTCTCGCATCCCGGATTACACCATTCTCCTCCAATATCTTTCCAATTCCTGTAGTAGAGGAGCCAATCGGGATATTGACATTGATCGTCTTCTCGCTGGATGCATTTACCGGCTTAAGGGCTTCTTTAATATAATAATATCCGCCTCCGCCAACTGCCCCGATGAGCAGGATACCAACGATCGCCGTGATGAATACAATCTTCCTCACAATTCTTGCTTCCTTTTGCTGTTCGACCAACCTCTCAGCAATAAAATTCTTTTTATCTTGTTTGCTATTTTTTTCGTCAGACATAACTTCCCCCTCCAGTTAACAATGTTGATTTCCTGGATACTCTCTATTTTCACATCTCGAATCATTATACTATATTTTTTATTTCTATTTGCAAATAATTACGAAAAAATACCACTGGCGACAAATAAACCGAAATTTCGACAGTGGAATTAAGAGATATGATAGCACAAGTCGATGCTATTTCGGGGAAGGTGCCATCAATTATGTCACTTGAGATTATCTATCGGACACTATTTAGAGATTCTTCTATCTGTTCGGCCGATAGAGCCCTTCTATTGGACACTTTCCGAAGATTCTCCTTCCTGTTTGGCCGATAGAGCCTTCCTATTGGACACTTTTCAAGGATTCTCCTCCCTTCTTGTCCAATAGAGCCTTCCTATCGGACACTCCCCAAGGAATCTTCCCTCTGCTTGTCCGATAGGAATTCCGTAAAAAAATAAAAGACCAGGCATCCTTCGCCTGGTCCAAATGTAATATTCTATTCTTCGTCTTGCTCTGCAAGGAATGTTTCAAGCATTTCTTCGATCATGTCCCATTCTGCGTCAGTTTCGATTGGCATTAGTTCGCCATCTTCGTTGTCTTCTGAAGGGCTGAATGCTGATGCATGGATTTCGATTTCTTCGTCATCGTTATCCTCTGCACCTACTGGATAATATAGCACATATGATTTGCCGAATTCTTCGGAATCAAATGTGAAAAGTACTTCGCATAGTTGTTCGTTGCCGTTTTCGTCTACTACTGTAATGTTGTTTTCGCCGTGATCCATTGTAGTCACCTCAATTTAATTTTGGCTGTTTAGATAGCCTTGTAGAATCATCACTGCGGCCATTTTATCAATGACCTTTTTTCTTTTTTTGCGGCTCAAGTCTGCCTCGAGCAAAACCCGCTCTGCAGCCACTGTCGTCAGACGCTCGTCCCAGAGGATGACAGGGACGCCGAACCTTTCTTCCAATTCACGGGCATAGAATTGGCTCGCTTCTCCGCGTGGCCCAATTGTGCCGTTCATGTTTTTAGGCAGCCCGACGACAACTTTGCCGACTTCGTACTCTTTTATTATTTTACCTAATTCATCGAAACCAAACACATTTTCTTCTTCGTTGATTTTCAATGTTTCAAGTCCCTGAGCAGTCCATCCCAGTTCATCGCTCAGCGCAATGCCGACTGTTTTTGAGCCGACATCCAGTCCCATCGTACGCATTTATTTCCCCTCTCGGTGGTTCCTTAAATAGGATTTGACCAGTTCCTCGATAATTTCATCCCGTTCCAGCTTGCGGATGATATTGCGGGCATCCCGATGGCGGGGAATATAGGCCGGGTCACCAGAGAGCAAATAACCGACAATCTGGTTGATCGGGTTATATCCCTTTTCCTGCAATGCTTCATACACCTGCAGCAGGACTTCATTGGCGTCATGCTCAAAAGGCTCTTCGGGAAAATTAAATCTCATCGTCTTGTCAAACGAGCTCATCGAATGCACCTCTCTCTCAAAAAATAGCCGGTAAAATTTTCTTCAAGTTACCTTCATTCTACACTACTTTACTTTTATATCAAATTGATTTTACCCATTCTTCGGCAAATTGAAGCGCATTGTCGAGTTTTGATGGGTCCTTCCCGCCAGCCTGGGCCATATCCGGACGGCCTCCGCCGCCTCCGCCGCAAATTGCCGCTGCTTCCTTGATCAGTTTTCCAGCCTGGTATCCTTGCTTTATCAGATCATCTGTCACTGCTGCAATCAGATTCACTTTGCTGCCGTCGGTCATGCCAAGCAGAATGACAGCTGACCCTAGCTTTTGCTTCAAGTCATCAGCCATATTACGCAGGCTGTTCATATCTGCAGCCTGAACGCGTGCTGCAAGCAACTGGACACCATTCACTTCTTTGACCTTGGAAGTAAGGCTTCCTGCTTCAATATTACCCAATTTTGCTGATAGAGATTCATTTTCGCGCTGAAGCTGTTTCATTTCTACAAGCATTGAATCGATTCTGTTTGCAACTTCTTTAGGAGAAGTCTTTAGTTTAGCTGCTGCATCTTTCAGGATGCTGATTTGATCATTCAGCACTTTGTAAGCTGCTTCGCCTGTTACAGCTTCAATCCTTCTTGTACCTGCACCAATGCCGCCCTCGGATACAATTTTGAACAATCCAATCACAGAAGTGTTAGGAACATGGCAACCGCCGCAAAGCTCGAGGCTGTAATCGCCAACTTTTACAACACGGACGATATCACCATATTTTTCGCCGAACAATGCCATTGCTCCCATAGCTTTAGCTTCAGCAATAGCCTTAAAGCTTGTCTCAACTTGGATGCTCCTCCAGATTTTTTCGTTAACGATTGCTTCTACTTGCTCAAGTTCTTCCGCAGTCACCTGACCAAAATGAGAGAAATCGAAACGCAATCTATCAGGCTCGACTAGTGATCCTGCCTGGTTTACGTGACCTCCCAGCACATCCTTCAATGCCTGGTGAAGCAAGTGTGTTGCAGTATGGTTCTTGATGATTCTCGCACGGTTATCCTGGTCAACTTTAGCTGTCACTTCAAGGCCCTTCGTAACTGTCCCTTCTTCTACCACTGCATGGTGAAGGTTTTGTCCGTTAGGAGCTTTCTTTACATCCTTTACTGATAGCTTCACGCCATTCGCATCGATTGTTCCCTTATCAGCGATCTGGCCGCCGCTTTCTGCATAGAATGGTGTAATATCAAGGATAAAATGAACTTCATCTCCAGCTTTCGCTTCCTCAACAAGCTCCCCTTCCTTGACTAATGCAACAATCTTGCTGTTTGTTTCAAAATTATCATAACCAACGAATTCGCTGCTTTCTTTGATGTCGCCTAGGATGCCGCCTTGCACCTGCATGGAACCTACATCCTGTCGTGCAGCACGAGCTCTTTCACGCTGTAGCTCCATTTCTTTTTCAAAGCCTTCATGGTCGACTTTCAAGCCTTCTTCTTCAGCATACTCTTCTGTTAATTCCACTGGGAATCCGTATGTGTCATAAAGGCGGAATACATCCTCGCCCTGCACCATGCCGCTGCCTTTTTCCTTCTCCTTCTTGATCAACTCAGAAAGAATCGCAAGTCCTTCATGAAGTGTTTCATGGAAGCGGTCTTCTTCGTTCTTGATGACCTTCTGGATAAAATCTGTCTTTTCCTTTACCTCTGGATAGAAGTCATGCATGATTTCACCGACAACTGGCACCAACTCGTACATGAAGGGACGGTTGATGTTCAGTTTCTTCGCGTAACGGACAGCGCGTCGCAGCAATCTGCGGAGTACATAACCGCGGCCTTCGTTTGATGGAAGGGCACCGTCACCGACCG
This sequence comes from Mesobacillus sp., assembly GCF_047739415.1. Taxonomy (GTDB): domain Bacteria; phylum Bacillota; class Bacilli; order Bacillales; family Cytobacillaceae; genus Mesobacillus. Next base: position 14,028 of record NZ_JBIQOE010000039.1, on the reverse strand, counting down.
CAAATGCAACAGTACGGATGTGGTCAGCAATTACTTTGAACGCTTCATCCTTCTCCTTGGACTGTCCGTACTTTTCACTGGAAATTTCTTCAGTCGCATTGATGATTGGCATGAACAAATCCGTTTCAAAGTTTGTAGGAACGTCCTGGACAACAGAAGCCATTCGCTCTAGTCCCATGCCTGTATCAATATTTTTCTTTGGCAGTGGAGTATATGTTCCATCAGGGTTGTGATTGAACTCGGAGAACACTAGGTTCCAAACTTCTAAATAACGGTCATTTTCCCCACCAGGATACAATTCTGGATCTTCAGGATCATTGCCGTATTCAGGTCCTCTGTCATAGAAGATTTCCGTGTTCGGGCCACTAGGGCCTTCACCTATATCCCAGAAGTTCCCTTCAAGGCGAATGATTCGTTCTTCAGGAACACCGACTTTTTCTCTCCAAATATTGAAAGCTTCATCGTCTTCAGGGTGAATTGTCACGGACAGTTTCTCTGGATCAAAGCCGATCCATTTTTCATCCGTAAGGAATTCCCATGCGAATTCAATTGCTTCTACCTTGAAATAGTCGCCGATTGAGAAGTTCCCGAGCATCTCAAAGAACGTATGGTGGCGCGCTGTCTTGCCGACATTTTCTATATCATTCGTACGGATTGATTTCTGCGCGTTTGTAATCCGTGGATTTTCAGGTACGACACGGCCGTCAAAATATTTTTTCAGTGTTGCAACACCGCTGTTGATCCATAGAAGAGAAGGATCATCGTGCGGTACAAGCGATGCGCTCGGTTCGATTGCATGGCCTTTTTCCTTAAAATAATCAAGATACATTCTTCTGATTTCAGCACCTGTCAGTTTTTTCATAAAACTAACCTCCTAAACCCAAATGAAATTTAAGCTTTCAGGGATTTTAGGCAACAAAAAAAGCCCTCATCCCTGGACAGGGACGAGAGCTTGCTCGCGGTACCACCCTGATTATGGACGTAAAACGGCACGCCCATCTCTCAAAAACGCTTTAACGCAGCTGCTACGGCAGGTTTTGCCTGCACTCCGGAATAGCCTTCTGTTATCCTTCACCGGGAATTCTTACAGCCTGGGAATCCCTCTCTGGACGATGGTCTATAACATACTCGTTCCTTCTACATTTTTCGAATTATTAATCTATAGCCGAATTATATATAGCCGATTGTACTTTGTCAAACGACTTGGCAAAATTTTAGGATGGACGCTCTTTCTTTCTTTCCAGTATAATATGATCCTTTGCGTGTATCAGTGCAGCCCTCAATACCACCAGGACGGGAACGGCAAGTATCAAACCAAGAATGCCGCCAACCTCTTCCCCCGCCAGCAGCGCAAACATGATCATCAGTGGATGCATGTGAAGGCTTTTACCGACAATCAGCGGGGAAAGGATATTTCCCTCGAGGAACTGAAGAGAGAACACGATCACGAGTGATAAAAGCACCATTTTCACCGACATTGTCGCGGCAATGATCACAGCTGGAATAGCTCCAATAATCGGACCGAAATAAGGGATCACATTTGTTATCCCGACAATCGCTCCAAGCAGCAGCGAATACTTTATGCCTGCCAGCCAAAAAAACAATGAAGACAGGACACCAATAATGAGGCATATGAGCAGCTGCCCGCGAATATAACTGCCCAACGATTTGTCGACTTCATGCAGGAACTTAGTGCCTGGCTGTCTCCACTGCCGTGGGGTGAGATACCACGCCGCTTTTTTCATGACGTCGAAATCCTTCAGCATGTAAAAAGCAATAAACGGGATCACGGCAATCGTAAGGATGGAATTAATGATATCCATCAGGAATGTCATCGTACCTGCAAGCACACCATCAAGCCATTGCTCCATCCGAGTAATTCCATCTTCGATTCTCTCGTGGATGCCTGACGGCCATGTCGAAGTCTGGTCAACAATGTTATTGACCATTTGTTTATACTGCTCTGCGAAATACGGAGCATTTTCCGCAAGGTCGCCCAACTGGTGAATCAGCGCAGGAATCCCTTTGTAAAAAGCAAAGCCAGCCCCTCCAAAAAACAGAATATATATTATTAAGATTGAAACTCCACGGTGCAGCCCTTTTTGGTGAAGGGCCTCAACAATAGGATGAAGCAAATATGTAATGAAAGCAGCAATAGAAAAAGGCACAACAAGTGAAAGCAGTACTTCCAGAAAAGGGACCCATATAGACTGCAATTTTATAAAAACATATAGGACAATGAATAAAAGGAGAAGAAATCCAAGCCGGTAATACCATTTCATCTGGATATTCATCGATTTTCGGCCTCCTTCCTGTTTATTCTTGAAAGAAAGGAGGTGGATTATTCATGTTTGGCCATTTGGAGAGTTTATTAAAGCCAAGATTTTTGAATTTCATAGCGAAAAGTTCGTTTTTATAGCGATATTGTAATTTTTATAGCATTGGAAATTTCCAGCGTTTTTTTTCAGTCTGGCAATAAAAAATCCCTTGCGGATACGCAAGGGATTAATCTGATTATATCCAAATTAGAATAAAGCTCTGGTCATTTTCTTGCCAAGCTTCTTCATTTTCCTTCCAGACATCATATTGTTGTTGGAAGCATAATTGTAAGCCGCCATACCAGCGCCCAAAGCGATTACGGAGGTTAACATTTTATTCATGCGCTTCACCTCTTTGATTTATTTTACATCCCGTATTGACGTTGATCTTCCTCAAATAAATCATCAAGTGAGCTCAATGTTCCATCTTCTTCGACTTGATGGGTATGGATCAAGCCTTTGTTCAGAGACAGTTCGATGAAGCAATTCCAGCAGTAATATTGGTTAATGCCAATTTTACCGATATCCTTGCTTCTGCAATTGGGACAACTTAACATAAGGACACCTCATCTCGATTTGACAGTGACGACGATGGCATCCTTTCCGATTGCAGGCGGACCAGTTGTCTTTATGACACGCTTTCCATTCGCTATATCCGAAAAAAAGCCATCCGTTAATTCGTACCCTACAATCGTGCCCAATTCTTCCAAAAAATATACATCCTCCAGCAAGCCAAGCTGCTCACCTTCTTTCGAAAGAAACTTTTTCCCAGCAAGGCTCTCATTGTGCTCGAATGTATATTCAGGCTCTGTCTCCAATCGCTTCAAGGTTGATTTGTCTTTCACCATGATCCCATCTTCACCAAAGGATGAAACCTGGTCCACTTTTACCTGAAACGTCTTCTTGATGAACGCACCCTTTTTTACAAGTAAGCCTACTACGCTTCCATTGCCAGAAATGCTCACATCACAAACTTCGCCCAGTTTTTGACCATTCGCCAATTCATATACAGGCAGTCCCTTTAAAAGTGAAAATGTCCGCAAAAGTGTGTCCCGCCTTTCCGAACACTCTTAGTTTCCACTGTCTGCAGGCAATTCATGTGGTGTAAGGATTTCCATTCGAAGACCAGACAAATATTTTTAAAATACTGTGTAATCTCTTTGATGGTTTTGCACACTAAGTACAGAAACGCCATTCGAACTCAGAATGAAAGGAATTAACAACATGAAAAAACGCATCTCTGTATTATTGTTCAGTTTATGTTTAGTTTTAATGAATGTTGGGATTGTATCTGCTGCCAATCATCCGAGGAACACTTATGAGGTTAAGCCAGGGGATTATTTATGGAAAATCGCTGCTGCTTACCGGACATCTGTTGAAGACATTAAACTCATTAATGGTCTGCAGTCGGATTTGATTTTAGTTGGGCAGAAGTTAAGAGTACCGGTCATGTATGAAGTCGTGCCAGGGGACACATTATGGAAGCTATCAGTCGCTTTCAATTCCAACGTACAGTCAATTAAAACCGCTAATAATCTTAGCTCAAATATGATATATGTAGGCCAAATTTTGCGGATACCTCCTAAAAGACTCTCCATGCAGGGGCAATATGTGCTCATGACAAGGGAGGAATTTAAGGACTGGCTATTCAATCACCTTTTCACACGAAAAATTGGTAAGATCCAGCAGCATCATACCTATCAGCCATCGTATCAGCAGTTTAATGGTTCCAATCACTTTACCTTATTAAAGGGAATGGAAGACTATCATGTTAACTCAATGAAGTGGAGCACAATCAGCCAGCAACTGACGACATTTCCGGATGGAAAGGTAGCTGTAGGAAGATCATTTAACACCCCTCCAGAAGGTTCGTTTGGACTGCTGAATGAATCGGTGATGCGAGAGATTGAAGCAGATGCACTTGCAATAGAGAATGTGGGGAATTTCGATACTGGAAATAACCAGATGACTGCTGAGCAAAGGGAGACAATCCTTACGGTCACAGCATTGCTTATGATGAAATTCGGCCTTTCTCCTTCTGTTGACAGTATCACCTATCACCATTGGTGGGATATAAATTCAGGTGAAAGAGTACTGGATGAAGGAGAAGGCCACGCAGTCAAAACTTGCCCAGGAACAGGATTTTTTGGCGGAAATTCCACAACAGACGCTAAGAATCATTTTTATCCTTTAGTGAATAAAAAAATGCAGGAAATTTCCGCAACATTGAGGTAAAGGCGAGCAAGGAAGAACCCGCGTACAGGTACGCGGGTTCTTAAGGCTAACTACCTTCCTCCATAAAATCATAAGGAGAAAGATTGTCCATTCCGATCATCGGATCAGCGTTTTTAATGATTTCAATATAATCCATTTTTTTATCTTTTCCGGTATTATCTTGATTTTGGAGTTTACCTTCCGACTCAGATACGCTTTGATCCTTTCCACCCGTTTCTTGCAATTCAGGCAGTATTTGTACAAGCTTCTCAACGAGTGTTGTATTCCTTGCGGTATCTTCGCCGCGTTCTATCCCCATTTTTAGTGCTTCTTCTTCGCCAACTAGAATCAGGAATTGTTTACTCCTGGTTATTGCTGTATAAATCAGATTTCTGCGCAGCATTCTGTAGTAGCTTTTTACCACTGGAAGGACGACAATCGGAAATTCACTTCCCTGGGATTTATGCACGGAACAGCAATAAGCGTGGGTGATTTGCGAGAGGTCCGACCTATTATAGGTGACTTCAATGCCGTCGAAGGAAACAATCAGCTGGTCCTGTTTTTCCGTGTTTTCCTTTGCGTAAAATATCGCGACAACCTCACCCATGTCCCCATTGAACACATTGGCTTCCGGCTGATTGACTAGCTGAAGGACCTTATCTCCGATCCGATATTTCACATCGCCAAACGCAAGTTCTTTCCTCGTTCCATCAGAATTAGGATTGAAGAGATCCTGCAGCAGCTCGTTCAGACGGTCAATGCCGGCTGGCCCTCGGTACATCGGTGCCAGAACCTGGATGTTCCTTGGAGAATATCCTTTTTTCTTTGCATTGGCGACAACTTTCTCAACTACCTGGGGAATCTGGCTTGTCGTACATTTTATAAAAGAACGGTCAGGCTGTTGGGCTGAAATGTCGTCTGGCAGAGACCCTTTTTTGATTTGGTGGGCAAGTTCGATTATTGACGAACCTTCAGCCTGCCTGTATATATCCGTCAGCCTCACAGTTGGGACCCTTCCAGAATCCAAAAGATCCTTCAGTACCTGCCCAGGACCTACTGAAGGAAGTTGGTCTTCATCTCCCACCACGATCACCTGAATATTGTCAGGCAGGGATTTGAATAATTGATGGGCGAGCCATATATCAACCATTGAGGTTTCATCGATAATCAATATCTTTCCCTCAAGCGGCTGGTCTTCATTATGATCAAAACCTTCTGCGCCATTCCAGCGCAACAGCCTATGGATTGTCACGGCAGGCAGACCTGTTGACTCAGTCATCCTCTTTGCCGCACGACCAGTCGGAGCCGCAAGCAAGAACGGATAAGGCTCTTCTTTTTTGTAATCTTTCGGATCCAGAGAACAGCCGTGAAGTTCTGCATAAAGTTCAACAATTCCCTTAATAACCGTCGTTTTACCTGTGCCGGGACCACCGGTCAAAATCATCATTGGTGACATAAGCGCTGTCTGGATCGCTTCCTTCTGACTTGGACCGTATTGGACACCAAGTCTCTCCTCAAGGTTTCCAAGTGCCAGAAGAAACTCCGATTCGGGAAACTGATTTTCGTATTCTGTCTGCTCAAGAATCCTTTTAATGTTCACAACCACGCCTTTTTCCGAGTAATAAAGGGATGGCAGATAGATTCTCTGTTCTTCGGCAACCAGCTTTCTTTCATCACCGAGTTTGATGATTTCGTTCGAGATATCAGTGAATTCAATCTCGATATGCTGATTGTCTTCAAGCAGCTTTTTTACCTCCACGAGGAGCTCTTCCGCATCCATGAAAACATGCCCACCCTGAATGCTCGAATTCTCAAGTGTATATAGACAGGCAGCCTTGATCCGGTCAGGATGGTTACCTGTCAGCCCGAGCTGGCTGCCCAGTTCATCCGCCCTTCCGAAACCGATGCCTTCGATATCCTCCACAAGCTTATAAGGGTTGTTCTGAATCACGTCAATGGCCTGTTCTTTGTATACCTGATAAATTTTCATCGACAGCTGAGGACCAAAGCCATATTCGTTCAATGCGACCATTACTTGTTCTAGGCCCTGATGTTCCATTAATGTGTCATAAAGTTCCTTTGCTTTTTCAGGTGCCAACTTCGGAATCTGGTCAAGGAGAGATGGGTTCTCGATAATCCTCGTGATGGCCTTTTCACCCAGTGTATCGACAATCTTCTCAGCTGTTTTCTTTCCGATTCCTTTAAAAAGATCACCGGAAAGGTAGCTGATGATCCCCTGCTTTGACTGTGGCAGGTCTTTCCGGAAATGAGTCGCATGGAATTGCGCACCGAACTTGGGGTGCTCTTTGACATCACCAAAGAATATATAAGTCTCCTGCTCGTGAATCCGGGGGAAATACCCTGTAATGACTGCTTCTTTATCCTCGTACTGCTCATTTGTTTCCTCAACCCTGATTCTCAGGACTGTATAAAGATTTTGTTCATTATGAAAAATAGTAACAAGATGCTTCCCTTTCATGAACTTGCCTTGTTCAGAATACAAATCAAGCGAGTCCTGTTTGTCCAAAGTACTTCCCCCCTTTCCGTCGATTCATTTTAGTTAATGAATATCCTGTCCCTCAATTAATTTCTTGCCGTGGCCTGCGAGCAAGTGGTCTGGCTGGATCTCCAAAGCTCGGTTAAACATTTCGAGCGCTTTATCGCCATTTTCTTTGTAGCCATAAGCGACGCCAAGATTATAGATGGCGTCCGCATGCTGCGAATCCAGCGATATTGCCAGTTCGAGAGCATTAATCGCTTCGTCGATAAAACCTTCCCTTGCAAGGCAAAGTCCATGTTGGAAATGGGCTTCAGCATCATTTTCAAGAAGTTCCGTGCTGCGCTGTAAATATGGCAGAGCAAGCTTGTTACTGCCCATCTGCACTAACGTCATACCAAGCATGAAAAAATTATCCCCATTGTCCAGCCCTTTTTTCATCGCCAGCTCAAACATTTTTCTGGCATCCTCGAAATTTTGGTTATCATAATAAACGCTGCCCTTGCTGTAGTATGCGGCAGTTGCATTCTCATCCAGGCTGATTGCTTTATCATAAAAGTTCATTGCTCTTTCAGTATCACCAACTGCGGTGAGGACGTTTCCGAAATTTATGTATGCAACTGGATTTTCTGGCTGAGCATCAATCGCTTCCGCAAATGCCTTGGCAGCCTCTTCCCATTTGCCTTCTTTCATAAACTCAATGCCTATCTCGTTTTTATCCATTTCTAACACTCCATTCTCCAAGAAAGTATACCATATTTAAGCAGGATTTAGACTCTTTTCGAGGTAACACCTGACCTATAGATTTTTAGATTTAGTAGAAAGTATCCCAAAAAGAGCCTAAGCCAAAACAATCCCCGGCGAAGCTGACCCGCCGGGGATTTTATCAGGATTAACCGACATATGTCAGTTTGTTTCCGTTCTTGAAAATTTCATCAATCGTACCTCCGCCAAGACATTCTTCCCCATCGTAGAAAACGACCGCTTGTCCTGGTGTCACGGCGCGGATCGGCTCTTTGAACAGGACTTTTGCGGTCCCATCATCCTGCAGCTCCACCGTCACAGCATTATCAGGCTGCCGGTAGCGGAATTTTGCTGTGCATTCGAACTTTTTAGGCTTCTCCTTGTCAGATACAAAGCCCACATTTACCGCTGTGATGCTGTCTGAATACAGCAGTTCATTGTGGAAGCCTTGTTCAACAAGCAAGACATTGCGTTCAAGGTCTTTGCCGACAACAAACCAAGGTTCACCTGAACCACCAATGCCAAGACCCTGGCGCTGGCCTATTGTATAATACATCAGACCGTCATGCTTCCCTTTTACCTCGCCGTTCATCGTCTCCATATTTCCTGGCTGAGCCGGAAGGTAATTTCCAAGGAACTCCTTGAAATTCCTTTCACCAATGAAGCAGATGCCGGTACTGTCTTTTTTGGTTGCTGTGGCAAGATTCGCTTCTTTTGCAAGCTCCCTGACACGGGATTTTTCCAGGTTTCCGATTGGGAACAACACTTTTTCTATCTGGTCCTGACTCAATTGGTTCAAGAAATAAGTCTGGTCCTTATTTTCATCAAGACCGCGGAGCATTTTGCGTTCTCCGTCCCGGTCTTCGACTCGTGCATAATGACCTGTCGCCAGGTAATCTGCGCCCAGGTTCATTGCGTGCTCAAGGAATGCTTTGAATTTAATTTCCTTGTTGCACATGACATCCGGGTTAGGAGTCCTGCCTGCTTTATATTCATCAAGGAAATAAGTGAAAACCTTATCCCAATATTGTTTTTCAAAATTGACCGCATAATATGGAATCCCGATCTGGTTGCAGACACGTATCACATCCTCGTAATCCTCGGTAGCCGTGCAGACTCCGTTTTCATCCGTGTCGTCCCAGTTTTTCATGAAGATGCCGATCACATCATATCCCTGCTCCTTCAAAATGAGCGCAGCAACTGATGAATCAACACCACCGGACATTCCTACCACCACTCTTGTATCCTTAGGTGATTTTTCCATTATGCTTCACCTCTTTTCTCTTCCTATAAAACTTATTCTTCCCTTAAACCTGGCTATTTTTCGCAAGCCTTCGGACAATTTCCGCCGTGTCCTCTGCTGCTTTTTCAATCTGTTCTCTTGTATTGTGCAAACCGAAGCTGAATCGGATAGAATTTGTCAGCTTATCATCTTCTTTTCCGAACAACGCTACAAGAACATGCGATGGATCGATTGAACCCGCAGTACAGGCTGAACCGCTTGAAGCAGCTATTCCAGATAGGTCAAGGTTGACAAGCATCGCTTCGACATTCGTGCCTGGAAAGCTTAAGTTTAAAATATGAGGGAGTGATTTATCAAGCAATCCGTTCAGCTGGAAAGAGATTCCGCTAATTTGAAGTTTATCGATGAACAAATTCCTTAAATCATTATAGAAGTTTCGTTTTGTTTCCAGCTCATGTTGGGATAGCTGAACTGCTTTTCGAAACCCGGCGATAGCTGCGACATTCTCGGTACCGGCACGGCGTTTTCTTTCTTGTTCACCGCCGAAAAGCTGACGCGCCAGCTTGATTCCATCACGGATAAAAAGAAAACCTATCCCCTTTGGGCCATTGATTTTATGGGCTGAAACGGAAAGCAAATCAACCTTAAGTTCATCGACATCCAATTTTTCAATGCCATAAGCCTGGACAGCGTCTGTATGGAAAACAGCTTGATGATCAGCGAGCATTCCACCAATCTCTTTTATCGGCTGGATTGTGCCTACCTCATTGTTTCCGTACATTATTGTTACAAGGATCGTATCATCACGCAATGCCTCTTCGAATGATTCCATGGATATCTGGCCATGTTCATCCACCGGCAGATATGTGACCTCAAACCCTCGTTTCACCAATTCCTCACAGCTATGCAGGACAGCATGGTGTTCAATCTTTGTCGTGATGATATGCTGTCCCTTAGAGCGATTATTTTCGGCATAACCGATAATAGCCAGATTGTCAGCTTCAGTCCCGCCGCTCGTAAAAATGATATTGTTCCCCTTCGTCCCGATGCTTTTCGCCAGTTCATCGCGGGTATCGTCAAGGATCTTTCTTGCCTCACGACCGAAATGATGGATGCTTGAAGGGTTGCCGAACTCCGCTTCCATTACCTTGACCATTTCCGCGAGGACGTCTGGGTGCATTGGTGTAGTGGCTGCATGGTCCAAATAGATTCTTTCCAAAGTCTTACCCTCTCTTCAGAAGATTTTTTAAAATGCCGTTATTGCATCTCCATTAATAATGGATTGTGCAGGCTACAAATTTTCACTTAAGTAAACCTAAATATAAAACATATAAGCGTCAGACTCGCCAAAGTTGTCTGAATGATTGGCGAGGTCTTCGATTGTCGTATTATCGAGTACGTCCTTGACCGCGTCCCTGATTCGTGTCCAGAGCTCACGCTTGGCTGGTTCCTCGTCCTCTATACCTTCAACAATGCTGATAGGCCCTTCCAGGACTCGGATGATGTCTCCGGCCGAGATGGTTGACGGTTCAGAACTGAGAATGTAGCCGCCATATGCTCCCCTGATACTTTTCACCAGGCCGGCATTCCTTAGCGGCGCAACCAATTGCTCCAGGTAATGCTCCGATAAATCGTTTGTTTGCGCAATGGATTTTAGAGATATTGGACCCTCTCCATATTTTTTGGCCAGCTCGATCATGATCGTCAGTCCATAGCGCCCTTTCGTTGAAATTTTCATAATGCACCTCTATTCAAATTTTTCTTAAAGGTTAGCTATTTTTTCAGATATATTCATAATGCCCCATATGGCATTCTCTCACTATAAATACTACCAAAATCCTCAGTCAATAGGTAGGCTTTTGCAATTATAGCACAAATTGCGTGGACCATGCGCAAGTCCCTCGTTCGTGTTATTGTATATATACGAAATATGCGTTATTGGAGCGATGAGCATGAATCTTAAACCTCTTGCTTTCAGAATGCGGCCTCGGACGATTGAGGAAGTGATTGGCCAGTCGCATCTTGTAGCTGAAGGAAAAATTATCAATCGAATGGTCAAGGCAAAGCAATTGTCCTCGATGATTCTTTACGGACCGCCTGGAATCGGAAAAACCTCCATTGCCAGCGCTATTGCAGGAAGCACGAATTTCGCGTTCAGGACTCTGAACGCTGTTACCAATAATAAAAAAGATATGGAAGTAGTCGCCGCTGAAGCGAAAATGTCAGGGAAGGTCATCCTGCTTCTCGATGAGGTTCACCGCCTTGATAAGGGAAAGCAGGACTTCCTGCTTCCTTACCTTGAAAACGGGATGATTGTTCTGATTGGAGCGACCACAAGCAATCCATATCACGCTATTAATCCCGCTATCCGGTCAAGATGTCAGATTTTCGAACTGAAGCCGCTTGAACCAAATGATATAAAAGCTGCACTCCGCAGAGCAATTGCGGATGAAGAGCGAGGCCTTGGAAACTTAAATATTGAAATTACAGAGGAGGCACTCACCCATTTCGCTACCGCTTCAGGCGGAGATGTGAGAAGCTCATTGAACGCGCTTGAACTCGCAGTACTGTCAACCGAAACTGATAAGGATGGGATTATCCATATTGATGAATCTGCAGCCGAAGAGTGCATGCAGAAAAAAAGTCTCTCACATGATAAAGACGGCGATGCCCATTATGATGTGCTGTCAGGTTTCCAAAAATCAATCAGGGGCAGCGACGTGAATGCCGCTCTGCACTACTTAGGCAGATTGATAGAAGCAGGCGACCTTGTCAGCATCAACCGCAGGCTTCTTGTCATTGCCTATGAAGATATTGGACTGGCGAGCCCGCAGGCAGGACAAAGGACGCTGGCAGCCATTGAAGCAGCAGAACGGGTTGGCTTTCCGGAAGCAAGGATACCATTGGCCAATGCGGTTATAGAACTATGTCTGTCTCCAAAGTCCAATTCTGCTTATGTTGCGCTTGATTCCGCACTGGCTGACATCCGTTCCGGTATCAGCGGCGAAGTTCCTGACCATTTAAAGGATGCCCATTATAAAGGCGCGAAAGACCTGGGTAGAGGCGTTGATTACCTATACCCGCATGATTATGAGGGCGGTTGGGTCAAACAACAGTATCTCCCGGACAGGATTAAAAATAAAGTATATTACAAGCCAAAGAAGACCGGAAAATTTGAACAGGCAATTGCGGCGATCTATGAAAAAATTACGGGCAATAAAAAATAAGCGGCAGGACCATCATCATGGTGGTCCTTGCCGCTTTTTTAGCTATTCACACGTTCTATTTCAATGTCTTTTAACAATTCCCTGACAACATAGCTTGCCATAATGAGCCCAGCCACTGACGGAACAAACGCATTTGAAGATGGCGGCATTTTCGCCTTCCGAATTTCAGCCTTATCATTGCCGACCTCTTTTCGAACATCTTCACGGATCACAATCGGGCTTTCATCTGAAAAAACAACCGGAATCCCCTTTTTGACTCCTTCTTTGCGTAACCGAGTACGAATGACTTTAGCGAGCGGATCAGTGTGTGTCTTGAAGATGTCAGCAATCTGGAATCGGGTCGGATCCATCTTGTTAGCTGCGCCCATACTCGAGATCATAGGGATGTCACGCTTGATCGATTCCTTGATCAAATGGATTTTATAAGAGATTGTATCAGAAGCATCAACAATAAAATCCAAATCGTAGCCAAAAATCTCTTCATATGTTTCTTCAGTATAGAACATTTTTAACGCAATGACTTCGCATTCAGGATTAATATCCATGATCCTGTCGCGCATTACTTCTACCTTCTGCTTGCCGACAGTTGAAAGAAGAGCAATAAGCTGACGGTTAACATTGGTGATATCGACATCATCCTTGTCGATCAGAATCAGCTTGCCAACACCCGATCTAGCCAAAGCTTCTGCCGCAAACGAACCGACCCCGCCTATCCCTAAAACAGCGACGGTACTATTTTTCATTATATCAAGGCCTTCCTTGCCGATGGCCAATTCATTACGAGAAAATTGATGAAGCATTTAAACTCACTCCAAATATAAGATTGATGTTACTATCTATACCCGCTTTTGAATATAACATACCCGGCGTTAATTTCAAGTATTTTTATAGGAATTAAAGTGTATATTAATTTGGTTGTGTGAATTACTGGAGGGAAGGCAGCCAAATTGCTAAAAAGTGTCTATTGGAATGGCTCTGTCGGACAAATAGAGGGAGAAAATCCTAAAATCTGTCCGTTAGAAAGGCTCTATCGGACAAACAGAAGACCAAAATCACAAAATCTGTCCGTTAGAAGGGCTCTATCGGACAAACAGAAGACCAAAATCACAAAATTTGTCCGTTAGAAGGGCTCTATCGGACAAACAGAAGACCGAAATCACAAAATCTGTCCGTTAGAAGGGCTCTATCGGACAAACAGAAGACCGAAATCACAAAATCTGTCCGTTAGAAAGGCTCTATCGGACAAACAGAAGATCAAAATCACAAAATCTGTCCGTTAGAAGGGCTCTATCGGACAAACAGAAGACCAAAATCACAAAATTTGTCCGTTAGAAGAGCTCTATCGGACAAACAGAAGACCAAAATCACAAAATCTGTCCGTTAGAAGGGCTCTATCGGACAAACAGAAGACCAAAATCACAAAATCTGTCCGTTAGGAGAAGAACCCATTCAGTCATATAGGTGCCTGATTAGCTCTCTATAGGAATGAACATGATGCATCAAAAAAACCATGCATCCGCATGGTTTTTGATTATGTATGTAGGAAGAGTCCCAATCGTGCCGTCGTGTTGGTTGCCTTCGTCTTGAACCCGCTCTCAGCAGGTGGGTGCCCTGTTCCGGATTTCTGTAAGTCCTCTAGCCAGAGGCGTTTACGCGGTCCGAAAACGCGAACTCCCGAAGGATAGATGTTAGGTCAAAACTTCAGGTTAAACAACGAACACATCAGGACTCTTCATCTGTTGTTATTATATTACCATACACCTAAATGAACTTCAAGGATATAGA
>NZ_JBIQOE010000038.1:0-7529 GCF_047739415.1 Mesobacillus sp. | reverse complement strand
ATCTTTTTTCCGACAGCGGAGCATTGTTGAACCATTCCTTGACAGAACGTTTATCCACGATCCGATCATCGCCGCCCTGCACCAGGAGCGTTGGAACGTCCTGGACTTTTCCCATGTTTTCAAAGGCTTGCTCCATTGCTGCGATAAGTTCACGGTACCAGCGGATTGATACCTTTGTAAGGTAAAGTGAGTCATTTGCATCCACAGCCCTCACATCCTCATTCCTTGTTGCCATTTCAACTGTCAGGCCTGGCGACATCCGCATGGCGGGAACTAGTACATTCAAGCCGTGCGAAAGCATATCCAGCATTTTCGAAGGATAATTGATCAAACCAAGACATGGCGATGACAAAATGAGTCCTGCAATTTCGACACGTTCCTCCTGCAGCATGCGGATCGCTACAAGCCCTCCCATGCTGTGGCCTAGCAAAAATACCGGCAGGTCAAATTCATAAGCTGCCTCTACCCACTCTTTCACTTCCAAAATATAATCGTCGAATGTATCAATATGGCCACGGCTCGCCCTCGTTGTCATGCCATGGCCAGGCAAATCACCCATTAAGACATGAAATCCGGATGAGCGCCACGCTTCAATTAGCCACCCATATCGCCTGTGATGCTCAAGGGCACCATGAATCATAACGATTACAGCCTTAGCATCCCCGTCAGCTTCCCATTTCCACATGACCATTCCCCCACTCAAATACTTTTTCTTTCTTTAAAAGAACTATAATATATAATTAATGAAAAATAAAAATGAAAGCACTGAAAAACTATTTTATTTAGGAGTGTATTCAATGATTTATCCTTACAAAGGCAAGACACCTAAAATAGCGGATTCCGCTTTTATTGCAGATTATGTAACGATTAGCGGGGATGTCGAAATTGGCGAAGAATCGAGCGTATGGTTTAATACCTCGATCCGTGGCGACGTCGCTCCCACCATTATCGGTAATAAAGTGAATATCCAGGATAACTCTGTCCTCCATCAGAGCCCCAATAACCCTTTGATTCTTGAGGATGAAGTGACAGTTGGCCACCAGGTCGTCCTTCATAGCTGCATCATCCGAAAAAAAGCATTGATTGGAATGGGCTCAATCATCCTGGATCAGGCAGAAATCGGCGAAGGTGCTTTTATTGGCGCTGGCAGCCTTGTCCCTCAAGGCAAAAAAATCCCTCCTAACACACTTGCATTCGGGCGGCCGGCCAAGGTCATCCGCGAGTTGAACGAAGACGACATCCGAGACATGGAACGAATCTCAAGAGAGTATGCCGAGAAAGGCCAATATTATAAAAACCTACAGAACAAAGAACAATGATTGATTAAACATATCCCGCATCAGTCCGATATTAATTTATATATTATACCCTGCAATTTTTAAAATATGCGGACGGGCCAGGTGATCGTTGTGGATATGTTATATATATCAATTGCGGCTGTTGTACCGCTGCTAGTTTTGTTTTTTCTGTTAATCCGAAAACAAAATAGCATGTTCAAATCCATCTTGATGTTCTTGTTTGTTTTTACATCGGTAGCCGGGGCTTTCCTGCTCGAGAACCTGCAGGCTTCACATGTTGCCCAGGCTGTCCAGTCGGTCAAGGAATGGCTTGATGAGCCCGAGCCAAGTGCACCACGACAGGCAGCTGCTACCATAGAAGAATACAAACCTGAAATCATCCCAATAAAAAAACAGGTTCTCTTAGATGCTCCGGTCATATGGCAGATGCCTGAGCTTCCAAGAGGATGCGAAGTCACAAGTCTCGCCATGCTCCTTCAGTACCAGGATGTTCAAGTGGACAAGCTGACACTTGCCAGGGAAGTAAAGAAAAACCCGGCTGAATACCGTCTCAATAATGGCAAAATCTATTTCGGTGATCCTAATGAAGGCTTCGTAGGCAATATGTACACATACACGCAACCAGGACTGGGTGTCTACCATAAACCGATTGCTGAATTGGCCGAACAGTACCTTCCGGGCAAAATAAAAGATCTGACTGGTGCAGAATTCCAGGAACTGAAAATTCATCTTTCTGATAACAGGCCAGTATGGATCATCACGAACACTGAATATAAAAGATTGGACGATAGCTTTTTCCAAACATGGTATACACCTAATGGAGAAGTCAAAGTTACAACAAAAGAGCATTCTGTATTGGTTACCGGCTATGATGAAAATTCCGTTTATTTCAACGACCCGTTGACTGGTGAGAAAAATAAAAAAGCACCCATTAAGGACTTCGTGGAAGCCTGGGTGCAGATGGGAAGGCAAGCAGTTACCTACCTTCCATGATTTTTAAGATTGTAAAACTTTCTGAGCCTCATACTCCTTCTGGAAGGAGTATTTTTTTTCGACATAAACATCATGCCACATCATGAACATCAGAACTGTCCAGATTTTGCGGCTGTTGTCGGCCTTGTTCTGGCAGTGGTCATCCAAAAGCTTCAATAAGTAAGACTTATTGATAAGATGCTCTGTGTTGCTTTCCTTGATGATGTTCTTCGCCCACTCGTTCATTTCATTCTTCAGCCAGTGGCGAATCGGCACCGGGAAGCCAAGCTTTTTGCGTGTAAGAACGTGATCAGGTACAACACCTTCAGCCGCTTTACGCAAAATGTACTTGGTTGTGTTATTAGCTGTTTTCAAGCTTGTAGGAATCTTTGAAGCTGTTTCAAACACTACTTTATCCAAGAATGGCACACGCAGCTCCAAAGAATGAGCCATCGTCATTTTATCAGCCTTCAATAAAATGTCCCCGCGCATCCAAGTGTGGATATCGATATATTGCATTGTATCAACCGGATCGTAGCCTCTGCTCTCGCGATAAAGAGGCTTCGTGATATCCCTGTAATCGTACTGTCCATTATAAACGTGGAGCAGTTCGCTCTTCTCTTTTTCAGTGAACATCTTCGCATTTCCAATGTATCGCTCTTCCATTGGTGTTACGCCGCGTTCAATGAAGCTCTTGCCTCTCATGCCCTCTGGCATCATTTTTGAGATGCCCTTCAGCATCGACTTCCCTACTCTAGGAATTTTGTTGAACATCTCAAGATCCTGCGGTTCACGGTAAATGTTATAACCGCCGAACAGCTCATCCGCACCTTCTCCGGAAAGGACTACCGTCACATGCTTTCTTGCTTCACGGGCAACGAAGTACAAAGGTATAGCTGCAGGATCAGCAAGCGGGTCATCCATATGCCACATGATTTTCGGAAGTTCATCCATGTATTCCTGCGGACTGATCACATAGCTGATGTTTTCAACACCAAGTCGATCAGCCGTTTCCTTAGCGACGTCAATCTCGCTGAAGCCATTTTGTTCAAATCCAACAGAGAATGTCTTAATCGAAGGATGATACTGCTTCGCAATCGACGCGATGATTGAGGAATCAATTCCGCCAGAAAGGAAAGAACCAACTGGCACATCACTGCGCATGTGGATTTTTACCGACTCGAACAGGACATCCCTGATCTCCTTCGTGAATTCATCCTCAGACCTATGGATTGGCGAGAAGCTCGCTTTCCAGTATCGCTTGATTTCCATCGGCGAACCGATTTTCTTTGTAAAATAATGACCTGGCTCTAGCTTATAGATGCCTTCAGACATTGTATTTGGCTCTGGCACGAATTGATAAGTCAAATAATGCTGCAGTGCCTTGTAATCAAGGACATCATTCTCAAGCGCAAGCAGAATGCTCTTCTTTTCAGACCCGAAGAATGTACGGTTCTCATCTTCAAAGTAGAAAAATGGCTTGATGCCGAAATGGTCGCGAGCACCGTAAAGAACCTGCTCCTCTTTATCCCAGATGACAAACCCGAACATTCCGCGCAGCTTGTCAACAGCCTGTTCTTTATAATGGCTGTACAGGGCAATGATGACTTCAGTGTCTGAATGAGTTTCGAAGGTAAGCCCTTCTTCAATCAACTCTTCACGAAGCTCAAGATAGTTGTAGATTTCCCCGTTGAAAATGATCCAGTAGCGCTCATTTTCATACGTCAAAGGCTGATGTCCAGCCTCAAGGTCTATGATGCTCAGACGGCGGAAGCCGAACTGGATATGCCCATCATAGAAATACCCATCATCATCGGGACCACGGTGGGTGATGATATCATTCATATTTTTAAACAGCTGCTTGTCATCGCTGCTGAATTCCTGTGCATTTTCATGTACACAACCGATAAAGCCACACATTATGTACTTCACCTTCTCCATTTCAGATAAAAATTTATTGTTATTTTCCAGTGTTTTTACTATCTAAAAACATACCATCTAATACTATCATTAAACGCAAAGTTTTTGCAGTAAAATCTAAGGGAAATTTAAGGTAATACTCTATTTTACACCTTTTGGACCATTCGCAAACCTGAGGGCATTCTGCCTCTTCCTTGATTAGACGGCAAATAATAAAGGGAGTTACATATTTCTATGCAACTCCCTTGTGATTTTATTTTCCTTGAGCTTGAGTGCGAAGTGCCTCAGCCTTGTCTGTACGCTCCCATGGAAGGTCAACGTCAGAACGGCCGAAGTGTCCATAAGCAGCTGTCTGCTTGTAAATTGGCTTGCGCAGGTCAAGCATGTTGATGATACCAGCCGGGCGAAGGTCGAAGTTGCTTTCAACAACGTCGATTAATACATCTTCGCTCACTTTGCCTGTTCCGAATGTATCGATTGAGATCGATACCGGACGAGCAACGCCGATTGCGTAAGCAAGCTGAACTTCAACTTTTTCAGCAAGGCCAGCAGCTACGATGTTCTTCGCAACGTAACGTGCAGCGTATGCAGCTGAGCGGTCAACTTTTGTAGGATCTTTACCGGAGAATGCGCCGCCGCCATGGCGAGCGTATCCGCCGTAAGTATCAACGATGATTTTACGGCCAGTAAGACCTGCATCACCCTGTGGTCCTCCGATTACGAAACGGCCAGTTGGATTGATGAAGTACTTTGTGTTTTCGTCAATCAATTCTGCTGGTACAACAGGCTTGATGACATGTTCTTTAAGGTTGCGCTGGATTTGCTCAAGCGAAACCTCTGGGTGGTGTTGAGTTGAGATAACGATTGTATCGATGCGGACAGGCTTGTCGTTCTCATCGTATTCAACTGTTACCTGAGTTTTTCCGTCCGGACGAAGGTATGGAAGGATTTCTTCCTTGCGAACTTCAGTCAGGCGGCGTGAAATCTTGTGTGCCAATGAGATTGGAAGAGGCATAAGCTCCTTCGTTTCGTTGCAGGCAAAACCGAACATCAAGCCCTGGTCTCCCGCTCCGATTGCTTCGATTTCCTCATCTGACATTTGGCCTTCACGTGCTTCAAGAGCCTGGTCAACACCCATTGCGATGTCAGCAGACTGCTCGTCGATTGAAGTCAAAACTGCGCAAGTTTCAGAGTCGAAACCGTACTTAGCGCGAGTGTAGCCAATTTCCTTGACTGTTTCACGAACGATTTTTGGAATATCTACGTATGTAGATGTAGTGATTTCCCCTGCAACTAGTACAAGGCCTGTAGTAACTGATGTTTCAGCAGCAACACGTGCGTTAGCATCTTTTGCAAGGATCGCATCCAAAATCGCGTCAGAAATCTGATCGCAAATTTTATCCGGATGGCCTTCTGTTACTGATTCAGAAGTGAACAAACGGCGTTTGTTTGACATCTGAGTTCCTCCCTCATTTATAAAAATTGATCGAGGCTGTCCCAATACAGACCTCGGGTTGATACGGTACTCATTCCCTATGTAGTATGAAATAAACGCTGAGTTTTTATTAGAAAAATTTGTTTAGGATTCATGGTGAATTTCTTTTTTTTCTAATTTTCACCCACGGGAGCAATGACACCAAAGAAGGCAGTCCGGTTGCATTCTCATGCATTTGGACAGAAAAAAGCAATAAAAAAACCTCTCCAATTTCGAGGAAAGGTTTATGCTTAAATCCGCGCCTTTCGCTCTTATCGTTCAAGGGCAGTTCCCTTGCGTCAGGTTAGCACCTTTGCCCGGAAATAGCAGCATTCCAAAAAGCTGTTTTTTCACGTCTGCAGGTTGCTGGGTTTCATTGGGCCTGTCCCTCCACCAGCTCGGGATAAGAGAGTATCCGTTCAAGACCAAATCATAACGAAACTATAATTGCATGTCAATGATTTTCTCGGTAAATTTGTCGATTGTTGTTGAAAGTTTTTTTGTATAAAAAAATGGCCTCCAAACGTCCCTTTTTGCTTGACTATATAAAGAAAGAATTATATAACGCAAGTTAGGTACAAGGTAATTTTTCGAGTCATTAGTATAGATTAATTAAACGAATGTGTTATACTAATACCGAGATGAAAACACTTACAAAATATTAATCTTTTAAGAAATGCAAAAGCGCCTTGTTCAGCCCCGACAAGCGCTGCCCGCCTAAACCGCCACGTCCTCCCAAAAGCTACCGCTTTCGGTCGTGCGATGGATCGCTTCGACGCATTCCTTATCCTGTGGCTGGCGGGTCTAGCACATCGTGTGCCTCGGAGGGCCGACCAGTGAAGTCGTTCTTTGACTTCATTGGGCGGACCGAACTCGAAAAGCGGAGGCGACTGCTCTACTCCGAAAAGCGCTGGAGGGCCTGACCGTGAAGTCGTTTTTTGACTTCATAGGCAGGACCGAAGCGTCTCGAGGAGTTAGGAGCCGCAGCTAGACAAGCGTCTCGAGGGGCTAGGCGCTGGCGCTGGACATTTCTCGAGGTTAATAGTTAAATTTTGAATCTATAAAAAAGGAAGGTATTCTCCGATGAATGTTGTAGGAATATCAAATGAACTTTCAGAATTATTAAAAGGAAGCAATGTAAAGGTTCAGTTATCTGTTCCCCAGCTTGTTGAAAAAGTCCTGAACCGAAACGAAGGGCTCCTAACTTCAACTGGTGCCGTAAGAGCGACCACTGGTAAGTATACTGGCCGTTCACCTAAAGATAAATTCATTGTCGAAGAAGAATCCGTGAAGGACAAAATTGACTGGGGCTCTGTCAACCAGCCGATTTCCGAGGAATCTTTTACAAAACTATATAATAAGGTATTGAATTTCCTTAAAGAAAAAGAAGAAGTATTTGTATTCAAAGGATTTGCGGGTGCTGATAAGAAATACCAGCTTCCAATCCAGGTTATCAATGAATACGCCTGGCACAACCTTTTCGCACATCAATTGTTCATCAGACCAACAGAGGAAGAGCTTGTTGATCATGAATCTGAATTCACGGTCATTTCTGCACCAACTTTCAAGGCGGACCCTAAAGTTGATGGCACGAATTCCGAGACATTCATCATTGTTTCTTTTGAACAGCGCGTCGTACTGATCGGCGGAACAGAATATGCGGGTGAAATGAAGAAGTCGATTTTCTCCGTGATGAACTATTTGCTGCCTGAAAACGGCATCCTTTCCATGCACTGCTCTGCAAACGTTGGACGCGAAGGTGATGTTGCGTTGTTCTTCGGTCTTTCCGGTACAGGAAAGACAACATTATCAGCTGATAACAATCGCCGCCTGATTGGTGATGATGAGCACGGCTGGTCAGCTAA
>NZ_JBIQOE010000037.1:0-3014 GCF_047739415.1 Mesobacillus sp. | reverse complement strand
GACATCCACCTGTTTATTCACCTGCTTCACCAGCTGCAAAAACTTATGGTCATCTTCCACCTCGAGAATGACAGACATTTTGGAAACATCCTTCAGCTCCGGATATGCGACCGCAACCGCAAGGCTCTCAATCCTGTATTGATGCTTGTGGAACATGCCCATAAGCCGTGTGAAAATTCCATTCTGATTTTGGACTAATGCCGTGACCATCCGCTTTTTCATGGTTTCACCCCAATCATTTCATGCAGCCCTTTCCCTGGCGCAACCATTGGATAGACCTTTTCATCAGGATTCACGCGACAATCAATCAGGACTGGCTCGCGGTCTGTTAAAACTTCACTGAAAAGTCTCTCTGCTTCGTTTGTACTGCTCACCCTATAAGCTTTTATTCCATACGCTTCTGCAAGCTTTATGAAATCCGGCTGCAGGGAAAAGATAGAATGCGAGAATCGTTTTTCATAAAATGTTTCTTGCCACTGGCGGACCATTCCGAGTGATCCATTATTGATGATCAGCACTTTTACTGGCAGATTCCATTCTTTTAATAAAATCAATTCCTGGAGCGTCATCTGAAAGCCGCCGTCCCCGACAAGTGAAATGACCGCCGCATCCGGTTCAGCCAGTTGCGCTCCAATCGCCGCCGGGAAACCAAATCCCATTGTTCCTAGTCCGCCCGATGTAACCCAGGAGTTCGGCCGCGAAAACGAGTAGAATTGGGCAGCCCACATCTGGTGCTGGCCGACATCCGTCGTGACAATTGCATCCCCATTCGTATGCTTGTGCACTAATTCTATTAATTGCTGCGGTGAAGGCAATTCTCCGGCATCCGTAAACCAGTACGGATACTCAACCTTATTTTCTTCCAAGTGCTTCAGCCAAAGCTGTGAATCCGGTCCAACAACTACGCGGCTTAAAAGCATCTGCAAGACTGCTTTCGCATCTCCCACGATCGGAAAATGTGTCTCGACATTTTTGCCGATTTCCGCTGGATCAATATCTGCATGAGCAACCCTGGCATTTGGCGCGAAGGTAGCCAGATTGCCTGTCAGCCGATCATCGAAACGGGCACCGATATTGATCAATAGATCGCATTCATAAAGAGCCATATTCGCGGTATAACAGCCGTGCATCCCGGCCATTCCCAAAAACAGCGGATGCCCTGCCGGAAATCCTCCGAGACCTAGCAAAGTATGGACGACAGGCAATCGATACTGTTCTGCAAAAGCAACCAATTCTTCCGAGGCCTTAGCATGTAAAACCCCTGCCCCTGCTAAGATGACAGGCTTTTGGGAGTGTTGAAGTGCCTCAAGCAGGCTGTCTACCTGTAACGGATCAGGATTCACGGTTGGCCGATATCCCGGAAGGTTGACCTCAGCCTCTGGCAAAAAAGAAGTCTGAAGTGCAGTAAGGTCCTTCGGTATATCGACTAGAACAGGTCCGGGCCGTCCGGTTGTTGCCAGATGGAAGGCTTCCTTCACAACTCTGGGCAGATCCTCTACCCTTCTCACCTGGTAATTTTGCTTTGTGATCGGTGCCGTCATCCCAACGATATCTGCTTCTTGAAACGCGTCCGTCCCGATAACCTGCGAAGCAACCTGCCCTGTAAAAATGACAAGCGGCAATGAATCCATCATCGCATCCGCTATTCCTGTCACAACATTGGTGGCGCCGGGTCCTGAGGTAGCAATCACGACCCCAGGCTTTCCCGAAATCCGTGCATAGCCTTCCGCCGCGTGGATCGCTCCTTGTTCATGACGCGCCAAAACGTGATTGATCGGTGACCTGTGCAGAGCATCATAAATACCCAAAACCGCCCCGCCAGGATAGCCAAACAATAGCTCAACACCCTCCTGTTTCAGGGCCTGAATGAAGAGATCGGCCCCATTCATGTTCAATTCTTCTGTTTCAACCGTTACCATTGGCTCTCTTGCTGCCATCCAAATCTCCTCCTATTCTTCTTTTCATCCCAGCAGGGCAAATAAAAAAGCCATTCACCCCACACAAAAGTCAAATTTGTGCAGGGGTGAAAGGCTTATAGCATTCCACGGTACCACCCTCGTTTGCTGCATCTCTTGCGAAACACAGCCTTTTAAGGCAGGTCAGGTCATTTTTTATAAAAAAAGGATCTGAACTGTCTCGTTTTTGCTAACGAGTATACCCGTGTATACCCGGCGGTCCCTACTGCGATTTCAGGACTGCACTCAGAGGGGATGAAGGAATTGGCGTATTGCTGGCTTCCAGCGCGACCAGCTCTCTGTGAATACGGAATCCAATCCCTTAACCTCGTCATCGAGTTATTTATTATGTTTTCAAATTTCCCTAGACCTCGTCATCGAGTTATCTATTAAATTTTCAGGATGCCACCCGTGCTCGCGGAGGTGACCAGCTTCGAATATCGAGCCAGATAACCTTTCTTGATTTTCGGCTCCGGCTGTTTCCATTGGGCTTTCCGATCATTTAATTCTGCTTCAGAAACCTCAAGGGTAATCGTTCTTTCCTCTAAATCAATGAAAATAGTATCCCCATTTTCCACAAACGCAATCGGCCCTCCCTCAGCCGCTTCCGGTGAAATATGGCCGATGGAAATTCCCCTTGAAGCTCCTGAGAATCTGCCATCCGTAATCAGGGCGACCTTCTTTTCAAGGCCTCTTCCAGCAATGGCAGCTGTTGGCGCAAGCATTTCCGGCATTCCCGGACCGCCTTTTGGCCCTTCATAGCGGATGACGACCACATGCCCCTCACGTACATCGCCACTTTCAATCCCAGCCAAAGCTTCATCCTGAGATTCATAGACAATCGCTTCACCTTTAAAAGTCTTGATGGACGGATCCACTGCACCTACCTTGATGACGCCTCCATCTGGTGCGATATTTCCAAACAGAACCGATAAACCGCCGACTGGGCTATAAGCTGTTTCCTTGCTGCGGATGACGTCACTATTTAATACCTCCGCATCCTTTACATTTTCGTAAAGGGATTTACCCGTAATGGTGATCCGGTCCGGATGTACAGCT
>NZ_JBIQOE010000036.1:0-29165 GCF_047739415.1 Mesobacillus sp. | reverse complement strand
ACTATATTCTATAAAATGATATATTTCCTAGTGATTCCTATCCAATAAATGGTAAAATATTGCTAGTGTTAAAGAAATTTATCAGGAGCTGATTTAATGTTTGAAAAAATATTAGAATTGTTAGAGGCTGGTGGAGAAACGAGGAATATAGAATTTAAGAAAACCTACGATTGGGGAAATCCACAGCATAAAGCAAAGATCGTAAAATGTATTTTAGCTATGAGTAATACCAAAGATGGTGGGAACCTTATCATTGGCATTGATGATGAAAAACAAGGCTTAGAGAAATTAACAGGTATGGAAGAGGAGCATTACGTAAAATTAAACTATGATCATATTGTAGTTGAGGTTAATAAATTCGCAGATCCTCCTGTAGCATTCCATATGTATCCAATTGAGAATGATAAAAAGTACTTTATTTTAATGAGGATTCCTGAGTTTGATGAATTGCCCATTATTTGTAAAAGGAGTGGTGAACAAGGACTAAAAGAAGGAGCAGTTTTTTCAAGATCAAAAACAAAGCCAGAATCTGCTCTTATTAGGTCTCAATCAGAAATGAGAGAATTAATGGATCTTGCAATAAACAAGGGAATAAGACAATTCTATATGAGGGTCAGAGATTCTGGATTACATCTAGCTGACGACGATACGTCCCAGGAGAGCTATGCTAAAGAGTTAGTTGGTATTGAAGATGATGAAGTTGTCAATCTCATTATGAAAAGAGGCTATTGGAAAATTACAATAAGACCTACTTTTTATGAAGAAGATAGAATTCAAACATTGGAAAATTGTAGAAATATATTACAAGACAACAAGTTGAGTTTGAGAGGATGGGATTTCCCACACTTGAACGGTTTTTCGAATGGAAATAATTATGTACAATCTAAAGAAAATTTCGGTCAATTCAAAGAGCTATTAAGATTTTATAAGAGTGGACAATTCATTTACTATAAGTCTATGTACGAAGAGTATATGGAGGATATGTATCAAAAAAGAGTAAATGGGAAGGGATTAGAGATTATTAGTTCGCTCTATTTATTCACAGAGATATTTGAATTTGCAACAAGGTTAGCACAAAGAAAAATACTAGGAGATGAAATTACAATAAGAATAGAGTGCTATGGTATTAAAGGAAGACAACTTTTCTTCTATGAGGCAACAAGAACGCTTTTCCGTGACTATATTTCAACTATAGAGAACGAAGCACACTTAGAAATAAACGTTGCGGTTGAGGAATTACTATCTAATGGTAATACGATCGCAATTGAGCTATTAAATAATTTGTTTGAAAAGTTTAATTGGGACATTAATGCAATTCAAGGCGTGTTTATAGAAGAGCAACAAAAACTGTTAAAAGGATAATCATAAATTGAAGGTTAGGTCGTCAGTGGATTAGCTCTTTTCATAGGAGAAGGGCTTTTTTAAAAGGTATTAATCTTTTTTAAATATATTAAATTAATTCTTGGTGTTCTAACACCTTTTTAAATTGGAAGGCAGAGGGGAGGTATAGGTTTGAAGCTATACCTAAGGACAAAGGTATTTATAAAATACGAATTGTTTTCGTGTGCCCCGGTTCGAACAAAACATGGAATAGGGACCTACAAATTTTTTCTTGAACAGTTTCTCCAAGAAAAGAGGTTCGAAAACATTATTACGTAAAATATGAATTTGATGTAATATTATAATGAACATTAATTTCCTAAGGAGTAATTTGATGAAAAATAACTCTCAGTCCCAAAATTATAAAAAACTTGATTCTTTACTTAATGAACTCCCATGGTTTGTAGAAGAATATATTGATAAGAAAAAAAGAAAACTATCACCAGGCACTTTGCTTAATTACTGTCATGATTTTAAGATCTTTTTCAATTGGTTGGTGTCTGAAGGTTTTTATGATGGAGAAATAAATGAAATTCCGCTGTCATTATTTGAGACACTTACTACTCAACAAATCGAGGACTTTCTCAGCTTCTTAAAGTTCCAGTTAGACAACAGAGAAATAACCATAAATCGAAAGTTATCTTCTTTGAAATCACTGTTCAATTATTTGCAAAATGTGGCTGAAACCGAAAAACTCGAACCATATTTAACCCGTAATGTAATGGCTAAAATTGAATTTAATGATGTGTCTGAGGATCCTGAAACAATTGCAAACCGAATGGAAGGTAAGATTTTAATTGGTGACGAATATGCAGACTTTAGACTATTTGTTGCTAAGGGTTACGGTGAAATAAATAAATCAAATAAAAGGATTACTACATTTTATAATCTGAATAAGGAACGTGATACAGCTATTGTATCTTTATTTCTAGGGTCAGGTTTAAGGTTATCTGAATTAGTATGGTTAAATATAGAGGATATCGATTTTAATAAAAACTGTGTCAGAGTAATAAGAAAAGGAAACAAAGAACAATACGTATATTTTAGTGAGCAAGCAATGGCTGATTTAAAAGCATATTTAAGTGTTAGGGGTAATAAATACAATATTCCGAGAGAAAATAAAGCTGTATTTGTTGCAGCTCCTATGGGTCCTAAAGGAACCACCAGAAGACTATCAGGAAGAGCTATCGAGAAATTAATTGAAAAATACGCAATTGCTTTCGGGAAACCATCCTTATCAGTACACAAATTAAGACATTCATTCGCAACGCGGTACCATTCTGAAATAAACGATGTACCCAAGTTAAGAAGACAGTTAGGTCATTCATCAATTGAAACTACAATGATATATACACATCTGAAGAATGAGGATTTAAAGAATGCAATCAATAAACTTAATATGCCTAAAGAACAATAAAAGACTAATGTAGGTAATTTCTCTTCAAAAATTATGTATGTAGGTACATTCTCTTCAAGTTTAATCTATGTAGGCACGTTCTTTTCAAAAAAAATTTCAGTGGTTTTAGGGCAGCAACTAAGATTTTTGCTCTAAAACACTGAAATGGAAGGAATGTAGGAACATTCTCTTCATTTATGTAGGTGGATTCTCTTCAACGGACATCATATTATACCATGACTGGATTAAATTCAACTATAATATTCGTTAAATTATGATTTAACGCAAAAATATATGGACAACAGAAAAAGAAGATGAGGTATTCCCCTGTCATACTTATTTTTCCATTGTTCTACATATCTTCTAAAATTTGCGCTTCAATAGTCTTCTATTAAAGTTATAGAACACTCTCCTGTATCATTGATTTCAATATCACATAATAATTCAATTTTAATTTTCTTTTTCCGCTTAAAGACTACTACATTAACAGGAACAAAACCGTAAGTAAGAACATCACCATTTTTATATATTCGAACTTGTACAATGGTATAATCCGAATCCTTAGTTGGGTAAAGAGTAAACTGTTCACATTCTTTTCCATCTCTTATTGCTGTTCTAAAGACACCTTCAAACTTTTCCTCATCCCCGATACCCACAACTTCAACTATCCAACCTGAAATGTCTTTCCTATCATAGATCATACTTACTCTGCCATCATCATTATCTTGTACATAAATATCGGTAGCAATTATCATCTTCATTCTCCTATAAGAAAGTTATTGGTGAGTTCTTTTAAACTAAAAAAATTCCCACTGGTTATAAAATCAAAACATTTCAAAAAAAAGACAAAAAAGAGCTTGAAAGCGTATACTTTAAGCTCATTCAAGATTTGTTCAAGGACAAAAAACTCCGAACAGATTAGACAAGAATTTGTGTACGTGTCTCCTTTTGTCTATTCATAATCAAAAGCTACATGGCTAAATGCAACTAGCAGTCAATGATGTACACAGTTTTTTGTCTTATGTTTACAATGTACAAAGATTTTTGTCTTTTAATTAGGACAAAAAAGTATGTGCAATTTCCCGCATATTAGTGTTTAGCAGCAATTTTTTGTACAAACTTTCTTGTCGTTTTACAAGATTATGCTAAATCTCTACTTTTAGATAAGGATGCTCTTAAACGTCCATATTTCTTTTCTATAGAGCTGGTAGTCCTATTCATAATTCTTGCAATTTCACCGTATTTTTTTCCGGATTCAACAAGTTCCAAGAGCCTGTATTCTTCCTGGGTAGTCCAAGTTTTATAGTTTTTTGTATTCCGTTGCAGCTTCTGCGCTTCTTCTAACCAATCGGGTTCAGGAATTAACACAAGCCGCTCAATCTTGGTCACATCCACTTTCTCTAAATTGTAGTAGCACCATTCCCAAAAGTGTTCTACTTCAATGAAGGTAAACTTCTTTTTGCTGTGGGTAACCTTTCGTACCGACTTCAACCCATGCCTATTTATCCAACCGATCACTGTGTTTCGATCCACCTTTAACGCTTTGGCCAATTCTCCAGCCGTGATCATTCCGGTGAAAGTTTTGGTGCATTGAGTACCATATTTTCTGTATAAAGCCATCCCGATAGCCTCAGTAGATTTCCCTAAATTATTAGCAATCGTTTTTAAAGAAACGGTTCCTAGTTTCTCTTTTACATATTGCAATTCTCTCTCTAATTCAGACATTGCTCTTTTTAAGTGCCCACCTTTCTAATTTCAACTTTATACCTTTATTCTTCAAGTGCCTCTTAAACTCCCGATTACAAAGGCTAATATCCCAAATAAAAATATTCCAAAAAACCAAACCTTTTTCAATGTATTTATTGTATTAAATTTATCCATTTCGCTACCTTCAATGCAGAATACTTTTGATAATATAATGGTTGTGCTTAACAACGGTTTTATTGTTTTCATAACCAAGTTGCAAAGCGGCTTCGCGTGATATCTCTACAATCATACTGTTATCGCGGATTATTTCTACTCTTCCCTCAAGCTGGATATCTCTTCTTTCAAATGAAATTAAATCCCCAAGATTCGCTTTTCTCAATTAAAACCCTCCCAGCAAACTATTGAAAAAACAAAAACGACCCACAAATAAGAAGGATAAAACCTTCCTACTTGGGGTCGTCCCATTAACGAGTATCGAATAAGCAATATTTTATCATAGGATGCGAATTATTTTCAACCCGCTTATTGAATGACTCTATTGACTCTATTGACTCTATTATTAAATTTTTCTTTCCAATACCCTTGTGACATATCTGCAATCGCAACACCGGTAGAACTTTGAGCTCCAATAAATTTACCTTCCCCAATGTAAATTCCTACATGCCCATCCTTCTTATAGGTATCAAAGAACACAAGATCTCCAGGTTGTATTTCATCAACATTTACAGGTTTTCCAACATTCTTGAGGGTTTCTGTACTTACAGAAGTCAGTTCGCCTAAGTTAATTCCAGTTTGGGAAAAAGCCCAATACACAAAGCTTGAACAGTCAAATTTACCTTGTGCTATATCATCTTGATTTCTTCCGCCTCCAAACACATACACTGAATTGCCAATCCACCGTTTTCCTACAGTGATCAATTTACTTTCAGTGCTGGCAGTAAATCCAACCTTTCCATCTGCAGTGATCTTGTTGCTGTTCTTGTATAATTCAGCCTGGGCAATAACTTTACGCACATACCAATCAGCATGGTTGTAATGCCAAATGGCCTTTTCCTTGTTTTTTGAGAAGCCATTCGATGAAAGGTATTTCGCGGCAGCGGCTACACTGTCAGCAATGCTCCATGGAGAAGCAATACCGTCATTATCCGCATCCACCCCGTAACCTCCCCCTTTATTTATCATTTCTAGGTCGGTTATATCTACACCAGGAGATACCAACCCTCCTGATGTTTCGTATCTATAGCCCACCCATGTACTAGGCATGAATTGCATTGCACCAACCGC
This sequence comes from Mesobacillus sp., assembly GCF_047739415.1. Lineage (GTDB taxonomy): Bacteria > Bacillota > Bacilli > Bacillales > Cytobacillaceae > Mesobacillus. The sequence goes on along the minus strand of NZ_JBIQOE010000036.1, from coordinate 23,398 downwards.
GCCAACAGAAGAAACCATTGTCGGATGAGTAGAGAAGGAAGTTTCAATTTTATGAATGGCAGCTAAATAATACCAAGGAACTCCGTAAGCTTGTTCCCCATACAAGTAGTATTTCATATACTCTTGGGGTACCTTTCCATTATCAACTTTTATACTGCCGTGCTCGGCAGCCAAAGAGGGTGTATAATCTGAAAATACTAATCTCCCCTCTTTTCGAGCATTTTCATTTTCTATGGCCTTTTCTATTGCAGATTTTTGCTTTGTCAGCATTTTATTTTCTTGTTGGAGATTTTCTTTTTGGGAAAGGGTTTGCATCTCTTTTTTATCCAATTCTTCCAGCAAAGAAGTTTTCTCAACAAACTGCTCATTTATAAGACTGGTCATTCCTAAAAGTTCCACTTCTACTTTTTCATATTGCTTTATCTTTTCCTGGAGTTCCGTTTGTTTGCGAAGAAGGCTGGCCAGATTTTCAGCATTGATCAACAGAAATTCCTCATTAGATAAAGTTGGTGTTTGTTTAGCAATTTTGTTCTGTACTAAATCCAATGAAAAATATGTTGTTTTATTTTTTGGTACAGGTGCTACCCCCATGTCTATCCTCATTCGATCGATTTCCGATTCTATTAAAGATATTTCTTTTTCCAAATTCCGAAATTGGACATCTGCTTCTTTAACCTTTTTTTCGTTCGCGACGATAGCCGATTGCAGTCTATCAATCTGGTTCTGCAGCAAAGACTTTTCATTTTGAATAATGTTAATTTCTTTGTCCATCTTGTGGATTTGCAGTTGTAGATTTTCTATTTGTGAATCGATTCGCTTGGGAATATCGTTCGATTCCGCATTAGCAGTTAATCCGGATAAGCCGCTGAAGCCCACAGCAAAAGCAATAGACATTTTCACTACCTTACTCATAAATTCCTCCTAATAAAAACAGAAAAGCCCCAAGAAACGTAAGTTCATTACGTTTACTTGGGGCATTCCCATTGGTTATTCTATTAATACCATAATACCTCAAAGAATACGGTCCTACAATATTAATAAAATACCGGGAATTTAGCTGACTTCCTCAGCAACAGTATCATTGACAATTCCAGCAAAGCTTTGTAAGTTTCCCTTTTCAAGAATGGATATTTGAATAGGCACTTTCTGTCCTGCATTGTTGGTGATTTGGAGAGTAGATGTATAAGAATTTAATAAAACACCAAGACCGATAAGGGTCCAGATAATACCCATTAGTCCTAACTCTGAAAGTGACCCTAAACCGAGGAAGGTTACGAATAATCCTCCTAAAAACCTTTTTATGTGGAATTTCGTAGAGGTCGAAACGCTGGCTATTTGCTTTAAAGGAATGGTTACTTCATTTTTTCCAAGCGGAATTAAGCCCAAAAGCGTGTTTCGATCATACCCTTTAAACCGCCTATTCGTTAAAGAGAGATCGGTTGTTAACCAAGGCAATAACAAATTGGTTCGGTATGTTCCCTCCTTAATAATCCTCTCATTATTCAACCCTGACATCATTTTTCCTCCTTCAAAAAGTAAAAACCCCTGGAAAAAGACATGAGAAAATCGCATGTCGTTCGTCCAGGGGCATTCCCTTTGATATGTATTTATATAGATAATACCAACCTCATTTCATAAAAACAAGCCCATCTATGGATAAATGTTCTAATTTAAATAAAAGAGCCTATCACTAGGGACAGACTCTTTTATACTAGAGAATGAACGATAACTGGGGCTCCGAAACCTTCTCTAATCCTATTAAAAAAAGAAGATTCTGTTTGATGATCTCTATCGTATCCATCTCATTAGGAACTTTAACCCGCTCACCACTAGGCAAGTAGATTCGTCTCCCCTCAGCATACTTGCGAGCATTAAGAAAAGCGGTTGAATCTGCTGAAAAAATACCATAATCCATTAAAAGCTCATCCGCTACACCTAATGCATGCCAATTTACATTAGGATGCCTAGTAGTTACCTTTGCAAGTATCTCCCTTACAAAAGGTTTTCTCTTGCTTAAGAATGGGACCAGGCCGCCAATACCAATCATCTCATGTTCTTCTGATACTAGACGGTTCAGTTCTTCAACTGAATCGGTACATTGCCACACCGGATAAATGGTTGCAGCTGGAGCAAGGCGAACAAGTTTCCGGTAGTTATTTTTTGTTTTTTCAGGATTGCCAACACAATCCAGAGGAAAAAAGCCAAGAATTCGCGGATTTTCCATGTTCTCATTTATAAACTTAGCATAGCCTTCCAATACCATTTCATCGAGGGATTCTTCCGCAAAAAGTGTTTGTTGCTTATGCGCTGCCTTTTTTAATTTTTTCCGCTCGTTAAACAGGGTGAAAGCACCGCTATCTATTAAGCAGTACATATTATGTCTATCTAACTCTTCAAGGCAACCAGGAGATTCGATCACATTTTTATAATTATAGAGAACGTACTTCCCACCGAGTTCTTTTAGGGTCTTAAATATAAAAGGGTCACGTTCTAGGCCAGAGGCAAAAAAGCGCGTTCCCTTCATAGAAAGTCTATACAATCCATTTTTTAATATCTGCAACTTGGAGATACCACTGAAACAAGCATAGACTATGGCAAAGATGGCCGATGTGTAATTACAAAAGGAAAAATCCTCTCTTACAGCAGTTCGTTTAAAATAAAAGTAACTGATCGCTTTCCTGATATTTTTTCTACTGATGGATATAGTTCCTTCCCCCTTTTCGGTAGCTATGATTATTTTTGTTTTCCTATAATCGATTAAACGGTTTATACAACCTTTAGCGGTTAGGTAATATCCTTTTTTTATAACCTCGCGTTGAAATCTTCTTTCCACGCTTCGGGCATTAAGTCGATATTCAGCGTACATCTATAATCCCTCCTATACGTCATGGTCACAGGGCTCCTGCCAAAGAGCGCAAAGTATATAAGGAAAAGGATTCCCATGTCTTGAACGGGATTCCTTTTCACCTTTTTATTTTTTAAAATTTATCACTCAGAAAGAGATAGACTCTAATAAGTGCAATTCCTGTGAAGATTATACTTATAAGAGTACCTATTACCGAACGAACAAATTTGATAACTATGACTACTACGACTACTCCCAATGCCAAGAACCACATGGATGGTAACTGCAAGAGATTTAAGAAAAAGTCCAAGAAGTATTCCTCCATTTCACTTTATTTTTTTAGTCCATCTTTTCTTAGGTCCAATTGGTGCCTTGTCCACTCTCTGTCTGGTTGGACTGCTCCAGGATCCTCCACAACTATTTCTATCAAGATAAAATCCAGAGGCGCACAAAGAGATGCCATTCTCCTCCTCCAAAGTGTAGGAAATGATTCGATGGTAACCCATTGCTTTTGCCACCTGATAAACTGCCGAAAGCAATTTAGACACTCCGTTTTTATATACGCTGCTTTTTAAGCAACATCTTGTGATTTCTAATGTCCTGCCATCATCATTGTGTCGGCTGATAGGGTTTCCTGCTATAGCCACACCGATAAGTCTATCTCCGTCATTTAGGCCTATCGAGAATTTATGCCCTTGGGGAGCGCCATGGTGTCTATGGTGTTTATTTACAAAGTCTGTTGCCACCTTGAAAGTGATTGGGACAGTTTCCAACTTTACAGCGCTTGGTGCCTCTAGCGGAAACGCTTCTAAAGGGAAATCCCTTTGATACCATTCTAGATAGGTTTCAATTTGTTCATTTAAAGATTTCTTTGCCGCCTCTTTTGAAAGAGCGCTATCCCAAACTATTTCATATCCATCATCTAATAAATCGCCAAGTCCCCCATTCTTATGATCACAATCCGCAAGGATTAAGTACTTGTTTGTCTTTAACTTATAAAAAACCCAGTAAAAATCTCTTATTTTACTCACTTGTTTTTACCTCCTCGCAAAAAGAGAAGAGGAAATATTTATCCCCTTCTCGCTAATACTCCACGCTTATAATTTGCAGTACACCCATACATGTGCGTAATAAACATCAAAGCTCATGATTCCCTCATCAATCACAAAACTATCATCGTTAATCTCCAAAACAGTTCCGTGATAAGAATACTCCCTGGTACTTACGCTTAATTCATCACCCACATTAACTTCCTTTTTAAATACTTCAACACCTAATTTATTCATAATAAACACCTCTCGTTTTAAATAATAAAAGCCAATTGTTTATCTGCTTGTTCTTCGATAGTGAGTACGTCCCGTTGCTTTGCCATTTTCTTTACTTTCTGTTTCAACAAGGTGTAAGCAACCTCTATGCCAATCGCTCTCACAACATTAGCCGCCACGGACTGGCCAAGTAGCCGAGTACGCTGACTTTCTGAAATAAAGTCCGGAAATGTAAATCTTTCTGGCACATCTAGAAACCGCGCCAACTCATCCGATCGGAAAAGTCGCCACAAATCTGGATTTTCCGGATGCCTAAGATGGCTAGAAGTAACATTGATTTTGGAATAGTTGGCAATGATGCAAGATATCCTCTTATCATTGAAACTAACCAATGTCCGGTTTTTATCTGCAGAAAAGTTATTATTTCCGCTCTTATTTAATAAATGTTCCATTGTCGTACCTTTTATCGGCCGCCAATTCCCTTCCTCCCATTCGGGACCGATGATTTCTCCAACTGTTGCCCTTCTATGCTCAGGAAGGCGAGGTTTAGCAGGAAAAAAGAACTCCTCCGCTTCAGCAAATGAAACAGCATATCCACGCTTCCTTCCAGCTACACTGCCAAAATCATAGGCGTCTAGGGTACTGACATGCCAAGTAGGAAATAAAGGGGACAACATGCCTTTCAGCTGTTCAAATGAACGGCTATGAAAATAGGAAGGTACTTGTTCGATGATAATGGCTTTTGGATTCGCCGCTAACACCAATCTGGCAAAATGAGGTCCTAAACCTTCCAATACTCCGCCTGAAAGCCGGCCAAGGGAACTGTATTCAACACAGGGTGGGCTAAGCCATGCAACATCAACGGATGGCACATAAGATGGATTTAAGCCCCTTATATCACCGAGATAACTGCTACCCTGTCTGAAATTATGCATGTAGGCTTCGATTGCTATATCCCAAACATCCGCCCCCATTTTACTCTCGAAAAAACCTGTGTCCTCTAAAGCGGCCGTAGCAATTCCCGCACCTGACGGAAAGCTCGCTACTGTCAGTTTTTTTAAATCTTTTCCCAACCCAAGCCTAGGTTGTCCTATGACACAGAGATCGAAACTTTTCTCTTTCCGAATAATAATTATAGACTCTGATACAAGAATATCTATCTTCTCCCTGGCCTGAAATACCACTGATAAATCGCTATTAGAATAGTCAATCAAGGGTCTGTGCTTTGGCCATGAAGGACGTTTGCGCTTGGCCACTTTATAATTAGTATCTTCAGCTTTCCTGATAATGAGTTCCGTCTTGGTGAGGGTATATGAAATGGATTCACCCACTTCAAAATGTGCAGCTTCCAGAACCACCGGTTCTAAAAATATCCGAGGGTTTCCGTATTTATTTATGCTCGTTCGTAAATTTCGAATTAATTTTATGTTTTTATCCATGTGTATGCCCCCATAAGAAAAGGCAGTTCTACTCATACACCCTGCCTTCTCCGATTATTTGCGAATGGTTGTATTACACAGCCATAGCTCCATACTCAACGAAGCAGCCGCAGCCGCCATAATCAAACATATCGCACTGAGCTGGCCGTTTTTCTAATTCCTCAAGTCCCATTTTCTTCATAAAAGTATACGGGGAAGTTCGATCACCGAAGTTCCAGTTTTTTGTATATTTGAAAGTGTCAATAATATGCTGAAGCTTTGCAGACTTCTCGCCCGTTGTGACAAACTTCCAAACCTCGTCAAATAAATAATCCTTTCCTTTACACTGCCTGGAATAACGGATATATTCACTGATTATAATTTCTTGCTCCATCAACGCCATGTAACGATCTTCATTTTTTAGAAGGAGGTTTAAAAAATGCCTTTGCCCTCCCTTAATACAACGCCCTCCACAATTATTATGACTGAAATTTTGAAGGTACAATTTCGGTTGTCTTATGTTCCACTTAGCTAAAACCTCATCGTTATCAATAGCATTATCTATTAGCGGCATGGCCACATCAAAGGGCTTCCAATTTTCACGGATAGGAATTTCCCGGTGCATCTCTTCAAAAGAGATACCAAAATATAAAGTGGGATCTTCAGTGAAATACTCACTTTTTAAAAAATGTTTATTGTGCCATATCTCAATCTCAGGAACGATACCTTTTTTAAAGTAATCGGCCGCTACTTTCATTTTTAACTCTTTAGAACAAGTTCCTACTCTACTGTTGGCCATGAATTTTTGCATCACCATGAGCTGCGGCGGAGTGATTCCGCGGCTGTGAATCAGCAATGGTAATTTCAATTTATTACTAGCTTCATGAATAAAGCGGTACAAGTCTTCGTCTTCCCATAAAGTATCTGTAAAATAAAGCAAAATATTGTCCTCTGGATACTTGTTTTTTACATAATCAGCTACAGAAAAGCTGCTTTTACCCCCACTGAAAAATATCACTCTGTTTTTCATAATAATTCCTCCTAGTTTCCAATCTATGAAATCCACTCTTCATTTACACAAATTCCGCCGATCGGCTTCCTTGGCTCAATCCATTGCAACCCAGTAATAATTTTCTGAGCTTGCTTCTTTGTTAAGTGTTCGAAATCTCCTTCTGGAAATTTGGAAGAATAGTAACTTTCAACAAATTGTTTTCCACGGATATCTATCATTCTTTGAATTCTCTTCAGTTGCTTATCAGTAGGAAGATAACGTTCATAACAATCACGGTGAAAGTTTTTTAAAATCAACTTCAATTCTTCAAAGTCTTCTTCCAAAACTCCAGGATTGTATAAACATTCAGCAAACCAAAGACCCCCATCCCTTCTTACACAACCGACTTCAAAGGATGCAAACCCCTCTCCTTTGCTACCTTGAAAATCCTCCAGCTTAGCCAATTCAATTTCATTCATATAGAAAAAACTAGGCCTTTCACCGTTTTTCCCAAACACTGATACTCCGTCATATCCTACTCTGACAGCAAAAGAAAAGCCTTCTACACACCTGAGATTTTTAAAAGCCGCTAGTTCATCGTTTCTTTCCTTAAAAATCCACTTCGGAAATTTATTTCTCATACTCCGCTTCCCCCTCAATATACGGAAGAATATAAGCATACTTGCCGCTACAATGTACTTCCTTTGCTGCATCGATGGGATTATTAGAACCGACCTCTGTAAATGACGGAGTGAAATAAGGGTTATAAACCACCTGTAGAAAATGATCTGGAACAGGTTGGTTATAACCTGCTAACTCTCCCCTTATAAAGGCGTGGACCCTTTTTCTTTTTTCTTTGATAGTTTTTTGCCGCCCGCTTTCTGATACATGGAAGGTAGCGTTTTTTAACCATACAGAGCTGCAATGAGCTAACACAAGACCAGTTTTGGCACAGCGGATGCTATAACCATTATTGGTGTGTAGATTGCGATAAACATCCACTTTTTGTCCTAAGTAAACCACTCTACCCTTATAAGGGTTGAAAAAAGGTTTTTCGATGGGCTTGACCGATACTATATCACCTTCATAGTAATCCTCTGCCCGGTTGGCTCCGATTTCCCATATCATCACAGTTGCGAGGCCTCGATTATCATCGAAAAACCACCCTCGCAATTCTCCGCGAATAGTTTTAGTCTTCATCACTCCTACAGCATCTATATCTTCAATAAGAGTGACATCATAAAATGCTCCTTCAGTATTCAAAAGATCGGCTGGTCTTTTCTTTTTGATAAACATATTTCTCCTCCTAAATAAAAAAGCAAAGAAATCAATATTCTTTGCCCCACGGATTTTAATTTTGGTTCACTTATAAAATAATTCTAAATAATCCTCTTCGCTCTGAATTTTACATAGGGTAAATCCCAATCGCCCCCCCTTTGGACAGCGCAACTGTTTTATACTCGACTTCGCAAGAATCTTTTACTCCAATTAGCTTAGAGATTAGATTACATGGATACCGGCACCTTGTTTTACTTGTCCAATTTTCAATAAAATCGCTATCCCTATCAGGTAATAATGCCCTTCTTTGAATTAAGCACCACATGGCGGTTATTTTCTCTCCTCCTGAATATAATAAAAAACGTATTCCCTTTAATATGGGAATACGTTTTTCTACTGCATAACCTGTTCATTCGATTTTTCGTGTATGATCGGATATGTTGTACCTAGTTCGACGGAAGCAGCCTGTTCTTTATTCTCGTAGTTCGAATAGAACCTTCGCTTAGCCGTTTCAAAAATTTCTTTGATTTCTTCCAGAATTAATTGCCTCTCTTTTTCGTTATGAGCATCAAGTAGTTCCATTTTGAGGTCCTGGACTTTTTGATCTTCCTCTTCGGTAAGAATGTCCCTAAGACGCATAGGTTAATCCTCCTTTATCAAGTTCCCTAGTCTGTTTAATAATATTATACCATTTTTGCCCTATGCAGTTCATATGTAAGCAAGAACAATTTATTTTTGCTCTTGCTTGTTGCCTGGTTTCTTAGGACTTGGCAACTGAGAATTCTCAATGGAAGCCACTTCTTTAAGGGCTTCTGAGTTTCTTTGTTGATTTTCCACAGCCAAATTAGCCAGAAGACCTTCACCCGCAAAACCGCCAGTAATAGCAATACCAATCAATTTCATTGTGCTTACCGGCTCAGCGAATGCAACAGCCGCCAAAGCCGCCATTGCACTAATAGATACATCCAGCAAAAAGCCAGGAAAAAACGTCCTTTTGGTGTTGCGTGGCTTTAATATAGTTTTATTTCGACGAGCATGATTAATCAAGCCCATGAAACCACCAATTAGAACCGCTGTAACTAAGTTTGTTACCATAAAGCATCTACCCCTTTCGTCTAATTTTGTCAAAAAGACAATAAAAAAACGACCTCTAGGTGATAGACACAAAATACCTCAAAAAACTTGGTAAGTGTCCATCGACCCAAAGGCCGCATTGTCTTTTAAAATAGCCTGCTAATCCTAAGGAGGATTGCAAAAAATAAGAAAATCAAAAACTATTACAAGACAATATTACTATATATTTCCCATAAACTCAATATTTTCATGTATAACAAGAAGTTTCTTTAAGATAAGTAATTAAGCGTTCTGAAAGCTCTTTATAATTTGACTTGTCCAGTTCAGAGTTAGATGTTGAATCTTTAGGGTGAGCAGGATCAGACCATCCGTTTAACCAATAATTTTCCACTACCGCGTAAAGGATTTTTTTCATTTCACAATCAAACTTCCTCTGGTTTTCTTCGCACATTTCTTTAAGATCAACCTGGCGTATTAATTGGCATATTGATTTTAAAATCAAATCCATCTCATCAGTTGCTGTTCCTTGCAAGGTTATCATCAGCTCATTTTGCTCACTGTCAAACACCTCTAAATCAAACCCTATTCTTTTCAGGCAAATCATCTCCTTTCATATAGGTACGTTATAGAAATATTAATATAAGATAGGTATAAAGTCCTGAAATCTTTGTCGAATAACTTTATTTTGTTGTTAGTTTTTCTTTAATGAAGTTAAAACCTTTTAATAATTTATTTTCTACCTCATCAGATACTGCTTCCATGTTAAAACCATTTGCTCCATCGACATATCCTGGAACACTCCATATATTCAAACCTGCTTTTTGGGCAAAACCCTCAGCTTCCTTATACATATCGATATATTGATAATCATCATAAAGGTAAGCAACTCGTGCTAATCCTTCCATAATAAGAAGATATTGCACACTTTTCCCTCCGATAAAAGCGTGCACCAGATAACGTCCATAACGGTCCGTAACAGCTGCATTAGGATCCCTTTCTATCTCTATTTCCTTCCCTAATACCAGGTTAGTCAAAAAATCCGTAGCCTCTTTTCCGTATACTTGTTTCTCTTTTGTATACTCCGGAGAATTAATCCCTATCAGCCGCGCATCCTTAATGTTTCCGGATTTGTCGGCAAATGTAACGGTGTCGCCGTCAGTTACTTTGATAACCTTTACCGTTTCCCTATTATTTTCTTCTTTAACAGCTGATGGACCAGATGTAGGATTTGTATTTTTTTCTTGGAAACGCTGAGCGGATAGAGGCCCGACATCTTCACCTACTTTCGGCTCATATTTTGGAGCCTCTTTAAATCCGACTATTTCTCCTTCCGAACAAGCGGTTATCATAAGCAAAAAAGATAGTACAATTAATATTTGTGAAATTCTCATTTTCATGGTTCACTCCTTATTTAGTTCGAGCGGCTTATTTGCCACTTTAGCAATATATTTTAAACATTCTTCTATAGGATATTGAATAAGGGAATACTTTTGTGTATATTTTACGGCATACCTTTTTTCAAGAATTTCAACTAATTCTAAGATCGTTATCTCTCCCTTTTGTACTTTACTGAAGTGTTTTAACACCAATGCCTTCCATATGCGCCCTTGGGTTAAAATATAGACTTCCCCCTGGACGGGGTGATTCAATATTTTTTCAATCAGTTTTCTCTTTTTTTCTTCAACAACTCTATCATCGCCCATAACTCCACACCCTTCCCTATCCAAATAAAAAAAGAACCACAAATCAACCATTATTTAATGGAGGACTTGGGTTCTTCCCACTTGGATTATTTTTACTTTATTTTACCACTCAAAGTTTAAAAGATGAACTACCTTTTTTATTCCGGCCATTTCTTATTCTTCAATGAAGTATTCTCCAATTGAAGTCTACTATTTTCAGCTTGTAATTTCTCAATCTTTTCATACAGTTCTTTGGTATTATCCCTTAATTCAGCATAAAGGGCGTCCCGTAATTCCCTTTCGCGAGCGAGCAAGGCTTTTTGTTTATCGATTTCAGCTTGTTCTTCCGCTCTAGTCAGCTTCATTTCATACTCAGCACTATTTCGTTTTAATGTCACTTCAAGTTCTCTCATCTTTTCTTGCAAATCTTTATTTTCGTCAGCAAGTGGTTCAACCTTCTTTAGTTGATCAACCAAATCTACAATTTGTTGATTTAACCGATCTTTCTCTTCTTTATGTGAGGTTTTTAAATCATCAAAGTCTTTATAGAGTTTTTCCCTTTCTGTAATCGACTCTTCCCTAATACGCTGCACTTCTAAGGAATTCTTTTCATTTTCTTCTTCAAGTCGCAAGATTTCTTTTCTTAATTGAGCTTCTAACTTATCAAATCCGTCTACTTTATTTTGAAGTTGCAGAATACTACTATTAGCATCATGTATTTCACTATCTTTATTTTGAATGGTCTGTTCCAGGTTTCCTATATCGTTTTTAAATGTGCGTATTCTTTTTTCATAATCATCGACTTTTTCCTGCAAAAACTGATTCCAGTTATTTTTTTCAACAGCAATCCGGTTCATTTGGTTCAAGAACAGAGAAGTAATAGAATTGGTGGCATCCTTGATAGCAGCGAGGTCACTACTAAAATGTTTCCGTAAATCCGATGGAACGCCGCTCTTTTCAAGAACAAGCTCATTTGCAGAAATTTGAAGAATCAGATCTTCAAACCATTCACCTTCGTCTTTGCCTGATTCTTTAATGATATCTTCTAATTTTAAATTTAAATCAGGTGAAATGCGAAACCCTTTCACCTTTTTTTGGATTTTATCGGCCATTGTGACCCTTCCCCCTAATTAAATGATTAATATTATTATAACACATTAGTTAACGAATAAAACACCCTGTTAACAAGAAAAACCATCTTGTAACAAGGTGTTAACTATGTTAACTAAATATATTATCTTATCACATGGTAGATTTGACGACGACTATCCACCTTTCAAAACAATTACTTATAATTGAACTTTTCTTTCAATGAATCAAGTACGATTTCTTCAATAGTATGGCCGGTTCTTTCAGCTTCCTTTTTGACTAAATCCTTCAAATCCGCTGGAACAGCTACAGTAATTGTTTCTAAATCGCTGTTTACTAAGATTCCATCGTATCTACAAATGATACTTCCTTCCACTAGGGACTTGTTTAATTCTTTAATCTCTTCTGAGTTCAGCTGTTCTCTCAAAAAAAATGGTTTTACTTCAACAGTAATGCTTTGATCTTCATTAACTGCTACTTTCATATTCTTCGGCCCTAAATATTTGTAAAAATACGTTATTATTGAATAGAAGTTTTCTGATATAGAAAATTTGAATTTTGCATAGCCCCTTTTTGAAATGTAATCTATATCAGGAATTTGAAAAACAGGCTGAAATCCTAGTAATAAGACTTTATCTATATGAATCTGCTTTCCGTCCTCTGTGTTTAGGTATGGCTCACCTTCGTCATTTGGTAAAATCCGATTGTTAGAGTTTCCCTTTGAGTCGATGAAAGATTGAAACCAAGCGAACCCTGTTTCTTTATCGAAAAAGTTCTTTTGTTCTCTTTTTTTCTTCTGGTCATAAACACTTTTAAATCGCTCAATTTCTTCTGGTTCAATAAAATATATTTCTCGTCCTCTATAAAGCTTCTTCCCTGCCTTTATTATCCCTTTCTGTATATATTGAGAAATCGTAGTAATATGAATCCCTAGTAAATCCGCAGCTTCTCCGGTCGTAATGCCTGGCTTTTGAAGTTCTTTTTTAAGCGCCTCTATATCCGCGGTATAAAATAGTTTCGTTGCATCAATCTGCCACCCATCAGTATATACTGGTTTTAATTTTCCTTCTCTAACGTATTTATGTATTGTTGTCGGCTTAACATTAAGTATTCTGGCCGCTTCCTTAGTTGTAAGCATATCTGAGTTTTGATTTTCCATTAAAGACCACCTAACTTTTCTCTTCTAAATCTTTTATCTTATAAAATAAATTTAGATATTCTAATTATCACGCTTTTTTCATTTAAATGGAATATATTCTAGAAACTTTCTCTATAATTGGTAAGGTGTACGCTTCATCGATAAAAGGATCATTGTCATAACAAAGAATAATGTCCGCCCCTGGAAATCCATGATAAAGGCTTTCTAACAATATATTCAACTTTTCGTGATCTTCTTGTTCATAAGAACAGCGATACAGCTGCTTACCTTTATTTATGTACGGAGGATCTAGAAAGATGGTTGTCTGAGGTCGCCAGTAGTATTCCTCTATAACCTGGCAAGCATCCATATTGAGTACAGTAATCCTATCTCTCATTTTATATATTCGATTTATTCTTTTAATGAGTTCATTTGGATTCCATCTAGACAAGAGCGTTTTTTGATCCCCTTGCCGGCCACCTAAGGGGTTTGCCATTGATATCCCGGAATAAGATAGGCGATTAACGATTAACGTAGCCCATGCAGCATCGAACATACTGCAATCAGCAAAATTATCATCAATCGTTTTACGGCTTAAGAAAAATTCTTCGTGGTTTGGTAATGTGGATTTAATCTGTTCGATTAATCTCTGCGGGCTATTTTTTATTATTGAAAAGAGGGAATAGATACCATAATCAACATCATTTAAAACCAGGTCATCAATAATTCCGGCATCCAAAAGCGCTAATTCTGCGCTCGCTCCACCGGCGTAGGCTCCTACAAGTGTTTTTGTAGCCTCTTTTTGGAGTTTGGAATATATGTAATTGATTAGTTTTGATTTCCCTCCTGGATAGCGTAAAGGGGAAAGCCGTTTGTGTAATGAAATATCTGGGTTAGGCATAATGACATTTCTGGATGCCTTATCTTCAAGAATAATGGTAAAGCGGTGCTTTTGTTGTTTTTCATGAAGGTAATTATAACCGTCGCAGACTTCGCACCAATACCCTTTTTCCAAATGATCCACTTCAATTGATTCTGGGCTTTCTTCACACCCGCAAAATTCGCAAATAAGAACCTTTTCTTTTTCCTTATAAGCATTTATCACTTCAACCAGCTTCCCCTTCCATTTAGATTAAAATAATGAAAGTTGCTGACACTCTTCAGCATTTTCCATTATTCCTTCGACTTTATCTGCTCGTTTAGAACTAGTTTCTTCTATTATATGAATTCCCTTTTCATCGACTTCCGAAAATTCATCGAACCAGTGCATAGGAAAGCATCCTATAAATTTCGTTAATTTAGCGTCTTCATAAAAATAGCAGTGTGTATTCAAAGGCTTTATATAGTACGTTTTTAATTCAGTGGAGCTATAACCTTCTCGCCTCCATATTAAACGGGCAGAATACATTTTTTCCTTATCAAGCTTGATTGCTTTTTGTTCTGGTTCTTTTTCCACACCCTCAGTTTCAATAAAAGTCTTAAACAAATGTCTTTCGTAGCAACCAGTATGTGCTCGTTCATTAGGGAATCTCGAAACATAGTAATAATCTGGACCATTCGGGAAGAGGTAATAATCCTCTTCCACCTTAAGAGATACTAGGGGGTCCCTTCCAATATATCTACCTCTCATCATGAGTCATCACCAATTTCATAAACTTTAAAACCGTTATCCTTTGCATACTGGATGAACTCTTCAACAACTTTATCTACTTCTTTCTTTGTTCCATTCTTTAAAGCTTTCCGCCTATGTACTCTTTTTAAAGTAACAATATCGTCGCCTGTTAGTAATTCTATTTCAACTGTCTGGGTCCATGTGAATCGTCTAACTTCAATCCTTAAGCCTGCTTTATGCTTCCATAAATAGTAGGTAGTGACTTTTATGTTGTATCTGCCAAATCTAACCTTTTTATCTGTTTTATCGTATTTATCTCTCATATAAGCTAGTCCTTTCTGTGTTTTACTTTTAAGGGTCCTAGCAGCCTTATACAATGAAGTATAGTAAAACAACTTTTTTTAATATAAGAAAATAACATTCATATCTTGCTCGATGCTTCCTAGCAATTTACTAGTACATTTAACATATTTAGAATGGTGTTCCGATACGTACAACTCTTCTTAAAATTTTTTACTTCCCCGGGATTTTAAGTTTCCTCAAACTAAAAAAACTCCCACCTTCTTTCAATGAAAAATATTATCCTATACCCCACAACCTAATATTATCAACATAATCATATACTGTCTAGTTTTAAGTTTATATACATATATACATATTTAAAAATAAATATATGTATATGTTATTTGACATTTATTTATATTATCTATCTTAATAAGTAGACAAATAACCTATTTTTCTTCTAAACTAATAATAATGGCAGGTAAATTTATGTTTTAAATTAAAAATATATAAGAGTGAAAGGAATTAATATACCTAGAAACATCTAAATATAAACAGGAGGTAAATAATGAATACTGATAATGAAGTCTTCTTATATAATTCAGAATTCAAGATTTTAAATAAAGTAAAAGACCAATCAAATATATCTTCATTGACATTACTCATGTCGGATTCTTCCTTTTATAAAAAAATGGCAGATTTGATAGATGTAAGTGGAGAACCGGACTATACCTCTTTCAATGATATTGAAATGATATATTTGTTCGTTCATCAACGGAAAGATTTAAATGAAAATAAAGATCGAGGAGAAAACACAAAGAAAGAATATCTGCGGGACCTTCTGATTTTCTATAAGCAATTACTTGAGCAAGCCAGTGAATTGGAAATCGCTTTAGAGAATAATATTTCTAATTACCAAATCATTAAAACTTTGACTCACAGGAATCTTCGAAAATACCAGGAATGGATTAAAGAAGCTCCTTTAGGGAAAGGCGGAAAGCCTTACTCTGTTGCCACGCTTAATCGAAAAATGGTAGTACTGAAAGGATTCTTTTCATTTTTATATGAGAATAACTACATCAGTACGCCACTTCATAAAAAGATGTTGAGCAGCAATGTCCGTTCAATAGATCGTCCGAATAAAGAGTTGAGCTCTGTGGAGGTTATTCTACTGTTGGATTACTTTAGAGACCACCCTATTATTTTCGGACTAATTTCAGTATTAACCACTACTGGGATTAGGATTCAAGAATTGTGTAAAGTAAGAGTTTGCGACCTTACATACATCGAGGGTGAGTATTGGCTCACTGTAATTGGTAAGAGGAATAAAATAAGAGAAGTATTAATTCATCCTCCAGTCTTAGAAGCAATAAGAAACTTCCGAATAAGAAGACGGCAAGGCTTGAAATTGGACGGTTCAGATTATTCCCCTCTTTTTACGACAGCGAAAGGGAAAGCCTATAATTATAAATATCTGTCCAATTACTTAACGAAGAAAATCAACCAGGCCAACTTGGATTTTATTAAATTGCGGAAAACACCCATTACTTGTCATACTTTCCGCCATGCCTACGCCTTAATCTCTGCAGATGAAGGAGCTGACTTACTGACAATCATGGAAGCTCTTGGCCATTCGGACATAAAAACGACAATGATCTATCTTCAGAGGAAAATGGCGAGGAAGCGGCATGCAGCTCATTCGTGGAAAGAATCAGAGGTTTTAAAAAGAATATAAACAAAAGCAGCGGAAACCGCTGCTTTTTAAATGGCTCTTAAAGTTTACTACTTCATTCTAATCTTAGTCCAATTACTATGAAATGTTGGCCACAATAATGATTAAGTAAAGCCCACTCCCTAATCCTAAAATGATTCTGCTGAACCATTTATTCATAGGGTGCTCTTGACCCTTCTTTATTAAAATCGTATCATCATCAAATTCAACTTCTGGATTTAGCTTTTCTATATGATTTAAAAAGCCTGGTGTTCCTTTAGATAACGAAAGAAAGGAAAATGGAAAACTAACAGTGAAACCGCCCTGAAACTGAAGGGAAATGTATTGGAAATTTTGAAATCCCTCTCCTGTGAATTGTTCTCTGATTGTTTTTCTGTAAACTTTCTTGATTCCATTTAAACTATATTTTTTCTTTTTAAAACCTTGCTTAAAAATGAAAAAATCCTCATACACTTCTATTTTTGTTGACTGAAAAAGAATTGGAAGTCCCCAAATTGGCAATAAGGGTATCATCACGAAAAGGATCCCCGTTAAATCACCGCTGAATAATATATTCTTTGTTGCCATGAACCATGCTATTGTGCCTAGTACTAAATAGTACGTTGTCACTTTTGGACTTCTCTCTATCGACTCGAACTTCATAACAAACCCCTATCTAGTTACAAGAGTATTATTACTTTCTGTCTTTAATCTCTGTACCTCGATTATTAAATCATCTAATTCTTGGCTTATTTTTATAGTTACCTGGCTATTCAAACCTGTTTTTGCAACACTTTCAGAAAGCTTCTGTCGTGTATCCTCAATCATAAACATTAGTAATCGGTACAATTTTTCAGGCTCTCCTTCATTACTCATAATGCTGAGTTTATTAAATATGTCAAAAAACCACTCATTGTACCTACCGATAAAATACTGCCTGCTAAAATCAACTTTTTCTTCATTTGTTTCTTCGCAACTGCTTCTTCAGGTGTCAAAAATTTCATCATTATATTACCTGCTTTCTTATTTGTTTTACTTTATGAACTCAATATATTTATTTGACTTTATAATAATCTCACTGGTATTCTTTTGATCTTTAAACGAATTCTGTCTTAAAGGACCCCAGGCCAATACCTTTTTTCCTATGAGTTGTTCATCAGAATAAGTGAAGTGCTTAAAATATCTGTCAAAAATAACCAGACTAAAAAGAACATTATTAATTGGTTTAAAGTTTATATAATATACCTTTTCCCGCCGGTAGACTTGCTCAATTGTTCCATATACAAAATAACTTAGACCTTCAACTGCCTGCCCGCTCCATAGTAATTCGTGCGCCTTCTCATAGCTAATAATGATGTGAGATAAGGGGATTTTTTTTCCCTTTACATTCACTAATATAGATGCAAGTGTATCTGGCTCATAAGAGGTAAGTAATTTAACTACAGACTTTAACGAACTAATGCTATTAGGAGCAGCTTTATCCTGTTTAATCTTTACTTCATTCGGATTCTTTTCCTTAGGCTCTTGTTCGTTTCTCTCTACCTGTTTAGCCTCATAATCAGGGTCAATTTTATTTAAATTAATTCTAATCACAGTTTCTTTTATTCCTTGATCAGAAAGCTCAGCTTGATACTCGCCGACCTTTTGAATGCTTTCTTCAAAAGTAAGCGGCTTATAAAAGCCACAGCTGATAGTATGTTTTGAATCATCATTTTTTCCTGTCGTTTTAAAATAGGGTACAGATGTTTCGGTTCCAGCTACATAGATAACCGGGGCCCTACAGGACTTATCAATACAAAAAATTCGGTGACCATGGACATCTACATTATACTCTGCTGCTGATATAACTTTGCCGCTATGCAATAAAGCCGAATTCATTTTCTCACTCCTCCTTACCGTTAGCTACCAGGTAATATTAAAAAGCGATTCCCTTCATCAAGAAGTTCGTAGAAGTCTTGGGCAGACCAATCACTTGGCATTCCTTTTAACTCTTCTTCGTGTATTGTGGTTAGAGTCCTTTGGCAAATAGTCACCTTATATATAGCCGGTGAAGCTGGATCTTTTCTTAACACTATAAAATTAGGAATTTCTATATCTGCGTTTTCCAAAATGTCCCCTCCTTGTTCTTTTACTTTGCATTACGAAAAATTATCGTTTTATTGTTGCTATCCCAGGACAAAAAAGCATCGAAAGTGGCGCTCTTATCCTTCTTTTGGAACCCTTTGATTAATGCGGTTGTACCGGTGTCCAATAGCTTTCTGGCGTTTTCTTTCGTAATTGATTTCCCTAAAATTTGTTTAGGTATTTTAAAGTTACATTGGGTTTCTTTGTAACTACTGCAGCCAAAAAAATTCCCTTTATCCAAAACTGTAGCTCCACAAATTTTGCATCTTCCTATTTCTTCGGCTTCTTGGATTTCCTTAACATAATCACCAAAGCGCCAAGTCGGTGCCTCGGAAATTAATTTATCAATTACCATGCGGGTTACTTGTTCAGTTCTTTGAATAAAATCTGAAACAGAGCCTTTCCCCATTCGGATTTGCTCCAAATATCTTTCCATGCGTCCTGTTGTTAAAACTGACGTTAAATAATTGTTCTGGCCTAACGCCTCGATAAGCACCCTGCCTTCCGGCTGCATATAAACAAGATTTTTATGTACTTTTACATATCTGGATGTCACGGTAGCAACAATATTCGCTCTTGTCGCTTCTGTCCCCAATGATAACTCGGTATTCTTAAAATCTTCTCGTTCACTTACATATCGGCCGGCATTGGTCATAATTTTAATTAAATCTCCCTGGGTGAATCTCGAGGGGGCACTTGTTTCTCCCTCCTTCAATTCGACAGAATATATGCTCCCGGTTTGTCCTTCAATTAATTCTGGAATCTCAACGGAATCCTCTTCTTTTTCAGGTGGATTTGCAGGTATCTCTTGATAAACAACCTTCCACCCCTTTTCTTTTATCTTCCTCCCCTTACTTTTAAATGTAAATCGATGTTGAACTGCCAGGATTACCTCGGTAGTGTCGTAAATGTGATCTTGATAATGAGCTGCAATAATAGATTTAGCGATAAGATCGTAAATCAATTGTTCACCCTTAGGCAGGCTTCCCGGATCTACAAATTCCTCTGTCAAAACAATCCCATAATGGTCCGATACTTTGGATTCATCTATATATCTTTTGTCATTAGATATATCCTTGGTAGCCCCCTTGATTAAGGCGGAATAATCTTCAACTTTCGATAAATTTTCCAGAACTGTAGGCAACCATTTTGCTTCCTCCTGCGTTAGATGACGACTATCACTTCTTGGATATGAAATCAGCGATTTATCATATAAGGACTGGCAAAAATTTAAAACGCTGACCGGGGACATTCCGTACAGCCGGTTAGCCTCCATTTGTAATGAGGATAAGTTGTAAAACTGCGGAGGACGTACTTTTATCTCTTCTTTTGTAACTGAGTAAACCTGTGCCTCTTTCAGCTTACAAAAATCAACTAACGCCTGTGCTGATTCGTGTTCAAATATATGATCAGCGACATTATTAAACCATTTACCAATCAATTTTTCACCGCCAAACCTGACATCAATAAAACAATCCCAGTAAGGCTGGCTTTTGAAAGTTTCTATTTCCCGTTCCCTTTGATAAATTAGACTTGTCAACGCGGTTTGAACTCGTCCAGCACTAAATGTTTTTGGTATTCCTTTTTGATTTAATAAAATTGTCAGGCACCTGGAGGACGAAATTCCAACTACCCAATCAGCCCTCTGCCTCGCAACCGCAGCGTTGTAGTAACCAATGAATTCCTTGTTGTTTCTGAGATTTTTAAAAGCCTTAACAATACTTTCCTTTGTTAAAGATGTAGTCCAAAGACGCATTACGGGTTTCTTGTTATTCAAAAAATAAAGAATTTCATCGATAAGAAGTTGCCCTTCTTGCTCAGGATCCCCAGCGTGAATGACCATAGATATACTCGTATCTTTAAGGAACTTTTTAAAACTGTTAAAATAGAACTTCTTAGAATCACTGACTTTTAGCTTGTATTCTTTTGGAATGATAGGAAGTTGTTTGAGCGTCCACTCTTTCATAGTTGAGGAGTAATCAGATGGGGCATAGAGCTCTAAGACGTGTCCGCACGCAGAAATAACGATCGCCCCTTTCGGAAACATATCACATGGTTCTATCACTATATGATCACCATTATGTTTATTTGGGAAGGGGTCTGCAATTTTCTTTGCCTGATCTGGTTTCTCTGCACATATCAGCACTTTGCCACTAATCTTCAAATTAGCCCACCACCTTTTACTTGAGCGGTTCACGATAACGATTTTTTCTCGTTAATCGGAATTGTATTATATCTTTTTTTTCATTTTTTGTTTCAGAAACAGGTTGTTCTTGAACATACTCTTCTTTGATTACCTTTTTTTGATATTCTATCTGATTCAAATCCACTCAACCCCGTTCATTCTTTTTCGGTAGCGATGTATAAAAGACAGGTTTTTAATTGACCTGGCATCATTCCAGCGCTTATTTGAATAAACTCATCCATAGTTTTAATTTCTCTTATTGTTTTAATTAAGTGAAGTTCCGCTTTACTTACCTCGATGACTATTTCATCCGATTGTTTTGCATTCCCTTGTTTCTCTTGCTTTTTTTTAGATATACTCGTAATAAACATTACATACTCCTTTTATGCTGCAGTTACTTGCTCTAGGTGATCCACACACAACTGAATTGCTCCAGAAGCGCCAAAACCATTATGGAATACCAACTTTTTATTGTTTTTCTTACATAATTCC
The DNA here is from genome assembly GCF_047739415.1 of Mesobacillus sp. Lineage (GTDB taxonomy): Bacteria > Bacillota > Bacilli > Bacillales > Cytobacillaceae > Mesobacillus. The sequence goes on along the minus strand of NZ_JBIQOE010000036.1, from coordinate 2,212 downwards.
TTTACCAAGTCCATACTTACATGGCCACAAGCTCCTAGTAATACAACTACACAATCCGCTTTTATAATAAGGTTTCGGAATTCCTTTTTGTTCCCACCGTTCCTTGATTTACCGGTGTGGAAAAGAATATTTAATCCATGCTTCTGTCCAATTTTTTTATAAGTAGCTTCTTGAGAGCCTCCAATAACCGCAACTGTTTTTTTCATAACGAAAAACCCCCTGTATTTGGTATTTTTTATACAATAAATATACCATATACTACACTAAATACAAGTGGTTTTTACATTTTGTGTATTTTTCTGAATTCTTTTCAGCAACCTATAGCCGATGGAAGGATGAACATAAACTTCGTCATTTTCAATGATGCCTTGCAGGACACCTAACAATTGACTTGTAGGCATATTTTTCAACAAAAAACCATCAAATACATCTAAATCAATGTACTTTTGAATATTTGAAGTTTCTAAACTTAACAGCACTACTTTGGTTCCGTGAGCCTTCATTTCATTAATATACAATTCAATGTTTTGATCAACAAATTGAGTGATAATCAACCTGGGTGGTTCATTTTCATCTCTTTGAGTAAGTTTACTAGGTTCCTTTTCTATTATTTCAACAGGATACCCGAATTTTAATTCAATTATCTTTCTTAAACCTTCACGAAAAGATGTTTGTTCATCAATAATCACAATTTTATCCATTGAACATGTGCTCATTCCCTTCAGAAAAAACAAAAACCCTTGCTGACAATACACATACTGGTAGTGTATTGCAACAAGGGTTCGTCCCTTTACTATTTATTACATATATTATAACAGCGCAAAGACCACAGGTTCAATACTTCCTTTTCCAATTAGATGGCTTTGGCGAAGAAATCGTTGAGATTTTACCGTTTACTAAAAGCGAATACTGGCCATACCCTTCCTCATCAATTACCCATGCAATTTTCGATGCCAGAGATAATGAAGTTTTGTGATCATGCAGTGGTATAGGAGAACGATACACCTTTTTACCCCATCCCTTTTCTGCCTGGTCAATTTCTGTAGGTAATGGCAAGGGCTTTTTGTAATTGTTTATAATCCAGCATCCATAGGTTTGACATGGTGAAACATACCATGATGCATCCACTCTTTTGGAGGGAAAATCAGGTTGCAGCGGATATGTTGATTCTTTTTTATCAAACTTGTTCCCGATAAGTTCATGGAAAATTTCCTCATCATCAAGAAGATAGTCTTGGTCTTCTTCAATCAACGAAAATTTAAAAGATGGCATTCTCTTAGGTTGAACATTTTCAGGCGATTTTTGAAAAAAATGACCGCAGCGACTCGCTTCGAAAGCACTGTCAACGTTGACTCTTTCTTTAATTGAGCAACTTTCTGTAATACTATCGAATAATTCGCAAGAATTTCTGCATGTAATGCCATTATCTTTGGAAGTTTGTTTGATATTATCCACTACTAACCTTAACATAAAATCACCTTTTTCTTTATTATGCAGCACCGAGAACAAATGGCATAATTGTTGTCAGAACAGTCAACAGAGCTGCGCTTACCCAAAGTCTTTTACTCCATCTGCCATACTCTGGATGCTCGATTAATCGGTAGAACATGAATAAAACCAAACCTATTAATACCATCCCGACCGAGGAATAATAACCTGTAGCTTTTATTAAATTAATGATATCACTTGCCAAAAGTGTAACATTTTTTTCATTTGTTGTAAACATTAATATAATGAGTATCCGGATAAAGAAAAAAGTAATTGGAACCCAAATTAGGATTCCAGTCGAAAATTTCATTACCTGCCCCGTTTTTGTCACGATAGAATAGCCCATTCTAACCACACCGGTTAGAAACATTATCGTAAACAAAGCCGAGAACATAAATGAAATTGTAGGAGCAAGACCGTTAATTCCGTCCGTCCAGGTCGATATCTGGTCATTAAAGGATCCGCCTGATCCCCTTTCTAGAAATGGGCTAGCTTCTGCATTAAAAGGAAGGTAAAAGATAAAGGTGAATGTTAGGATTCCCCACAAAAAAGGCTTTTTTATGTTCATCTTTTCCCTCCCTTGTTTTCGAAACGGAAACATACAGCTGATTCAAAAGAGGCTGTACTCATCTTTCCGTTAACAACTGGAACCTTCGTTATAAATTTAAACCTTCCTTTATTGTAATCCAAAATATGATCGAGGGTTGTCATCCACTGACTTAGG
>NZ_JBIQOE010000035.1:0-11374 GCF_047739415.1 Mesobacillus sp. | reverse complement strand
TTATTGAAGATTTCTTCTCGTAAAAAATGCTCATTCTTTCATTTTATCTCGAAAAATATTGATTTACTGTTAAAATAATAATGAAATGCGAAAGAAAGAGTGATTTATATTGAGTTGGATTAAAAAGATTTTTACAGTGTTCCAAAATGATGATGAAATTAATGATATTGAACAAGATCAACCTGTTTCAAAGCCATTAAAAAAAGAGCAGAATGAAAAAAGGGATATAGAAGCAAAGGTATTATACCAATATCCAAAAGGTCAGTTCCGTTTTCCATTGATTCCGGATGAGGAGGCAGCTCCTGAAAAATCCAAGCCGAGAAAAGGGCATCCTGAGAGGGTCATCCAGGATGTTGAGATTAAGCCGTTCATTAAAGAGCAAGGTACACTGAGGATTAAGAATGAACGGCAATCTGAAAGTGATTCCTTCCACAACCAACGCCGTGATCCAGCCGCGGATGCCCGTAGCACTGTCAGACGTGATACTGCGAGAGAACCAATTGAACCATACAAGCCTAAAAAAGCTGTAGAACCTGCACCGAAGTTCCATTATGAAACTCGGAAAGACAGCGGACCAAAATTTCGGCAGCCTTTTAAACCAACCGAAATTCCATCCCCAATTTATGCTTTTAACAGACCTCCCAGGAAAAGTAAGACCCAAACGGACCTGGAGGATGTTGAATATGAACTGGCTGGTTTTGAAAAGGTTCAGAGCAGTGCAGTTGAACAAATAAAGCATAATGACATTAATATCTTGTCGCAAGCTATGGATTTAAAGGAAGTTGCTGATTCAACAAAAGTTCATGAAGAGATAGTAATGCAAGATATATACATAGAAGATGATCTTGCGGACACACAGGTTTTTAAGGTAGCTGAAGTCGATGAACAGGTAGAACAATCAGAGTTGGAAACAGAGGCGCTAGATATAATTCTCAATAGCGACACTGAACTAGAATTTGTTTCTCAAAATGAATCGATAACTGATGCAGAGCTTGAGCAGGATGCTGTAGAGACTGAAGCGGTTGTTTCTCAAAACAGATCTGAAGAGACAAAAGCCTTAGCCTCTCATCATAACTTGCCAGATTCTCAAAAAAGCCAGGAAGAGTATGAAGCAAACGGCTATGAACAACACCAGGAAGAACTAACTGTTCAGCCTGTCGATAATGCTGAGGTACAAAACACGAAAACGGAGAAATCTTTTGAGGAAGCAGAGCCGGAACACACTCCTGACCCTGACCCAACTATAGAGGAAAAGCCGGCAGAACCAAAAAGACAGCTTCCATTCAATGTTCTCATGCTTAAGCAGGACAAGAGGAAATGGGAGGAGCGGAACACATCAAAATATCCTTCTTTTATGACTGAAGGAAGAAAGACAAGTGAACGCCCACCTCATCCTGAGGTTGATGCACCTTCTTCAGATGATAGTGGCGAGAAAAATCAAATGCTAGAAGACGAGTTGTCGGCAGGCGGCACTTCATCAGAAGTTCAGCATGTTCAGCAGGAAAAACCATCAGCTGCCCAGCAGGAATATCCATCAACTGTCCAGCAGGAAAATTTAATAGGAGCAGAAAGTGCGTCGGGTGCTGTAACGCAGCAGGATACTCTATCGGTTGAAATTAGTCCGGTCACAGGACCTTCAAATAGTGAAGAGCAAACACAAGCCCAACCGGCTGCGGTGAATTCATCTTCTGCACCAATGAACCGTCAGTTCGAACGGGAAGAAATCCAAACGAATGATCGAGAAGCGGTAGTACAGCCAGAAGTCCAGCCAGCAGCAGTATACGACTTCCCGCCACTGAATCTTTTGAGCCCGCCTGTTTTCAAGGCACCCGATCCTGAATGGCTTTCAGAGCAGGAGCATATGCTCAATGAGACGTTGAGGAATTTTAATGTAGGCGCCAGGGTGGTCAATGTGACACAGGGACCATCGGTTACCCGTTTTGAGGTACAGCCGGAACCGGGCGTTAAAGTTAATAAGATTACGAATCTATCAGATGATATAAAGTTGAGCTTAGCTGCTAAAGATATCCGAATTGAAGCACCAATACCAGGAAAGCACACAATCGGGATTGAAGTGCCGAACCATTCGAGCAGGCCGGTATTATTAAGTGAAATTTTACAGTCTGCAGGTTTTATGGATCTTGAATCTCCATTATCAGTGGCCCTGGGACTTGATATTGCCGGAAATCCAATCGTCACTGATCTGAAAAAGATGCCGCACGGATTGATTGCCGGTGCCACTGGATCTGGAAAGAGTGTCTGCATCAATACGATGCTTGTCAGCCTGCTTTATAAAGCACACCCAGATGAGGTGAAGCTGCTTTTGATTGATCCGAAAATGGTTGAATTGGCACCTTATAACCGAATTCCACACCTTGTCAGCCCGGTCATCACTGATGTAAAAGCAGCGACTGCCTCGCTGAAATGGGCAGTTGAGGAAATGGAGCGACGTTATGAATTGTTCGCACATACAGGTGTCCGTGATATAGGCAGGTTTAATGAACTTGCCGAGAAGCATCGCAGGTTTTCTGATAAGCTCCCATATATCGTAATTGTGATCGATGAGCTGGCAGATCTGATGATGATGGCTCCAGGCGATGTGGAAGAGGCTATTTGCCGGATTGCCCAAAAGGCACGGGCTTGCGGAATCCATTTGATCATCGCGACACAGCGTCCATCCGTTGATGTCATTACAGGCCTGATTAAAGCGAATGTTCCTACAAGGATTGCCTTCTCTGTTTCCTCACAGGTGGATTCCAGGACGATCATTGATATCAGTGGGGCAGAAAAGCTTCTTGGTCGCGGGGATATGCTGTTCCTGGAAAATGGATCATCAAAACCATTCCGACTCCAGGGAAACTTCGTTACCGACAATGAGATTGATGACATTGTTGCATTTGTCAGGGAGCAGCGGGCTCCACAATACTTGTTTGAACAAGAAGAACTACTCAAGAAGGCTCAGGTGACGGAAGAAGAAGATGAGCTTTTCTACGAAGCATGTGAATTTGTCATCGACCAGGGTGGCGCTTCCACCTCAAGCGTCCAGCGCCGTTTTAAAATTGGCTATAACCGGGCGGCCAGACTGATTGAAATGATGGAGCAGCAAGGATTCATTTCTGAGGGCAAGGGCAGCAAGCCAAGGGATGTCCTGATTACTGCTGCGGACCTTGAGGCCCTCCAGGAAACTAGTACATTCAATTAATAAATGGTATTCTTTATTTACATGTACTTATAATAAGGATAAATGACTATAGATGTTGGGTTGTTATTGAAGGAGCTTTTTGGATGAAAGAAATCGAATTGAAAATGCAAGGTAAAATCAGCCGTCTGACCAATAATACATTTAAATTTGATGAAAGGATTCGGGATGGCTGGTTTTCAGCCGTGTATTTTCTTAAAACTCGAGAGCTTGTAAAGAAATATCATGAAGACAATATTACCACGATGCAGTTTTTCCAGAAGGACGAAGCAGTTCTATGTGGGACTGATGAAGTAATCGCCCTGGTAAAAACGTTTGCGGACCGTCCTGAGGAGCTAGAGATTCATTCACTTAAGGATGGAGATAAAATCTCCCCGTTTGAAACAGTCCTGACCATTACGGGACCATATCAGAGTTTTGGTTATCTTGAGGGAATCATTGACGGCATCCTGGCAAGAAGAACTTCTGTCTCGACGAATGTTTATAATGTCGTAAAGGCAGCAAGCTATTCAGGACAGCAAAAGCCGGTCATTTTCATGGGTGACCGTGACGACCATTATACAACACAGGCTGGTGACGGTTATGCAGCCTATATAGGAGGCGCTACTGCCCAGGCGACACATGCGATGAATGAATGGTGGGGCAAGCATGGGATGGGGACGATGCCGCATGCATTGATCCAAATGTTCAACGGTGATATCGTCGCAGCAACCCGGGCGTATCACGAAACCTTCCCAAATGATGATTTGATCGCTCTTGTTGATTATAATAATGATGCGATTACTGACTCATTGAAAGTCGCAAGGGAATTTGGGGAAAAGCTGAAGGGCGTTAGGGTTGATACTTCCCGTACACTAATCGACCAGTATTTCCTCCGCAACCAGCACTTGCTTGGAACATTTGATCCTCGCGGCGTGAATGCGGAATTAATTTTCGCACTTAGAAAAGCGCTTGATGACGAAGGCTTTGACCATGTGAAAATTGTCGTGAGCGGCGGTTTCAGTGAAAAAAGGATCATGGAGTTTGAAAAGCAAAATGTACCAGTCGATATGTATGGTGTAGGCGGCAGCCTTTTAAAATTGAAAATTGGTTTTACTGGTGACAATGTCATGTTGAACGGGAAACATCAGGCGAAGTCAGGCAGAAAGTACAGGCCGAATCCCCGTCTTGAAAAAGTAGAATTTTAACAAGTTTGAAAGCAACTAATAAAGGGAATATGTACTTTTATCCATCATTACGGTCTTAACCATTTGCTTTGCCTATCAATTAGTTGCAGGTTTATGAACAGCATTTTGAAAATAGCTGCACCTTATGGAAACAGCATTAACGAAACTGTGTTAATTACCGTAATGATGTTATAATGATTCAATACATGTGAGACAGATACTATCCGCCATGTAATTTGCTCTGTTTTATAACGCGAATAGGCGAAATGAGCAATTCAGGATATCTGTCATATACTGTGTTACATACAGACGTTGTTGGAGGTTCTTTATATGACTATTTACCATTTTGTAGGTATAAAGGGGTCTGGAATGAGTGCGTTAGCTCAAGTTCTCCATGATATGGATTATCAGGTGCAGGGCTCCGATTATGATAAGCACTTTTTTACCCAGGTGGCCCTTGAGAAATCTGGAATAAAGATCCTTCCGTTTAATAAGGAAAATATACAGCCTGGGATGACGGTTATTGCAGGCAATGCTTATCCGGATACCCATGAGGAGATTCAGGAGGCAATGAAGCTGGGCCTTCCAATCATCAGATATCATCGATTCCTTGGCGATTTCATGCAAAACTTTACAAGTGTTGCGGTTACTGGGGCTCATGGAAAAACATCGACTACAGGATTGCTTGCGCATGTGATGAGGGGCGCCAAGCCTACATCATTCCTGATTGGCGATGGAACTGGAAAAGGTGACAAAGATGCTCAATACTTTGTATTCGAAGCATGTGAGTATCGCCGCCATTTCCTTTCGTACTTCCCTGATTACGCAATCATGACGAATATCGACTTTGACCACCCGGATTACTTTGCCAATATAGAAGACGTTTTCTCCGCTTTCCAGGAGATGTCATGGCAAGTCAAAAAGGGGATCTTTGCATGTGGTGACGATGAGCAGCTGCAAAAAATCCAGGCCAAGGTACCAGTTGTCTTTTATGGTTTTGGCGAAGAAAATGACTTCCAGGCGCGCAATATCGTCAAGTCAACTGAAGGCACTACGTTCGATGTTTTTGTCCGGAATAATTTCTATGACACATTCTCGATTCCAGCTTATGGAGACCATAATGTACTGAACTCGCTTGCTGTCATTGCTTTGTGCCATTACGAAAATATCGAATCAAAAGTGATTCAGGCTCAGCTTGAAACGTTCGAGGGCGTGAAGAGGAGATTTTCTGAAAAGAAGGTTGCAGATCAGGTGATCATTGATGACTACGCTCACCATCCTACAGAAATCAAAGTAACAATCGAAGCTGCGAAACAGAAGTATCCTGATCGTGAAATCGTCGCGGTTTTCCAGCCGCATACCTTTACCAGGACTCAAGCTTTCCTGAATGAGTTTGCAGAAAGCTTAAATAAGGCAGACAAGGTTTATTTGTGCGAAATCTTTGGTTCAGCCCGTGAGATTCATGGGAAATTATCGATTACCGATTTAAAAGATAAAATCGACGACGCAGAAATCATCACTGAGGAAGATACCTCACGTCTGAAGGAGCATGGAAATGGCGTCATCCTATTCATGGGTGCAGGCGATATCCAGAAGTTCCAGCAAGCTTATGAAAATCAGTTACAAGTGTAAATGAAAAGGATGCGGCCAATTGGTCCGCATCCTTTTGTATGTTCTTCAACTCTCACTTATTTAAGGTTCTCAGGGTTCAAGCCTTCAAGTTCAGGAATGACAAAACGTCCATCTTTTCGAATCAGGACGTCATCGAAATAAATCTCGCCGCCGCCGTATTCAGGGCGCTGGATGTTGACCATATCCCAGTGGATATTTGAATGGTTTCCATTGAATGCATCATCATAGCATTGTCCAGGTGTGAAGTGAAAGCTTCCATCGATTTTTTCATCAAATAGAATGTCCTGCATTGGATGCAGGATATATGGATTCACGCCAATTGCGAATTCTCCGATAAAACGAGCCCCTTCATCTGTATCAAAAATCTTGTTAATTCGCTCTGAATCATTTGCGGTCGCCTCAACAATTTTTCCATCCTTGAAAGTCAGCTTCACATTTTCAAAAGTGAATCCCTGGTAAGGAGATGGTGTATTGTAGGTGATTACGCCATTGACTGAATCACGAACAGGTGCTGTGTAAACTTCGCCATCAGGAATATTCAGCTCACCAGCACATTTTACAGCCGGGATATCTTTAATGGAGAAAGTCAGGTCAGTTCCTGGCCCGGTAATCCTTACTTTATCTGTACGGTTCATCAAATCTGCCAGGCTGTCCATTGCCTTGTCCATTTTTCCATAATCTAGGTTGCAGACGTCGAAGTAGAAGTCTTCGAATGCTTCGGTGCTCATTTTTGCCAGCTGGGCCATTGCTGAATTTGGATAGCGAAGAACAACCCACTTTGTTTTTGGTACACGGATATCTCTATGGACCTTCTTGCCGACCGTATTGCCATGAATCTTCATTTTGTCTGCCGGAACATCAGCGTGTTCATTGATGTTATCTCCAGAACGAAGGCCAATGTAAGCATCCATCTTGCTCATCACATTTGCTTCAAATTCAGCAATCATGTCAAATTGCTCCTGCTGGGCACCCATAAGCAATGAACGGTCCACCTGGTGGTCCTTCAATGATACAAATGGATATCCGCCAGCTTCATATGCCTCTTTCACTAGAGCCGTAACAAGCTCACGCTGGAGACCGAAGTTTTCAATAAGCACTTTTTCGCCTTTTTGAAGCTTGACCGAGTAATTGATCAGGTTTTTTGCCAGTGTTTGAATCCGTGGGTCTTTCAATTAGATCACTCCTATGTATTTAAAATAAAGCACATAAACATATTGTAACCGAAACGCCGAAGTTTGTGCTCTTTTCATTGCAGGAACTTGGTAAGGCTAAATCCGTCAAAATTAAAAGCAATTACAATGGCCGAAGACGATTGGGGAAACTTCCTGCTGGAATTTTTATTTATAGAAAGATATTCTTATTCAGGAAGGAAAAGGGTATGCTTATATTGAAATACATATTAGACAAGGTGGTTTACGTCGCTGGCTGCGGGGTAAAATGTACATATGCTAACGGAGGTGTTCAACAGTGGAAATTATTTTGTATTTAAGTGTTGCTGTAATAGCAATCGCATTCTTGGTTTTGGTAGTTTCGTTATCGAAAACTCTAAAATCCTTACAAACAACTTTAGACAGTGTATCAGGCACACTTGATGGCCTGGAGAAGCAGTTGGATGGAGTGACTCGTGAAACTACGGAGCTTCTGCACAAAACAAACAATTTGGCCGACGATATTTCCAGAAAATCTGAGAGCTTGAACGGTGTCGTTAATGCTGTGAAGGATGTAGGAAATTCTGTTCAGAGATTCAATCAATCTATTCATAATGTCCAAACAATGGTGGACCTTCAGATTGACAAAAATAAGGACAAGATTTCTCAGGTTGTTCAATGGAGCAACGTATTCCTAGAGTTGAGAGATAAGTGGCAATCAAAAAAAATAGCCAAGATTGACCATCAGCTAGAAGGCGAAGAGATGGTAACGAGGCAGCGTGAACGCGTTCGGTATTAATGAAAGGTGGAGATAGAATGATGAACAGAGAACAAAGCCAATATGATGTAAACGGATCGATGAGGGAGACAGACAGCAACAATTCCAGGGATTTTGTGACCGGAGCAATTGTTGGCGGGCTTGCCGGAGCACTTGCGGCACTATTGCTTGCTCCTAAGTCAGGAAAAGAGTTAAGAGGGTCACTTAATGAGCAAACTTCTTCTCTTAAGACCAAGAGTGCAGATCTTGCATCTGTCGCGAAGGAGAAAGCAAGCGGCTTGAAAGACACTGTTTCACAGCAGTCTTCTACGATTGCCAATAAAGTGAAGGACATGAAGAACAAGAGCGGAAATACTTCACAGGACACGGATGTTGACGAGGGCGAACTTCAAGAAGTACCAACTTCCATGGCAGAGACAAGCACAATGGAAAACACACATACTGCTACTGGAGAAGAAATCCAAAGGAAGCTTGAAGAAACGCAAAAAGCTTTCGATGATACTGAAAACAAGCTGAATCAGTAAGTTTGTCAATGAAACGGTGAAGTGGTAAGATAACTTCACCGTTTATTTTTTTATAAGGCTCTTTTCTCAAACTTTGTTGCTATTCTACAAAATAGGTTTGAATTACCTAAGTTTCTTCCCAAAATTAACGCTTATTATGAGAAAAGAGCTTGCCAACTTAGTACCGACATACAAAATGGCTTTTATCACGTTAAAATCGGTTTTTGGATTTTAACAACAATCTTTACGATAACAGCCTTTGATAAAAAAAGCTTGGATTAAGAGGCTTAAAAAGGAGAGAGTAGGATGAAAAGGATTGATTCAATCGAACAATTTGACACACTTGTCGATTCCGGTGAAACATTCTTCATGCTAAAGCACAGCACAACCTGCCCAATCAGCTCGGCAGGATATGACGAATTTGCGAAGTTCGAAAACGCCGGCAACGATAATCTATATTATCTAACAGTCCAGGATTCACGTGATCTATCCAACCATATTGCTGAAAAGTTCCATGTTAAACATGAATCACCTCAGGCAATTTTATTTGTGAATTCAGATGTTGCATGGCATGCTTCACATTTTAAAATCACCGCAAAATCATTGGCGGGAGCTAAAGAAGAAAATGTAAAGTAAAAAAACATCCAGTGGATGTTTTTTTACTTTAGGCCTATTGGACTTTCAAAGATAATATTAAGCTCATCACCAGGCGCAAGACGATCGTCAAACGCTGCTTTTTCTCCGTTTTTCAACAGGGTGAATCCGCGGCTGTCCTTAGGAATTTCAATCTGTGCAAAGCTGAATAAGTCCTGGAAAATAAACGGCTGTCCATCCTTTTGCTTTGTGGATAGCTGGTCGCCGCTATGTACGCGTTCGTCCAACCCAAGCGTAATGCCCCCTCGCGTGAATTCAATCAATTTCTGTTCCAGCTGGATTTGCTGGCCGTTGAAAAAGATCGGCATTGAGTCATTAACAGATACCCCAAGTATTTCTACCAGTCCTCTAAGTGTAGGTTCCGTTCCTTTTGCAAAACGGATATCATCAAGATGGTCAACTTTATTTTGCATTTTTGCTGACAAGCCGTTTACATAAATTTTTCCCATAAACTCTGTGATTTTGTGTTCAACACCATCAACCTTTATAAAAAATGGGCGAGTGTCATTAAGCAGTTCAGCCAGTTTAAGTTCCTTTAGAATGCCTTCGATAGTGTCAGCCATGTCAAAAACAATCTCGTCCCTATCCGCAACAGGCTGGGACATCGAAGCAGGAAGGCTATTGCAGGTCAAACCTGCGCTAACTTCATATCTTTTACCATTGATGATGACAGTCTTGGACGGAAGCTCACCGATTAAGTCACCAAGTGTTAGCTCTGGTCTGACTCCATCTTCTCCCTTTTGGACAGTGAGTTCATCTCCTCCAGCAACCTGATCATCGAAAGAGCAAGATAATCCGTTTTTCAATAATAGGGGTTGCTGTCCATGCTCACCGGGTATGGTCACATTTTTTCCATTCAGGCTGACAATCATTGCGAGCCCCGGTCTGCCGTAAAGTTTGTTCATTTTAATCCCGGCAGCCAGCAGGCAGTCTCCAACGGTCAATTTGTTGACCTCGAAGAGCCTTACTGGCTGGCCGTTCACATGAACTGTATGATATTGGACAGGAGATTGCTTCGCTGCAATGGCAATTCCGATTGGCGTAACAAGTTCAGGACCTTTCGTTATATGATCTGCAAATGATACGGAATTGATTGCATCTAGTCCACGGATGGCGACCCTGTTTTCCGGCAGGTTTAACTTTGTGGCAAGCCTTCTGGGCAAATCAGGTGTAAGACTTCCGCCTCCTACAAGCATGACTGCTTTAGGCGACTTATTGCCGTTTAGCCTCAGGATTTCTTCTCCGATTGTTTCTGCCAAACGGTCAATTGCAGGGGAGATACGTTCAACAGCATCATTCTTGCTGATCACTGTTTCAAAGCCAAGTATGTCTGTAATTGAGATTGATTGATTTTCTAGCAGATCCCGCTTTGCTTTTTCAGCAAGAGGAAAGTCTAGTAAAAACTCATCACTTACAGCTTCAGTGATTTCATCCCCCGCTATTGGGACCATTCCATAGGCAATAACTGTACCAGAGTCAGTAAGAGCGATATCGGATGTTCCTGCCCCAATATCAACAAGAGCGACATTCAATCTTCTCATTGAGGCAGGAATCAAGACATTGATCGCAGCGATTGGTTCGAGAGTAAGTGCGTCCATTTCAAGGCCAGCCCGGTCCAAAGCAGATAGCAGTGATTCAACGACAACTTTTGGCAGGAAAGTCGCTATGATTTCCACAGATGCTTCATTTCCTCGCTGATCAATCAGGCTTCCTATTTCTTCACCATCAAGCTGGTAATAAAGCACAGAGTATCCGACACAATAATAGTGATGCTCAATGTTTTTTTCACCAGCAACGGCAGCTTGGGCCAGCTGGACTGCACTTAATTCAAGATGGAGGATGTCCTGCTTTGAAAACATCGGCTTGCCGGCGATATCGACTACAGCTTTTGATTGTTCAGTTTTCAGAGCACGGCCAGCTGCAGCAACACAGACCTTTGTTAAGGGGCCATGTGAAACTTCCAGTGCCTCTTTAATTTCAGTGATGATTTCGGATACTGACAAAACATCATGAATTTGGCCGTCCAGCATCGACCGTTCCTTGTGTTCGCGGACAATGATGTCGACTGCTTCATAATGTCCGTCAGATTCCTCTAGGATGATTCCTACAACAGATCTGGTTCCTATATCTAACGCAAACAGTTTATTATTTTCATGCAATTTATGCACCCTCTAACTTAAGATCTCATACGATGCTTTATCACTTAAAAGCGTTTAATTATTAAAGAATTTTTACGTGACAATCGATATTTTTTCAGATATAATTACCTTTATCATATTATACAGCTTGATTTA
>NZ_JBIQOE010000034.1:0-23600 GCF_047739415.1 Mesobacillus sp. | reverse complement strand
CTTCTTGGAAAGATTTTATCAATTTATAACTTAATGAATACAAATCATGATGAAGATATAGCTGAAAAGGCAAAGGAATTGGGTAGGAAAGCAGTTGAAGAAGAATTTTCAATCGCTTTTTGCGGTCACTTTTCTGCGGGTAAGTCGAGCATGATCAACAAATTAATCGGAGACAATATCCTGCCTTCAAGCCCAATCCCAACCAGTGCGAATCTGGTGCGGCTAAAATCAGGTTCTGAATATGCCAAGGTCATCTTTAAGGACGGCGGGTCACGTCTGTATCCGGCACCGTATGATTATGATACGGTGAAAACCTACTGCAAGGATGGCGAACAAATCCAGACCATTGAAATCAGCCATAATGGAGCTGAGTTCCTGGAACAGGCAGTCATTATGGATACACCAGGAATCGATTCTACTGATGATGCCCATCGGATTGCCACTGAATCTGCGCTTCATCTTTCAGACATTGTCTTTTATATGATGGATTATAACCATGTCCAATCCGAACTAAATTTCCTTTTTACAAAGGAATTAACGGATGCAGGAAAAGAACTTTACTTGATTATCAACCAGGTCGACAAACATCAGGATGCAGAACTGTCTTTTAATCAATTTCAGCAAAGTGTTGAAGATTCCTTTGCGGACTGGGGAGTAAAGCATGCAGGGATTTTTTATACGTCGCTGAAATACCCTGAATCACCACATAATCAGTTTCAAGAGCTTCGTTCATTCATCATGGAGCGGAAGGACATGAGAAAAGAAATACTGCCAGTTTCAATTTTTAAGTCGTTGGAAAAGCTGTCTGAGGACCATTTGGCAAATCTTCATCAGGATGTTGCTGAAGAAATAGATAAATTTGAGGCGACCCTGGCAGGAGTCTCTGATAATGAACGACAACAGCTTTCAGCTGAACTCGATAAAATAAGGATGCATATTGAAAAAATTCAGGTTGAAAGGGACCCTGAACAGGAATTCCGTGATGGGCTCAATGATATCTTAAAAAACGCGTATCTAATGCCTTTCCAGACAAGGGAATTGGCCGAGGCTTATCTGCAGTCAAGGCAGCCAGACTTTAAAGTGGGCTTATTATTCTCTAAACAAAAAACAGAACAGGAACGTTCAGCTAGATTGGACAATTTCTATCGAGAACTGGAGGATAAAGTACAATCCCAGCTCGACTGGCATATCAAGGACTTTTTATCAAAGCTTTTCAAAAAGCATAATCTTTCGCAGACAGAGCTGCAGGGAGCAGCAAATGGTTTCAAGATCGAGTTCCAAAAAGGTCTGCTCTCAGAAGCTGTTAAACCTGGTGCGAGACTATCAGGGGACTATGTCCTCAATTATACAAATGATGTCGCTGAGGCATTGAAGAATCTCGCAAGAAGAAAGCTTGAGCCAATTAAGGAACTGTTCATCGACTATGTAAAAGGTCATGATGATGAGGAAGTAAACGAACTTCTCAAAAAAGAAGAAAACCTCGAGCAGCTTTTATCTGCGTGGAAAGCGTTGAATTCATTTCAGGAAAACCTTGCCCAGCAACGAAGAAATGTATCAGAAATTCTCTATGGCGAACCGGCAGAATATAAAGAGGAAGACTTCCTTGTTTTTAAAGCTGCCGAAGATGAGCCGGAAGTGATTTTAAATAATGACTTTACTTCCGCAACTACCACTAGAGAAAAGGCCGTTCCATCAGTAGAAGCTCCTGTCGAGCAAGGCGGGAATGGAATAGCACAATTTCACGAAGAACAAAAGCAGCTGGTCGAAAAAATGAATTTTACATCTGAACAGATTGAAGGAATCCCTGGGTTGAAAAAAATCGCCCGTGAATTGAAGGAAAAAGCTTCCCGGTTAAAAGAAAGAGAATTCACTGTAGCCTTGTTTGGAGCCTTCAGTGCCGGAAAATCTTCTTTCGCGAATGCTCTGGTAGGGAAACGGATTTTGCCGGTATCACCAAATCCGACAACTGCTGCCATTAATAAAATTAAACCGGTGACAACTGAGCATCCTCATGGGACGGTAATAGTCAAAATCAAAAGTGCTGACGAATTGCTGAAAGAACTGGACCGATCTCTAGGATTATTCGGCAAGAACACATCTGATTTCGAGCGAGCGATCGATCAAATCAGTACTCTTCAATTTGAGGATAGCGGTTACAGTGCGGCAGAAAAGACGCATTACTCATTCCTGCAGGCTTTTGCCAAGGGATTCAGTGATTTTAAAAATAGTTTTGGAGAAAAGCTGTCTGTGGATCTCGAATCCTTCCGAGGGTATGTTGCTCAAGAGGAAAAATCCTGTTTTGTTGAGTGGATTGAGGTTTATTATGATTGTGAGCTTACGAGAGAGGGGATAACCCTTGTTGATACACCAGGTGCTGATTCAATCAATGCCCGCCATACTGGGGTAGCCTTCGATTATATCAAGAATTCAGATGCTATATTATTCGTAACCTACTATAACCATGCGTTTTCGAAAGCGGATAGGGAGTTCCTGATTCAGCTGGGCAGGGTCAAGGACACCTTTGAACTTGATAAAATGTTCTTCATAGTTAATGCTGTCGATTTGGCGAATTCGCAAGAAGAACAGGAAGCCGTTTTAGAGTATGTTGAAGGCCAGCTTGTACAATACGGGATCAGGAAGCCGCATCTATTCCCTGTTTCCAGTTTAAAGGGCCTTAATGCGAAGCTGGAAAATGGGTCTGGTGGAGACCAGCTATTCAATCATTTTGAAAAGGCGTTTTACACATTCATCGCCAATGACCTGATGAATATGGCTGTCGAGGCCGCTGAGGCAAAATGGCGCCAGGCTGTAGCTACAATCGAGGAAATGATCAGCTCTGCAGAAGAAGATAAGGCAGCAAGGGTTGATAAGCGACGAAAACTTCTATCTGAAAAGGAAGAAATGCTGCACGTTTTATCACAAAAGAAATCAGCAGTACTAGAGGAACGCTTGAACCTCGAGGCTGATGAATTGACTTATTACATTCGTCAGCGTGTCTTCATCCGTTTCGGTGACTTCTTCAGGGAGGCATTCAATCCTGCGCTATTGAAGGATGATGGACGCAATATGAAGAAGGCCCTTGAAACAGCGCTCGATGAGTTGATTGAAAGCATTGGATATGACCTGGCTCAGGAGATGAGAGCAACGTCTTTAAGGACCGAAGCATTTATTATCCGGATCTTGAAAGAGTTCCAGGAAGCACTGTTAAGTGAACTATTGAAAATTAACTCTTCGGTTTCTATTTCTGAAACAGATAATGGTCCACTTACTGGGATAAAATTCGAAACAGCATATCAAAACATTGATCGTAACAAGTTTAGAAAAACCCTTGGTATGTTTAAAAATCCTAAATCCTTCTTTGAGAAGAATGAAAAGAAATTAATGGCGGATGAACTTGAAAAGCTTTTACATGGACCTGCTGGTAAGTATCTTGAAGAAGAGAATGCAAGGCTGAAAGATCATTATCAGCCTGAATTGGTTCGGGAGTTTGTGAAAGTCCAGGAGGATTTTTCAGAGCAGATCACAGAGTATTTTGAAGGGATTACGTCTGCACTTGAAGATAATTTCTCTATTGATACTGTTAAAAGGGCACTGTTAAATATTAAAAACTTTCAATAAAGGTTGAGTGCAGGATGACCAGTAATAGATTTCATGCATGTGCTACTTGTGTAAATTTTCAGGCTGAAAAGCTGAATGGCAAAATGAATTACCATTGTGTCAGGCTTGGCTATGAAACGAAGAGCCATTATCAATTTTCCTGCTGGGACCCTAAAGAACATGTAAAAAAATTGATGTCCAAAAAAACTACTTGAGGAGTGGTTTCCTTGCAAAATCATGTAGATTCTGAATGGCTTAATGACCATCTTGGAGACGGGAATACAAGAGTTGTCGATTGCCGTTTCAAGCTTGGGAGTCCTGACGAGGGCAGGCTTCTTTATGAACGCAGTCATATTCCAGGTGCGGTTTATTTCGACCTCGAAAAAGATCTGTCCGGCACAGTCAGAGAACATGGAGGCAGACATCCGCTCCCGGAAACAACTCAGTTTAGAGAAAGGCTGCAGGATGCCGGGATTGATAATAAAACAACGGTTATTGTTTATGACGGAAAGGAAGGAGCATTCGCTTCAAGATTATGGTGGCTTCTTAAATACGTTGGGCATGAAAAAGTTTATATCCTGAACGGAGGCTTCGATGTATGGGAGAAGTCTGGCTATCCAACTGATCATTCCGTACCTCATTATGAGACTGCAAAATACACTATCGCAGAAAATCATGATATGCTGGCTTCCTTTGAAGAGGTGAAAGATATCGCACTAAATGAGGCGGGAAGTGCGGTCCTTATCGATTCGCGGGAAAGTAAAAGGTACCTTGGGATCGAGGAGCCAATCGATCGTGTTCCAGGCCATATTCCATCAGCGATCAATAAGCCGTGGATGGAAGGCTATGAAAATGGATCTTTTAAGCCTCGTGTTGAACAGGAAAAGAGATTTGCAGAACTTGACCCTAATCAGCCTATCATAGTTTATTGCGGATCTGGAGTGACAGCTACGCCGAATTATATCGCTCTAAAAGAAGCTGGATTCAAGAATGTCAGGCTTTATGCTGGAAGCTACAGTGATTGGGTTTCTTACAGAGAAAATCCAGTATCAAGGAGTGAATAATGTTTTGAGAAAAGTGGGCTCTTTTGGTTCAATCCACAGCATTAGTTCACTAATTGAAGAATCGTTATTTTCGGAATATGAAAGGGAACTCCGAGAGTTATGTTATAATATCAAAGCTGACTTTTTAAATTAAGGCTTCAAGCTTTTAAAATAGAGCCATGGCTCAAATTTTACCAAATGGAGGTACCAACTTGGAAAATAATAAAACTTCTCTAATGCTAGTTGACGGGATGGCTTTGTTGTTCAGAGCATTTTATGCAACAGCTGTTTCCGGACAGTTCATGATAAATTCCAAAGGGGTCCCGACAAATGCGATCCACGGTTTCATTAAACACTTTGCGACTGCAGTTGCAAATTTCAAGCCTACCCATACTGCTGTATGCTGGGATATGGGCAGTAAAACCTTCCGTACGGAAATGTTCGACAATTATAAAGCGAATAGACCTGAGGCACCTGTTGAGCTGCTGCCACAGTTTGACCTTGTAAAAGAGGTAGTGGAAGCTTTGGATGTACCAAACATTGGCTTGAGGGGCTATGAAGCTGATGACTGTATCGGGACGATTGCCAGGACGGTTAAGGAAGTGGATACGGTCACGATTTTGACAGGTGATAAGGATATCCTCCAGCTGATCGATGATCGGGTTTCAGTCATCCTGCTCCAGAAAGGCTATGGCAATTATCAAGTTCACGATCGCAATAGTCTGTATGCTGAAAAGGGGATCTGGCCTGAACAGATGATTGATCTGAAAGCATTCATGGGAGACCCGAGTGATAACTATCCTGGAGTCCGTGGCATCGGTGAAAAGACCGCCATTAAGCTGTTACAGGAACATGGGAATGTAGAAGGTGTCATCGCGAATCTGCATCAACTGACAAAATCACAGCGAGCAAAAATCGAGGCCGACCTTGAAATGCTTCATTTAAGCAGGCAGCTAGCTGAAATCAAATGTGATGTACCTGTTGAATGCAAGATGGACGACGCTAGATTTATAATTGACCGGGAAAAGCTTCTTTCCAAGTTCAATGAAGTTGAACTTAAAGGGCTGCACCGTCTGTTCGAATACGAAACGATACATGCTTAAAGGAAACGGCTGGTTTTTATACCAGCCGTTGTTTTTTATTGGTTTAGTTATTTTGTATTCTTCTTCTTAGCGGCATTTTCCAGCTTTGACTTTGGTTCTTCAGCAAATTCAGCATCCTGTCTGTAGCCTTGCGGATTTACCCCGGGTGCCTTTGTTCCTCTGTTTCCCTTTTTACTCATAATCAGCGATCCCTCCAGAAAAGTTTTTGTTTAAAAATGGCCAGAAATGAGAAATAACCTTTATAGGTTGTCTGCTTATTACAGCTTAATCCTTATTATGAACGGGCAAGAATAAAAGCAATCATTTTTCTTCAAAATAACATGGAGGTGACTGATAATGAATAAAGGTGCAGTTATTGCTATTTCAAGTATTGGCCTTGCTCAGGCCTTAAAAATACCGTTTCATTACGCAAAGACACAGGAGTGGAAACCAGATTTATTTTTGGCCAGCGGCGGAATGCCCAGCTCCCATTCAGCTGGTGTGTCATCTTTAACAACATATGTTGCTCTTACAAAAGGTGTACGATCGATTGACTTTGCACTATCCCTCGTGTACGGCATAATTGTCATGTATGATGCCCAGGGAATCAGGAGACAAACGGGAGAACTCACTTTGAAAGTAAATGACCTTGATGAACTGATGGATAAGATTCATGAGGATGACCCTGTAGAGTTTGAAGAAAAGTCTCCAGATCCATTAAAGGAAATGCTAGGCCATCAGCCAAAAGAAGTACTTGGCGGAGCCCTCTTTGGCATGGCAATGGGATTTGCTGGATATCTTTTGACGAAAAAACGGTAGAAAATGCTCGGATTTTGCGGTAAAATTTTACTAGAGACGGCTTGAAGAGAGGATTGATTCAGTCAGTGCGGACAGTTGAAGATTACTTGCTTCATTTGAAGAGCAAAGGGTTCCAGTTGCGTGAGGACGCCATCGGCTTTATTTATTTCGGTCAGCAATATACGAATTCTACCGATGAACTTACAAATACAGCCATTGAAATTACCCTTAAGGCTCAAAAAGGTTTTGATGGAAGCTTTTATATTTCATTGCTGGAGACCTTCGCTTCTAATAAAATTCATTCCCGCAAAGCAGCGTTACAGTACGTTAAAAAAATCGAGATTTTGGCCGTATAACGAAAAGCTGAAGCGCCTGCTCATCCCCGACATACAAGCGACTCGAGGGGCTAAGCGCTGCAGCTGGACAATTTTCGAAGTAGACATTATATAAACGAGATGATAAAGAAGAGGCTGTTTCCAAAGCGTTATGCTTTGAAATCAGCCTCTTTTTTCGGAAATACTTTACGAATGAAACTTTCGAATTTGCCTGATGGCAATTCCGCGAAAACCATTCCTGCAAAAATAAGCGCACAGCCGACCAGGGCACTATATGTCAGACGTTCATCCGCCCAAAAATAAGCGGTGATAGCCGCAAAAACTGGTTCCATTGCAAAAATCAAGGCGACACGAGTAGCCGTCGTATGCTTCTGGAAATTTGTCTGGATGAAAAACGCCAGTGCTGTTGCAAGAATAGATGTAACCAACAAGGCAATCATGACATTCGCTGAAAAAATGATCTCAGGGTTGAATGCCCTTTTCCAATCTTCGAATAGGATAGAAGATACTCCAGATAGAGCCGCAACAGTTGCGATTTGGACTGTCGTCAACAGGAGCGTTGGATAACTGCTGCTGTATTTTCCGGTAAAAACGATGTGCAAGGCAAAACCCGCAGCACATATGAGAACCAAGCCGTCTCCAATGTTAAGGCTTGAAACATCTGACATTGTTAAAAGATATAGTCCCGCAGTTGCTGCAGAGACACCTGCTATAGAGTTGATGCTTGGCCGCTGTTTTAAGATTCCTATCATCAGCAACGGTACCAGGACCACACTTAAACCAGTTATAAAGCCGGCCTTGGATGAGGTTGTATATAACAGACCTAATGTTTGGAATGCATAGCCGATAAACAGGAAAAAGCCCAGCATTATTCCTGATAAAATTAATTTTCGATCCAGTTTTTTTAGCTGATCTTTTTCAAAAAACAAAAGCCAAAGTCCTAATAGGATTGCTGCCAGAGTGAATCGGACAACATTAAAGGATTGTGGCTCAAGAAAAGCTATCGCATTTTGCACAAGAACAAAAGTTGCGCCCCAGATGAGGGCTACAAATAGTAAGCTTAAATCCGCGAAGGTTGATGCTTTCATGTTAGTTTTCGGTTCCTTTCTTTTTGTTGTCCCTTACGGCTTTTCTTGCCAAATCGTCAGCTGTTTTATTTTCACTAGATGGAATCCATTTCATGAAGAACAGGTCAAATTGACTGGCAAGCATCAACGCTTTTTCCAAAAGGGGGGCATAGAGTTTATTTTTAACGAACTCTTTCTCTACTGCTGCATTTACTAGCTGTGAATCGGTCCTGAAAGATACAACGTTAAAACCTTTATCAAGACAGATTTCCAATGCTTTTATAAATGCATGATATTCAGCTTCATGGTTGGACATGACACCAAGAGGAATGGAATATCTAAAAACCTCCCCATTACCTTTAATGAAAATACCAGCACCGCTTGGACCAGGGTTGCCAGCACTTGCACCATCTATATATACTTCGAACAACAAAGATCACTCCCGGTTGGTTTGTACAGATAATAGTTAGTGTATCATAATAGCAGCGAAAATTTATAAAAATATACTATCTCCATTTAAGTTTCATCGTCCCTTTTTCATTGTAACGTGCTCAAAAAATGGGTAAGATAACTAAAAATAACCCTTTTGGCGGAGCAAAAAACAGATCGGAAAGCGGGGGAGAAGTCATGAAATATAAGTTGGAATGGGAATACAGAGCAAAAGGAATAGATCCCATCCTGTTCAGCTCAGATTTTCTTGATGGCGAGCATGCACTGCAGGCTGGTGAAGAATTAGAAAAATCGGGTAAAGCTGGAGAAATCTCTTTCAAAGATGAAATCGGTACTTCGTGGACAATAAAGGAAATGCGCAAGCTTCTTGAAGAAGTAGAAGAAGAACCCCATGATCTTACCGTTTATTTTGACGGTGGTTTTGATAACTATAATCATAAAGCAGGACTTGGGGCCATAATCTACTTCAAACAGGGAAAAAAGAAGTACAGATTGCGTGCCAATGAAGTTTTCGATGAACTTGAAACGAATAATGAAGCAGAATACGCTGCTCTATATTTTGCCCTCACCATCCTTGAAGAAATGGGCGTCCGGAACATGACTTGCGATATCAAAGGTGATTCACAAGTTGTTTTGAAGCAACTCGAAGGGGAGTGGCCCTGCTATGAAGAAACACTTAACCGCTGGCTCGACAGAATCGAGAATAAGATCAAGGAACTTGGTTTGTATCCGAAATACAATCCTGTAGGCAGGAAAGAAAATAAAGAGGCTGACAAACTGGCGACACAGGCATTGCAGGGAAAGATGATCAACAGTAAAATGCAAATACTATAACCTGGAGGGAAAGGCGGGAATAGATTGACGCGTAATGAAATACTTGCTGAGGTAGAGACATTGCTCAATACATACTGCAATGGATGCTTCCTGAAAAAGCATCATCGGCAAGAACACGGAAAAAGAGCTGCCCACCGGTTCTGCATCAATGAATGCACCGTTGGTGAAAAAATAAAAAAGTGCGGACAAAAACTTTAGTGTGGATATCGGTTAGAGACAATTTAAAGGAAATGAAAGGCCGTTATACCTAATAAGGGTAATTTGATGGACATTTCAGCGGATGGGTGAAGTCAAAATGTCTAAGAAGGTTTTTTTATAGACATTTCAGCGGAAGTACCAAGCCAAAATGTCTAAGAAAGTTCTTTTTATAGACATTTCAGCAGAAATACCAAGTTAAAATGTCTAAGAAAGTGCTTTTTATAGACATTTCAGCGGAAGTACCAAGCCAAAATGTCTAAGAAAGTGCTTTTTTATAGACATTTCAGCAGAAGTACAAAGTTAAAATGTCTAAGAAAGAGTGTATAATGGACATTTCAATGGAAGGTCGAAGTCAAAATGTCCGTAAAACGCATGAGACAATCAATCAATCAAAAAAGGCTGGCGCCAAGCGCCAGCCTTCAACTTTTTTAAATTATAGTTTTACTACGTTAGCAGCTTGTGGTCCACGGTTTCCTTCAACGATTTCAAAAGAAACTTCTTGACCTTCTTCTAGTGACTTATAGCCATCGCCCTGGATTGCTGAGAAGTGAACGAATACATCATCTCCACCTTCTACTTCGATGAAACCGAAACCTTTTTCATTGTTGAACCATTTTACTTTACCGTTTTGCATGTTAAACTTTCCTCCCATGTCTTTCGCGACACAAAATATGTGCCAAAGTTGAATATTATCATCTAATCGATACATCTGCAGCTTTGACATGGCAAATATATTCTATTAAATGATGTCTTAAATATACAATATTGGGATTCAATCAGTCAAGAATGTAAGCGTATTACAGACTAAATAATCTTAAAATTTTGTTAATTTATAATAAATTGAATTTCGTCTCGCTTTTGTTCCTATTTCCGGAAAAATTTGTTATTATTTTCTTATTAATACTCTATTTACTTTTGCTTTAGAAGTAAACAGAGAGCAAGATTCTTTATCTTCAAGTCTATTAAAAGCTCAGAGGAGGGTACTAATGAAGAAGACCACTCCATCCGCGTTCACGTCCTTAACTGATCATCAAATTGATGCATTATTGGATACAATCAGGAATGGCAATGCCATTCAGGACCACACACCTCAGATAGCAGTAAATAAAAAGCTTGACGATATTTCCAGGAAAATCGATGATGCCTCCAGGCAAATGGAAGAGATATTCGATATTGTTGCTAAGACAGGAGTTGTCCCTGTTGGTGAAATCAAGAATGAAATCATGCCTGTGATCATGCAGGCCGCAGAAATCCCCCACATCTATCACCTGTTCTATGAGCTGAAGACACAAGATGAGTATACCTACAGGCACACAGTCTGTGTCGGAATCATCTCTACATTGATTGGAAAATGGCTCAACTTAGGCCAATCTGAATTGAATGATCTTACTCTGGGAGCAACACTCCATGATATCGGGAAAGCTCGTATCCCTGCCACCATCTTGAACAAGCCAGGCAGGCTGACACAGGAAGAATACAACGAAATGAAACGCCACACAGTATACGGATACCGGATGTTGAAAGATATCCCGGAACTAAATGAAAGAGTCGCGCTGATTGCTCTCCAACACCATGAGCGTGAGGACGGTGGAGGCTATCCATTCAGCCTGCGCAGCGAAAAGATAGACGAGCTTGCAAAAATCGTAGCAATTGCAGACGTATACCATGCCATGTCATCTTCCAGGGTTTATCACCAGGCAGAGCCTTTCCACATTGTCATATCTCAAATGCAAAACGATGTATTCGGAAAATTTGATCCCAAGATCATGCTCGTTTTCCTGTATAGGATCATGGACAGCCTTGTCGGAAGACGTGTCCTCCTTAGCGACGGTGAAGAGGGGACAATCTTGATGGTTGATCCATTCGAGCCTTTAAGGGCCCTGATAAAAACAGGGGACACACTTGTTGATTTGCGGCTGAATCGCGGGTTAAGGATTTCGAGAGTCCTAAATGATTCAATCGTAGGGGTATAATCTGCAGACGCCATTCATATCTTTTAATAGTCAATGATGATGAATTAAAAGGGTGAGGGCATGTACCGCTTTTCGATAGGTGATGAAGATTGGATTATTATTTTTTCTCCCCATCTTTCACTTGAGCAAGCAGAAAAGGAAGAAATCATCCGTTCCATTGCCATCATGGGTCCCCAGTGGGCAACGTTCAGCCACGGAGAATCCTTCGTGATTTTCCAGCAGCTGGTCGGGGCAATCGTGGTCCGGATAGAAAAGGTTCCTTCGCTGATCTTAACCGTTTCAGCAGTCGTTAACAGGAATCGATGGTACATTAATGATAACAACATAGTTGAGCCATTCGAGGATTAATTTTTTTAAGGCAGCTGATCATTCAGCTGCCTGTTTAATTTTCCACGGCTGGTACAATACACATTCCAATATTGAATGTGCGGGAAGCAGCAATAAAAGTCCTTTACGCTTTTGTCGAAAAAAAGATAAAATAGAATTTGAGGTTTAAAATGTTTGCTCATATAAAAGTTTTTCAGGAGGAAATTATGAAATTGATTGTTGCGGAAAAGCCTGACCAGGGCAGAACGCTGGCCTCCGTGTTTAAAATGAAAAAAAGGGAAGGCTTCATCGAAATCCTTCCAAATGAAATATTTCCTAAAGGTGCTTATGTTTCATGGGCAATCGGCCATTTAACGGAACTGTCAGCACCCGAGCAATACAATCCGAGCTGGAAAAAATGGTCGCTGGATACATTGCCGATCATACCGGAAACTTTCAAGTATGAAGTCGTCAAATCGAAAGCAAAGCAATTCCAAATCATAAAAAAGCTAGCTACCGATCCGCAGGTCTCTGAAATCATCCATGCAGGCGATGCCGGGCGCGAAGGTGAATTGATCATCAGGAATATCCTTCGCCTTGCCAATTGTATGAAGCCGATGAAAAGACTGTGGATCTCCTCGCTGACGCCGAAAGCGATAAAGGAGGGCTTCCAAAACCTTTTGAATGAATCAGATACAAAGAATTTGTATTTTGAAGCATATACCCGCGCTTGTGCTGACTGGGTTGTCGGCATGAATGCATCCAGGCTGTACACGCTTCTGCTTCAGAAGAAAGGCTATTCAGATGTGTTTTCTGTCGGAAGGGTACAGACTCCTACTCTGGCTTTGATTGTGAAAAGAGAGTTGGAAATCGAGAATTTCGTATCGGAACCATTTTGGGAAGTGCTCGCAAAATTTAATATCAATGGCAAAAAGTACAGCGGCAAATGGGAAAAAGATGGTGATTCACGAATCAAAACGAAGGAAATGGCTGAGAAAATTGCTGCTTTTTGCGATGGGAAAACTGCGGAAGCCGCAGAAGTTACTTCTGAGAAAAAAGAATTCCTGCCGCCGCTATTTTATAATCTTTCTGCAATCCAAGCGGAAGCAAATCGCCGTTTTAAAATGTCGCCAAAAAAGACGCTGGACATTTTACAAGGATTATATCAAAGGGGAATTGTCTCCTATCCGCGTTCTGATTCCCGGTATGTAACCCCGGGAGAAGCAGAGGGCTTTTCTGCGATCTTGAATAAACTGCAGGCTAATCCTGATTATCAGCAACTTTTTCCATTGCCAAATTCATCGATCAAAAATAACAAACGCTATGTGAATGAAAAAAAAGTCACAGATCACTACGCAATCATCCCAACTGAGCAAGTCCCAAATTTAAGCAGGCTGTCTGGGGATGAGCTGAAATTATATGATTTGCTGGCCAGGACACTGATTGCAGCCCATTATGGACCATACATCGCAGAATATACAACGATCAAGACGGTCGTGGAGGGAAGAGCTGAGTTTATATCCAAGGGGAAAGTCCAGTTGGATGAAGGCTGGAAAAAAGTTCTTCCGCAAAAAGACTCAGACAAGGAACCAGAGCTGCCTGCTGTCCAGCAAGGTGAAACTGGAACGGTCATGAAAGCGGAGGTAAAGGAAAGTAAGACACAGCCGCCAAAAAGGCTGACTGAAGGCCAGTTGATTACCTTGATGAAAACGGCAGGAAAGCATATTGAGGACAAGGAACTTGAAAAGGTTTTGATGAAAGCTGAAGGACTTGGAACTGAAGCGACGAGAGCGGGAATCATTACGATGCTTAAAGACAGAGCGTATATTGAAGTCCGCAAAAATCTCGTATACGCGACAGCCAAAGCAAAAATACTCGTCGCGGCCATTGGTGGACAAGTACTTGCATCACCGGAAATGACAGCGAAATGGGAGCAGAGGCTGCATCAGATTGGAGAGGGTGAAGCTTCGCCCAAGCAGTTCATTGAGCAGACATCAAAAATGATTAAACACCTGGTCTCTGAAACCTCTGAAGTCTCATCAGGCTGGACTTTTTCCAAGGAGCTCACAAACGCCTTCGTCCCAGGGAAAAAGGGCGGTCGTTCAAAACGCAGCACAAACCTTGGTAAATGTAAAAAGTGTGATGGCATGGTTGTGGACAAAGGGACATTCTACGGCTGTTCTAACTATCAAAAAACAAAATGCAACTTCACCTTATCCAAACAAATCCTTGGAAAGACAGTAACGCAGAAGAATATCAAAATGCTGCTGGCAGAAGGAAGCACCGATGTGATCGAAGGCTTCCAGAGCAAGGATAAAACCTTCAACGCGAAGCTATATTGGGATGGGGAGGAAAATAAGCTGAAATTTGATTTAGCTGCACAGCCAGTCAATCAAGGTGGATAGCGCCTTGTCACCCTTGTCCTTCTATAGTAAACTTTAATATGGCTATTGTTTAAGCATTGGAGGTCATGGGATGCCAACACCTAGTATGGAAGATTATATAGAACAAATTTTTATTTTAATAGAACAAAAAGGATATGCCCGGGTAGTGGATATCGCAGAGGCATTATCGGTCCATCCCTCCTCAGTGACAAAAATGGTCCAGAAGCTGGATAAAGACCAGTTCGTTGTTTACGAGAAATATCGGGGTCTTGTGCTGACTACAAAAGGGTACAAAACCGGCAAAAGGCTGGTTGACCGTCATGAATTACTAGAACAATTATTAAAAGTAATCGGCGTAAAGGATGAGAATATCTATAATGATGTCGAGGGAATTGAACATCATTTAAGCTGGGATGCAATCGACAGGATTGGAGACCTTGTCCAGTTCTTTGAAGAAGATAAATCCCGTGTTCAAGAATTAAGGGCAATCCAAAAACAAAATGACGAAGAATAAATCAAACACCTGACTGCTGTCAGGTGTTTCTTTTAGTACTTTTTTAATCCTTAATATATATCGGGATATTGTTCAAAGCCAGATCCATCTGCTGAAACTAAAGAAGTCGTACCATCTAAACCTTCAAATATATTGACTCCGGAAATCATACCTGTGTTGGCCTCCAGCAAGGCTTTGCGATAAGATATTATCCTTCCGGTCGATGTCTGGAAACTGATGATCTCACCAGCGTTATTTTTATGTATAGCAACCAATTCTTCTTGTTCCAAATTTGAACACTCCTTTCACCCTCCTAGTCTTGCACTTTTTAAGGAAAAATAAACTTAAGAGGAATTCCTTCTTCTATAACGAAATAACTATTATAGGAATTAAAAACTAGGCAGGTGAGCTTATGGATATCTTCGAATGGGAAATAGAATCTGAAAAACACTGGGACAGCAGGGCTGCTTTTTGGCATTCCAGAAGCAGAGGAATGTGGGAAACTGGAAGCCGCAAGGATATAGTGCCATTCATTAAGCAGTTTGTTCCGGCTGGTTCCCTGGTTTGTGATTTAGGCTGTGGAGATGGAACAGGTTCGGAAAAGTTGTCAGAGGCAGGCTATGATGTGACCGGAATTGACGTATCTGAGGAGATGCTTGAGAGAGCCAGGCAGAATCCTCGGAATGTGCACTGTACTTTCAATAAGGGTAATCTATCTGATTGCGAAAGCCCTAATAATCATTTTGATGCGGTCATGGCAATTAATTCAATAGAATGGACGAACCAACCCTATGAATCTTTAAAAGAAATAGCACGGATTCTCAAGCCCAATGGTTATGTCTGCATTGGCATCCTTGGACCAACTGCAGGCCCAAGGACGAACAGCTTCAGGAGACTTTATGGAGAAGAGGTAATCTGTAATACAATCATGCCATGGGAACTTGAGAGGCTCGCTCTGGAAAATGGCTTGAGAAAAGCAGGTGAGTTCGGAGTATTTAAAAAAGCGGCAGATGAGCTTCCCCACGGCTCATTGCCGGCAGAACTGCAGCAAGCACTCTCATTTATGTGGGTTTTCATGTTCCAGGTTTTAAAATAAGGAGGCTATCTTATGAGTCGTTATTCAATCGAGGAGTTTGTGAGCAACACGAAGCAGCAGGATAAAGGGGAAGGGCTATTTGAGCTGGAAACACCGAGAATGCTGGAAATCAATTTGAATGGCCAGGTATGGTCAAAAGCTGGAGCGATGGTTTCCTATCGCGGCCAGATCAAATTTGAACGCGAGGGCGTGCTTGAACACGGAATCGGCAAGATGTTCAAAAAGGCATTAACAGGTGAAGGTGCTTCATTAATGAAGGCAAATGGAAATGGAAAGCTTTATCTGGCTGATCAGGGAAAGAAAATATCAATCTTGCATTTGCAAAATGAGGCAATTTTCGTAAATGGGAATGACCTGCTGGCATTTGAGCCTTCCATCAACTGGGATATCAAGCTGATGCGCCGGGTCGCCGGAATGCTGTCCGGCGGATTGTTCAATGTCCGTCTCGAGGGTACAGGAATGGTAGCAATCACA
Organism: Mesobacillus sp.; assembly: GCF_047739415.1. Classification (GTDB taxonomy): domain Bacteria; phylum Bacillota; class Bacilli; order Bacillales; family Cytobacillaceae; genus Mesobacillus. The sequence continues at coordinate 7,470 of NZ_JBIQOE010000034.1, read as the reverse complement.
TCCCATTATGAGCCGCTGACCCTGCTTGTCAGTCCGGATAATCCGGTTTATACAGACCCGAACGCAACAGTAGCCTGGTCCGGAAATCTCCAGCCGGAATTCGTAACAGATATTTCATTCAAAACGTTCCTTGGCCGTGGAAGCGGCGAATCCATCCAGATGAAATTCAGCGGTGAAGGCTTCGTTGTTGTCCAGCCTTTTGAAGAAGTCTATTACGCTCCACAAGGTTAATAGAAGAGCCGGAATGAAGAAAGGCATCGACTCTGTCGATGCCTTTTCTTAATCCCATTCATATGGTGTAGCCTGGTATACATAATAGTTCAGCCAGTTGGAAAAGAACAAATGGGCATGTGACCTCCAGCGGTTTGCCGGTTTTTTATCAGGATTATCCTGTGGAAAATAGTTTTCTGGCATGTCGATTTCAATGCCTTTTTCCTTATCTCTTAAGTATTCTTCTGCCAGTGTAGCGGCTTCGTATTCAAGGTGGCCGGTGATCATGATTTTTCTGCTGTCCCTGCTGGAAATGATCAATGCGCCGGCTTCTTCTGATGAGGCCAATAGTTTTAAATCAGGATGGTCTTGCAATGATTTTTCAGGTATATCCGTATTCCTCGAATGAGGGGCAATAAATTCATCGTCAAAGCCTCTTAAGAGTTTTTCACTATGATCCAGGACTCTGTGGTTGAATATGCCTGAGCATTTCTTCGGCAGGACGTATTTCTTAATGCCATAGTGGTGGTATAACGCAGCCTGTGCTCCCCAGCATATATGCAATGTGGACGTAACATTCCGCTCAGTCCAGTCGAGAATTTCCTTCAGTTCATCCCAGTAGTTTACTTGCTCAAATTCCATCAGTTCAATTGGGGCACCGGTAATGATCATGCCGTCATATTTCTTTTCTTTTACTTCAGAAAAGGTTTGGTAAAACTCTTCCAGATGATATTGAGAGGTGTTTTTCGAATCGTATGTAGCAGTCTTCAAGAATGTTATGTTCACCTGGAGGGGTGTATTTCCAAGCAGTCTGAGCAACTGTCTCTCTGTTTTTTCTTTTTCGGGCATCAGATTTAGAATCAATATATTCAACGGCCGGATATCCTGTTTTGCAGCAGTGCTGTCATCCATGATAAAAATATTTTCTTTTTCAAGTATTTCTTTCGCTGGCAGATGCAGCGGGATTTTTATTGGCAATGTGTAACCTCCCTTTATGAAACTAAAATCAGTAATTTTTATTATAGTCTGAATTCTTTTGTGGAGCAATTGGCTAAAGAGGAAATTTTATGACAAATAAATATTTTTTACCTGATAGTATTTCACTGATGGTAAAATATAAAATGGTAAGCATATAGAGAATATCTGGGGGGATTGGAAATGGGAACAAATATTCAAGTTAAGTCAGATATTGAAATTGCTCGTGACAGTAAAATGAAGCCGATTGTTGATATTGCAGCAAGCATTGGATTGGATGCCGATGATATTGAGCTGTTTGGCAAGTATAAAGCGAAGCTGTCTTCAGAAGCTTTAGCTAAATTAAAAACAAAAGAAAGCGGCAAGGTCGTACTTGTTACTGCGATTAATCCTACACCAGCTGGTGAAGGGAAATCTACTGTAACGGTCGGACTTGCAGATGCATTGAACAAGCTTGGTAAAAAAACAATGATTGCTATGCGTGAGCCTTCATTAGGACCAACTATGGGAATCAAAGGCGGTGCAACAGGCGGAGGTTTCGCACAAGTGCTTCCGATGGAGGATATCAATCTTCACTTCACAGGGGACCTGCATGCGATTACAACCGCAAATAATGCCCTGGCTGCTTTGATTGATAATCACCTGCAGCAAGGAAACAAGCTGAACATTGACCAGCGCAGGATTGTCTGGAAGCGCGCGGTCGACTTGAATGACCGTGCACTGAGGAAAGTGATCGTCGGACTTGGCGGGCCAATGCAGGGAGTGCCTCGTGAAGATGGCTTTGATATTACGGTTGCATCTGAAATCATGGCTGTACTGTGTCTTGCGAGTGACCTGAAGGATTTAAAACTCCGTCTCTCAAAGATGGTTGTTGCTTATAATTATGACAAGCAGCCTGTTACTGTGGGAGATCTTGGAGTAGAAGGGGCATTGACTCTTTTATTAAAGGAAGCGGTTAAGCCAAACCTTGTCCAGACGATCGAACATACTCCAGCATTAATCCATGGTGGTCCATTTGCGAATATTGCACATGGATGCAATAGTGTCATCGCGACCGAGGCTGCATCCAAACTTGCAGATTTCGTCGTTACTGAAGCTGGATTCGGTGCGGATCTTGGAGCTGAAAAGTTTCTGAACATCAAAGCAAGAACTGAAGGAATAGATCCTTCAGCTGTTGTTATTGTCGCTACCATACGTGCACTGAAAATGCATGGAGGAATGAAGAAAACGGAATTGGTAAACGAAGATGTTAAAGCATTAAGAGATGGTTTTACGAACCTGAAAAAGCATGTTGAGACGATTGCTAGCTTTGGTTTGCCATATGTCGTTGCCATCAATCGATTCATTACAGATACAGAGCTTGAAACAAATACGTTGAAAGAACTGTGTGAGAATGCCGGTATCCCGGTTGCCTTGACAGAAGTTTGGGAAAAAGGCGGTGCCGGTGGAGTGGAGCTTGCAGAGAGACTCCTTGATGTAATTGAAAAGAATGAAAATTCCTTTGCCCACCTATATGATCTGTCTGATTCACTCGAGGACAAAATTAAGACGATTGCCCGTCAGGTTTATGGAGCTGATGGAGTCGAGTTTTCACCGAAAGCAAAGAAGCAGCTTGTTGACTTCGAAGGCTTTGGCTGGGGTGTGCTTCCAGTATGTATGGCCAAAACACAATATTCATTGTCTGATGATCCGCAAAAACTTGGAAGGCCATCAGGCTTCACTATTACAGTTAGGGAACTGAAGCCGTCAGTAGGTGCGGGATTTATCGTCGCATTGACAGGTGAAGTCATGACAATGCCTGGCTTGCCGAAGCTTCCAGCAGCATTGAATATGGATGTTGATGAAGAGGGTAACGCAGTAGGCTTGTTCTAAAGTAAATTGCATTTGCCATGGTCAGTCCCGACTGGCATCATGTGGTGAGGTGGATCTTTTTATGCCGATGCCACATGGTTCGAAGGTTGGACTGGCCATTTTTCTATGCTGTTAAATGGCATTCATTTTGCTTGATAAAGGAGTGAAAGCTTTGTTTGATCCGACAGCTTTTGAAAACATCAAAGTCGTGATTGAAGGCGATATATATGACAGGGATTTGAGCGGAGAAATTATCGTGATAGACCGCAATGACTGGATTAATGCCGCCAAGCTGTCTCGTAAATATGAAATTTCATTCACTAAAAAAGATTATGAACCGAAACTTTTATCGGCAATGATGACCATTGAGGCCGGATTGGAGAACCTCTCTGCGGAGCTATTGGAAAGTGTGAATGCCAAACAGCTTGCAGGATGTAAAGTGAATATTTCGTTCTCACTTCAACATAATGATGAAATGATTGTTTTTAAGGAAGTTCAGAAAGGGCTTGAGGAAATATGGGGAAGAGATCGGGCGATTGTACAAACCGCCTTGCTTGACCCAATGGTAGATAAGCCAACTATTAAAAGCCATGTGCAGGTTTCCTTCAACCGTCTTGTTTATGAAGAACAGATTGACGACTTATCTGAAATGGTCAATTATATGATAGCTTCACTTGAAAAACTCAAAAAAATTATTGAATGAATAATAATTCCTGTCTCAGAGGCAGGATTTTTTGTGTTGTTTTCAGAATAGTCTATTAACGAAAAGATTTGAGCATAGAATATATTGAAAGTTCTAATCGTGGAGTAAGCACCGCATGATTTGTACAAGCACTGCTGACCTCTAGTAAAAGTGAATTGGCGGATATCTAAAAACCACGATATTTCAGTAGAACTGAAAAAGTGAAATAGGGGGAGATTGTTTGAAGAAAATCGCCTGGGTTACTGATAGTACGGCCTATCTGGATGAGGAGTTAAAGAACCACCCTGATGTATATCAAGTACCGATGACAATTGTCTTGGAAGATGTAGAATACCTTGATGGAAAGGATCTGACTGCAGAAGAATTATATAGAAAATTAAAGACGGTGAAAACGGCGCCGAAAACCTCCCAGCCCCCTGCGGGCGTATTTATGGAACTATATAATAAGCTTGAAAAAGATTATGACCTCGTATTCTCAGTCTTGATCTCATCAAAGCTGAGCGGAACAGTGGCCTCTAGTGTACAGGCTGCACAAGATGTTAACATTCCTGTCATTACTTTTGATTCTAAAATTCTCACATATCCATTGACGTCTCTATTAAAAAAAGGGATTGCATTAGCTGAACAGGGGGCATCAGTCGAAGAAATAAAGGAGAAGCTGGAAATCATCCGTGAATCTAATGAAACTTATGTTATGATTGGGAGCCTGGAACAGCTGCATCGCAGCGGTCGTATGTCAGGCATGCAATTCTATCTTGGAAGCATGCTGAGTATCAAGCCTATTATTAGTATTGAAGATGGAGTTTTGAATACAAAAGAAAAAGTCCGAAGCGATAATAAAGCCCGAGAGAAAATATTCAATTATTTGAGCCAATCTCACGAGAAATACGGAGTAAAAGAAGTGTACATTTTATACGGGCTGCATAAAGAGGCTGCTGACGAATGGCAAAGCCAGCTTGAAGCAAGATTCCCTGATATCCGATTCCTCAGTTGTCCGATTGGAGCCGTAATCGGTGTACATGCTGGTGAACATACAATCGGGATCAGCTGGAATAACGCAGATGTATAAGTGCCTATCTTGGCACTTTTTCTTTTGGTCCAGTAAATAAGATCCAATCAACTTACCTGGGTAATTTATAGAGAAAGTTTGGATGGTAAGCCTCTAACGGACAAACAGAGAGTGGAACCGGGAGAAATGTCCGATAGAAGATCTCTAACGGACAAACTGAGAGCAGAACCTGAAGAAAGTGTCCGATAGAAGGTTTCTAACGGACAAACCGAGAGGAGAACCTGAAGAAAATGTCCGATAGTAGGTCTCTAAAGGACAAACCGAGAGCAGAACCTAGAAGAAAGTGTCCGATAGGCAGGCTGGTATTAAAAGCAGGTGAAATAGTACAGGATACATTTTACTCTTCCAAATATATATCCAGCTTTCTCTCAACGCTTTCTATGGTAAAATGAGTTCGGTAGGAAAGTAGGTGCGCATATGAGAGATAAAATAGCAATGGCAGAGGAATTTGTCAAAACTGAGCTTGGCAAGGATTCTTCTGGACATGATTGGCACCATATTGACAGGGTCAGGAAGAATGCCCGTCTTATATGGAGCAAAGAACAGCAGGGAGACTGGTTCATCATTGAAATGGCGGCCTTGCTCCACGACATTCCAGATGATAAATTGAATGAATCGGAAGAAGCCGGATGGTTGAAACTAAATTCATTTTTACAAAGCATACAATTAGACAGTGAAACTAACTCGAGGATAAAGAGTTGCATCGAAACGGTTTCCTATAAAGGCGGCAGGGTCATTGAGCTTGATAGTATCGAAGCTGAGATTGTACAGGATGCTGACCGGCTCGATGCTCTTGGTGCTATCGGGATTGCCAGGACATTTGCCTTCGGTGGAAAGAAAGGCCACCCTATTTACGAACCTGACCTGAATATCAGGGGGGAAATGACGCTGGAGGATTACAGGAATGGCGACAGCTCTTCGGTCAATCACTTTTACGAGAAGCTTTTGAAGCTTAAAGATAAAATGAATACAGACCATGCGAGACAACTTGCTGAGGAAAGACACCAATTCATGGAGACTTTCCTGGATCAATTTTATAGTGAATGGAATGGTAAGGCATGAAAATGATCACGATCGAAAACGTGACGAAAACATACGGAGAAAAAGAGCTTTTTAATGGGATTTCTTTTACAATCGGTGAGCGTGAGAGAGTTGGCTTGATCGGTGTGAATGGAACAGGAAAATCTTCATTACTCAAAATTGTGGCGGGCATCGACCAGGCTGATGCTGGCGATATCATTTTTGCGAAAGACTATAAAATTTCATTTTTATCCCAACAGCCTGAAATGGAACATGATAAAACGGTTCTTGATCAGGTTTTCAGCGGTGAGGCACCAATCCTGAAGCTGATGAGAGATTATGAGGTTATTCTTTCTGAATTGGGCAAAAAACCTGATGATTTAGGACTTCAGGAAAGATTTTATGACTTACAGCGGAGAATGGATAGTTCTGACGGCTGGGATGCCAATACTGCCGCCAAATCCATACTCATGCAGCTTGGGATTTCGGATTTCACCAAAAAAATGGGCGAGCTATCAGGCGGCCAGAAGAAACGTGTCGCACTCGCTCAGGTTTTGATTGAATCTCCGGATTTGATGATTCTCGATGAACCCACGAACCACCTTGATTATGAGACGGTAAAATGGCTTGAAGACTATCTATCTAGATATTCAGGGTCACTTCTCCTCGTCACCCATGATCGCTACTTCCTTGACAGAGTGACGAACAGGATTTTTGAACTGGATGGTGGAAATCTTTATAGCTATAAAGGCAACTATGCCAGCTTCCTTGAAGCCAAGGCGATCCGAGAGGAAAATGAAGCCGCAACACTTGAAAAGAAGAAGAATTTGTTCAGACAGGAACTCGAGTGGATCAGGCGCGGGGCTAAGGCGAGAACAACCAAACAGAAGGCTCGTATACAGCGTTTCGACAAACTGGATGATGAAGTGTCAAATGTGAAGTCTTCTGACAAACTCGACATCTCATTGAGTGGCAGCAGGCTGGGCAAACAGGTGCTTGAACTGAAGGATGCAACCAAAAAATACGAAGATAAAGTGATTCTGGATCATTTTAATCTTCTCGTAAAACCAGGAGACAGACTGGGAATCATCGGCAGGAACGGCACAGGCAAATCGACTTTGCTAAATATCCTTGCTGGAAGGATCATGCTTGATGACGGTGAAATCATTACCGGACAAACCGTAAAAATTGCTTACTATACTCAAGAGAATGAAGATATGGATGAAAGTAAGCGGGTGATTGAATACCTGAAAGAGACAGCAGAAATCGTCCAAACTACTGATGGCAAGACAATTTCAGCTGCACAAATGCTCGAGAGATTCCTGTTCCCGCCTTATGCGCATGGAACACCAATCAGGAAGCTTTCGGGTGGCGAAAAGCGCAGACTTTACTTGTTAAAGCTTTTAATGGAAGAACCTAATGTCCTGCTGTTGGATGAGCCAACCAATGATCTGGACACACAGACATTAACTGTATTGGAAGATTACCTGGAAGACTTCCCAGGTGTCGTCATCTCGGTATCCCATGACCGTTACTTCCTTGATAAGGTCGTCGATTTGCTGCTTGTATTGGAAGGCAATGGACAGACAGACCTGCATTACGGCAATTACTCAGAATACCTTGAAAAGCGGCCGAAACCTGA
>NZ_JBIQOE010000033.1:0-3691 GCF_047739415.1 Mesobacillus sp. | reverse complement strand
CAGGCAGGTTGCCCACGTGTTACTCACCCGTCCGCCGCTGATCTTCAAAAGCAAGCTAATGAAGATCCGCTCGACTTGCATGTATTAGGCACGCCGCCAGCGTTCGTCCTGAGCCAGGATCAAACTCTCCAAGAAAGAGTTATGAGTTAGCTCATAAGTTAAAACGTTGGCTCATGATCTTCTATAATAGAAGCCATGAAAATTTATTGTTTGTTGACGCTTGTTTGTTTAGTTTTCAAAGAGCAAGTTGTTCAGTTTGTCGCCCAGAAGCGACTTTATTAATATAACACGCTGATTTGTTATTGTCAACATCATTTTTGTTTTTCTTTTTCGTAAAAATTGATGTTTGTTTTTTCAATTCAACGTTGTTTTTCTGAAGCGAGATTAAATATATCACGGATAAAATATGTTTGCAATATAATTTTAAAAGAATTTTTCACAATAAGAGAATTCTTTTTGGTTTTCCTAGTTTCTTCTTATAAATAGCTTTTATTAATAATTTCTCACTTGTGCTCATATAATGCTTTGGACAAACTAATTACTGAGGTGATCCTACTTGCTGCAATCAATTGCACTTTATCTATCACTAATCATGGCGATACTATTATTCAGCATCGCCTACATTGAAGCCATTAAAATCGCAAACGCTGAAGGAAAGGTTCACGGAGGAACTCTTATTTTTAGCTCTGTCTGTGCATTATTGTTTTCAAGGTTCACTTACCTTTTCATTTAAAAAATCCCCTATGCAGGGGATTTTTTTCATTCATTTTCCTAATCGCCTTAGATTAAACAATAGCTCAATACCCTTTACCTATCCGCTAACCGTTTCTCTACAATAGTGTGGTAGAGCATTTTTAAATCCTTCCATATATAGGCCACTTCGATATATTCTCTGCCTGCAATTTCCACAGCTTCTTCACCCGCTTTTTCAGGCTGAAGGCTTTCATAAAATTTCCGGCTATCATTTTCCTTCAAAACCCACACAAGCATGGAATCATATTTTTTCTTGATCAATTCATCCAAACCCGCCTTGAGGAGTTTCAACCCTAGTTTATCCCTTTGGTACTTTTTAAGGATGTAGATCGCGTACAGTTCACTCTCGGCTTTAAATTCCCCTGATCTTTCTTTTCCAAAAGATGCAAAGCCAACTATCTCCCCATCTGGATTAACTGCTACAAAAACTGGAGAGGTATCACCACTTTCGGATAAGCTTCTTTCCCATAAAGGTTTTCTGTCCTCCATCTTCAAGGAATCTAAGTAATCTTTACTTACAAGCCCCTGATAAGTTTCTTGCCAGCTTCTTACTTGAACTTTTGCAATACCGCTCGCATCTTCTTTGGCAGCCTTTCTTATATTCACATTCATCCCCTACCCCGATATTGAATTGATTTCGGTTTGATTTTTCAGCTTCATCTTTCTTTCATCTACTAAAAATAATGTTATGCCTGCAATAACGACTAATCCACCGATTATCTGAGTCCAAATGACTTTTTCTCCGAGGAGATAAAAGGCAAGTACGGTAGCGCCAACTGGTTCGAAAAGTATCGCCATCGAAATGACTGAGGCGCTAATCCATTTTATAGACCAGTTGAACAATGTATGGCCAAGCAAAGTTGGGATCAGCGCAAGGAGGATAAAGTAAACCCAATCGCTTGTAGGATAAGGATAAAACGATTCACCCACTGCAATTACATAGAAGAACAAAGTAATTGAACTGATGCTATAGACGATAAAGGTATAGGTTATTAAAGACATCCTTTTCCTGACTGTTTGGCCAAATAAAAGGTATACGGTCACCAATGCACAGGCTACAATCGCCAAAAAATCCCCAAACAGAGCACTTCCACTGATTTTAAAATCACCCCAGCTGATGATGACACTGCCGCCAATCGCAATCACACCGCTTAAAATCGCTTTAGCTGATACACGCTCTTTAAAGAAGAGATAAGCACCCACAAATGCAAATAGAGGCTGAAGAGTGACCAGCACAGTAGAGCTTGCTACCGAGGTATAGTTTAGTGATTCAAACCAGAGGATAAAATGGAATGCCAGAAATATGCCGGCTATCCCAGTGAATACCCAATCCCGTTTCGTAATAAGTCGAAGTTCTGAAACATACTTTATAAGAAACACCGGCAGCATTAATAGTACAGAAAAGAATAATCGGTAAAAAGCTATGACTCCGGACGGTGCTGACGAGACCTTAACCAGGATCGCAGAAGTTGAGACTGCCACCACACCGATTGCTACCGCCATATAAGGATTTACTTTAGGTGATTGCATTTCTATTCTCCTTTAAGTTACACAATGTGAATTATATGTATTTTACAATGAATTTGAATTTTTATCTTGAATAAAATTTTATTTTTTCTAAGTGAAGTTTAGTCCGTCATTTTAAGGGAAAGTAAATACATCTTATTAGGGGTAGGAGAAACGACATGTTGTATTCTATTGATATGGAAATTTTACTTAAGTTGGGGATATCCGCATTCCTTGGCCTGGTTATTGGGCTTGAAAGGGAGATTAAAAGAAAACCGGTTGGTCTTAAAACGAGCCTGGTTATATCGATTGTCAGCTGCCTTTTGACGATTGTATCGAGTGAATCAGCTTATATGTTCCCAGGGGATGAAGATGTCAATATCACGATGGACCCTCTCCGTCTGGCGGCCCAGATCGTATCGGGTATCGGCTTCCTAGGTGCCGGGGTCATTTTACGAAGAGGAAATGACACGATTTCCGGTCTGACAACGGCAGCGATGATTTGGGGTGCAGCTGGAATTGGGATCACGGTTGGCGCAGGATTTTACTGGGAAGCCATTGCAGGTGTTGCTCTACTTATCGTAAGTGTGGAATTCATACCGTTCCTAATGACTTTTATTGGTCCAAGGCAATTAAGGGAAAAAGAGATTCGTCTGCAGTTCAATGTCAATAGCCGGGAAAGCATTGCCGATATCATTACCAGGATTAAAGGGGAAAAAATCGCCTTGAAAAACGTCCGCATCAAAGATCTGGCAGAAGGAAACCAACTGGTACAATTGATTGTGACCGTGGACTTCCGCAGAAAGACGACGGATGTGTATGAAGCGGTATCGGAAATTGAAGGAATTAACCGGGTTGAAATCGAAGGTTTGTAGGAAAGCCGCTCAATCGCGGCTTTTTTAGTTTCCTCATAAAATTTTGTCTTGCATGTCCGGCGAGATGGTTATATAATCTTTCTTGTACCTTATCTATTTAGATACGGGGGATTAGCTCAGCTGGGAGAGCGCAACGCTGGCAGCGTTGAGGTCAGGGGTTCGAGCCCCCTATTCTCCATCCTCGAAAAACCTTGCCCTGCAAGGTTTTTTTCTTTTTGTATAACTTTACATTTTTGAGGGATTTCCAAGATTGTGCACAATGTGTATACCTTTAGTATACTAAAGCGTTAAACAATAGGATAAACTGTTACCCGGATACTTGATCTCCATTATCAAAAGAATCATTCTCTAAATCGTATCGCTTCTTTACTTGAGGATCCTTATTAACGTGAGAATAAAGATCTAATGTTATCGCTACCCTTGAATGTCCCAACCGCTCCTGAACTACTTTTGGATTAATTCGCTAATCATCTAAGATAGGTAAAGTAAAAATAATATCGGGATAAAATCAGATGGAATCACGTACTTTACATCTGCTGAAATAAAATAAAAAAGCC
>NZ_JBIQOE010000032.1:0-11094 GCF_047739415.1 Mesobacillus sp. | reverse complement strand
TGGTTTTCAATGAATAACGCATTCCAGCCGTGTCCTTCAAGACCTTTCTGCCAGCGGGTAAAAGTATTCTTCAATTTTGCCAGGTCTAGGGCCTTCTTTTCAGAGTCCCACAAATCAAGGTGCTCAAACTGGAATACCATATTGAACTTGCCTTGTTCCTCGCCGACCCAAAGATCGGCTTCCTCGATACTGACGCCATTTGCCTCGCCAACTGTCATAATGTCGTATTTAGAGAAAGTTTCCTCCTTCAATTCCTCGAGGAATGTCTGGATCCCTCCAACATTCATATGCTTATCAAAAGAAGAAACATATTGCAGCCCTTCAGGGTTAGGCATGTCTTTTAGGCCAGCTTCTTTTTTGATGTGGCTGATCGCGTCGACGCGGAAACCATCGATCCCTTTATCAAGCCACCAGTTGATCATATCGTATAACGCAGTACGGACCTCTTTGTTTTCCCAGTTCAAGTCCGGTTGTTTGCGGGAGAAGATGTGAAGGAAGTACTGACCTGTCTTTTCGTCATACTCCCAGGCAGATCCGCCGAAGATGCTTTCCCAGTTGTTCGGCTCAGCGCCATCCTTGCCATCGCGCCAGATGTACCAATCACGTTTAGGACTGTCTTTGGATTCTCTAGATTCGATGAACCACTGGTGCTCATCGCTTGTATGGTTGATGACAAGATCGATGATCAGCTTCATGCCGCGTTTATGCGTTTCAGCAAGGAGCTGGTCAAAATCTTCCATTGTCCCAAATTCATCCATGATATCCTGATAATCACTGATATCATAGCCATTATCGTCATTAGGAGATTTGTACATCGGGCAAATCCAGATCACATCGATTCCCAAATCCTTTAAGTAATCAAGTTTTGATATCATTCCTTGCAAATCACCGATGCCGTCGCCATTGGAATCCATGAAGCTCCTTGGATATACCTGATAGGCAACAGCCTCTTTCCACCATTTGTGTTTCATGTGAACCCTCATTTCTTTGTATGATCCTGATGTATCCCGTTGTTTTACATTAGTCATTTTGCGCTGTCGAAGACCTACTTATGAATCGGACCGCATGATTTCCGCTCAATCATCCTCGCCGGGATTGTAACCCTTTTCGGCAACGTCACCGGGTTTTTGATGATTTCTATTAAACAGTTAGCCGCTTCGAAACCTAACTGGAAGATGTCGATATTAACAGAAGTCAGCTGTGGCTTCATATGCTCCGCTAGCGGAACATCATTGAAGCTGACAATTGAGATCTCTTCAGGCACCTTGATATTCAGTTCCTCGGAATAGCTCATTAGCTCAATGGCGGTAAAATCATCTGCCACTACCAGGGCAGTGGGCGGCTCATGGGAGGAGAGGAACCTCGTGATGCCTTCTTTTCCTTCAGATTTTAAGCATTGCTCATGGATAATATATTTTTCGTCATATGGAAGGCCAGCTTCGTGCAGGGCTTGCTTATATCCCTCTAGCCGATCAATTGTAAAAACTTGCTCTAAATTAAAACCGATAAATGCAATTTTTCGATGCCCCAGCTTGATTAAATAATCAGTAACCTGTTTGGTAATATAAATATTGTCATTATCTACATAGGTGATCCGCTCAGCGTTCGTGTTCGGGCGGCCTATGACAGTAAATGGAAACTTATGCTCCAGCAAGTAATTCATAATTTTATCATCCGTTTTCGAATACAAAAGGATGATGCCGTCAACTCTGCGGCCCTGGACCATCGAAATGACCTGCTGGAAAATCTCCTCATCCGTGATGCCAGTCGTTAAATAAACCCCGAATTGATGTTCATGGGCTTTCATGCTGATTCCCCTGATGACCTCGGGGAAAAACGGATTTTGCAATGCCTGGGTAGCCGAATTTGGCATAACAATACCGATTGTCTCGGTACTTCTTACCACCAGGCTTCGTGCCTGGAAGTTCGGGTGGTACCCCAGTTTCTCCATCACTTTCCGTACACGCTTCTTCGTTCCTTCATTGATATGAGGGTGATCTGCTATCACCCTGGAAACGGTAGAAGGTGACACACCGGCTGCCTTCGCTACATCTTTAATTGTGACTGCCATTGGTCGTCTCTCCTATAGTTCGATTATTTTACCGAGCCTTCTGAAACTCCCTTGATGATTTGCTTTTGGAGGAAGAAGTAAATAATGATGACTGGAATGATTGCGATTGTCAGTCCTGCCAGTGCAAGATGCCATTGTTTAGTATATTCCCCAAAGAAGAAGAACATCTTAAGCGGAATTGTTTCCATTCCTTGCTGATTGATGACAAGGGAAGGAAGCAGGTAGTCATTCCAAATCCAAATGATGTTCAGGATGGCCACTGTAACGGACACCGGTTTTAGCATTGGGAAAATGATATGCCAGAAAATCTGGAATCGGTTTGCGCCATCGATTGTTGCCGCTTCATCAAGCGATTTCGGGATCCCGCTCAATGTTCCGTGGTAAAGAAAAATAGACAAACTTGCCCCAAAACCAAGGTACATGAAAATCAGTCCGCCCCTATTGAGCATTTCAAGCTTACCAAAAATGGACACAAGTGGAATCATTACGGACTGGAAAGGGATGAGCATTGCAGCTACAAACAGCATGAAAATGATCCCGCTCGCTTTGCCTCCACGTCTTGAAAGGGCATAAGCGGCCATTGATGAAAAAATGATGATAACGGCCACAGCCAGTACCGTAATCAATACAGAGTTGAAGAAGGTTTTAATAAAATCCAAACGTTCGAAAGCTACCGTGTAATTCTCAAATGAAAAAACATCCGGCAGCTTTAACGTATCCTCGAACATTTCTCGTTTCGTCTTGAAAGAGTTGACAATCATCAGGTAAAACGGGGAAAGCCAGATCAGGGCAAGGATGATGCCGAGAATTTCCATAATGATTCTGCTTTGCTTCTTCTTTTTCATTACATCTCGACCTCCCGTTTTTTATTGATATAAACCTGTGTAAGCGAAATAGCCGCCACAATCAGGAAGAAAATGACCGCCTTTGCCTGTGCGAATGCCATCGCGTTTTCTACGAATGCAGTTTTGAAAATCTCCATTGCAACCATCTGTGTGGAATTGTATGGTCCGCCGCCAGTGAGCGACAGGTTTTGGTCGTAAAGCTTAAAAGAGTTTGAAAGTGTCAGGAACAAGCTGACAGTAAATGCCGGCATGACGAGCGGGAAGGTGACGTGATAAAAACGCTGGAAGCTGTTCGCTCCGTCAATTTCTGCTGCTTCAAGCAACTCCTGCGGTACTCCTTCAAGGAATGAAATATAGATGACCATGATGTAACCAGCCATCTGCCAGCTCATCAGAATCGCCATTGCCCAAAAGCCAGTTGTCTCAGTGGACAGCCAACCCTCTAAAGCTTCAACGCCAATCAGTTCACCGACGCTCGCGAATACCTTTGTGAAAATGAATTGCCAGATGAAACCTAAGATCAATCCGCCGATTAGATTCGGCATGAAGAAAATCGTTCTCAGGATATTATTCGTTTTGAATTTTTGCGTCACAAGCAAAGCTAATGAAAGGCCGAAGAAGTTGATCAGGAACACAGAAACAACAGTGAACTTTGTTGTGAACCACAATGCATCTCTGAATTCTTCCTCAGCAAAAAGCGCTTTATAATGTTCAAGGCCTACAAATGAAGGTGTCTTGATCCCGTTCCAGTCAGTAAATGAGTAGTACACACCGAATGCAAGCGGCAAAATGACCACAACAGCAAGAGCGAGTAAGGCTGGAGCCAGGAAAAGCCAATACCAGAGGTTCCGGTTTCGCATCTGTAAATCCTCCTATCTTTGTGTTATCAGGGGAAGCTAATCTATTTCGTTATCAAGATCAGAAGAATGTAGTCTGCTGATTTTTACGAGTACTCTTGATTCACCCAATGATTTTCCGAAAAGCCTAAGCGAAAACCACTTCATGGAAAAAAGATAGGAAACAAAACAGCCGCAGCCGTTCTGTTTCCTTCTTTAGTTTAAATCTATTACTTACGAGCTTCTGCCCAAGCCTTGGAAGACTCTTCTACTAATTCGTCCCAAGTCATTTCGCCGCTCACATATTTCTGGATGTTGATTCCAAGCTTTTCTTGTCCCCAACCAGTTGGGTAACCCATGAAAGTCCAAGCCAGTGTTTTGCCAGCTGAAGAGTATTCATAGATTTCTTTTGCAAGTGGATCAGAGATTTTGCCAGCATCGTATCCTTCATAAGCAGGGATGAATTTGAAATCTTCGATTACTGCTGTTTTACCTTCTTCAGAAGTATATAACCAGTCTAGGAATTCCTTAGCTGCTGCTACTTCTTTTTCGTCCTTGTTGCTGTTTACAGCCCAGTACATTGGAACGCCAACAGGGATTGAATCTTCTTTGTAGCCTTCAACTGGGATAGGAAGGATCCCTACGCCGCTGTTAGCAAGCTCTTCGTCGATTCCGGCGATTGAACCAGATACCCAGTTACCTTGCTGGATGATTGCTGCTTTGCCAGTTGAGAACAATTCTTCAACTTGCTTAGCATAGTCAAGGCTTACAGTAGGTTGGTCAGAGTATTTGTTCTGCAGGTCAAGAATCTTCTTGAATGCATCGCCGTGTTCAAAAGTAACTTCCTTAGATTCAAAAGCATTGATTACGTTCTGATCAAACTCAGGCGCAAGGAACACGTTTGAAAGGTGAAGTCCTGTTACCCAAGTTTCTTTAGCAGGAAGAGCAAATACAGATGTAAGACCAAGGTCCTTCTTCTTGCTGTCTAGCGTCTTAACAGCTTCCTCTAATGCGCTGTAGCTAGTGATGCTCTTTGGATCGATACCAGCTTTTTCAAAAATGCCTTTGTTATAGATGAAGCCATAGCCTTCCTGGTTGTATGGAAGTCCAAGTACTTTGTCGTCTTTTGTTACGCCTTCAAGAGTTCCGCTAAGTGCAGCTTTAGCAGCAGCTGTGTCAGATAGGTCTGCAAGCTTATCTTCCCAGTCTGCCACGTCCTGCGGTCCGCCTACGTTATAAATAGTAGGTTCATTGCCAGAAGCGAACTTGGATTTAAGTGCAGCACCGTAATCTTCGCCGCCGCCGACAGTTGTGATGTTGATGTCAACATCTTTGTTAGCTTCTTCATAAGCTTTTGCAATGTCTTCAAACTGATCCTTGAACTCAACCTTGAATTGGAAAATGTCAACGGTTACTTTGTCTCCGTCTTTTCCACCTTCGCCTGAAGTCTTGTCATCGCTTGATGAGCAGCCTGCAAGACCTCCGCCAATCAAAAGTCCAAGGGAAAGAACTGCTGGAAATAGCTTTTTTGCTTTCATTGTTGAGATACCCCCAAATATTTATATTTTTTTGCATGCAACCACATGCGTTCCGAAAGCGTTTGCATATTTTTGCATAAAACATGAGATGATAGTAATTTTATACAACACCTTTAAAACGCTTACATAAATGGGGCAGGAGTAGTCAAAACCCTGATATAGCAGTAGTTATGTACTTTTTCCCCCTAATGCCATCATTATATGCAAACGATTGCAGCTTCGGATTCATAATAGCATATGAAATTTAGAATGACAATATGAAAGTTTTTAAGATATTTAAATTTATAGATTATTAGTCAAGCCTGAAATGGAAGAGATAATTATTGGTCATAATAATTTGAAAATTAGTATATACACGTATCATTTGCTGTCGAGAGTTTGAAGGTCTATCATGATTGTTAATACTGAAAAATAATGACTGAAGGTGAAGAAATGATTAGGTGCATAGCTACAGATATGGACGGGACGTTATTGACTGCTACCCAGCAGATTACTGCAGAGAATAAGGAAGCGATTTTAAAAGCAAAGAAGCAGGGAGTAGAAGTCGTTGTCGCAACCGGACGATCGTTCCAGGAAGCAAGATTCGTTCTTGAGGAATCCGGTCTTAAACTGCCAATGATATGTGTGAATGGAGCCGAGGTTCGTTCCGATAATGGAGAGATTGTTTCTTCTAGCCCATTGAACAAGGCGGAGGCCCGGCAGGCAGCGCTACGGCTTGTAGAAAGCGGCGTGTATTTCGAGGTTTACACAAACAGAGGTACCTTTACTGAAGATGAGGATATGGCGATCACAATCATCGTTGATATTTTCTCAACCGCAAATCCTGAAGTGCCGATTGAAAAAATCGCCGAGGCCGCTGAGGAAAGAATGCATAAAGGACTGATTACGAAGATTGAACATTATGACCGTCTATTCGAGGACGACCAATATGAGATCTACAAGCTGCTGGCTTTTTCACTAGATGATGACAAGCTTGAGGCCGCAAAGGATGGCCTGAAGGAAATCTCAGGGCTTGCGGTCAGTTCATCCGGGCGTGAGAACATCGAAATCACAAGCCTAGACGCTCAAAAGGGAGTCGCCCTGGAAAAATTCGTAGCTTCAAGAGGGATCAGCCTGGAGGAAACGATGGCGCTTGGTGACAATTTCAATGATGTATCGATGCTTGAAAAAGTCGGCAAACCTGTAGCGATGGGCAATGCAGCACAGGAAATTAAGGTTCTATGCGGCGAAGTGACATTGACAAATGAAGAAAGCGGCGTCGGAAAAGCGATTATGAAGGTACTGGAAGATTGATTTTTGAGTGGATTAAGGACATCTGATTTTGAGTGGATTTGGACTTCTGATTTTAGAATGGACTATATATAGGAAAGGACGTGTGTCATGAAAAGATTCTTGTATGTGTTTTTGGTAATGCTGATGGTGATTGCAGGCTGTTCAGGTGGCGGTGATGAAACGAAGCTTTCAGGTGAAGTGAATCAAATACCAGAAGACAAAGAAGCGATTGCTCAGGCCGACCAGCTCGAAGTTGTTGCAGAAAATCTGGAAGTTCCGTGGTCAATCAATAAAAGCGGCGAGACATTTTACTTGAGCGAACGCCCGGGTTCGATTGTAAAAGTGGAAGGCGATAATACTGAGAGACAGAAGGTTTCTTTTAAAAAGGAAGTTTCACAGGCAGCTGAAGCCGGATTTCTTGGCTTTGTGCTCGCTCCTGATTTCGAGCAGTCGAACAAGGCATTTGCTTATTATACATACGAGAATGGCACCGGGCAGTTCAATCGGATTGTCGAACTGACTTTGAACAATGGTGAATGGGTGGAAGGCAAGCTGCTGCTTGATAAAATCCCGAGCGGACGCTTCCACCACGGCGGCAGGCTGAAAATCGGTCCGGATGGAAAGCTTTATGCCACGGCAGGTGATGCGGCAACCAATCCGGAAATTGCCCAGGATTTAGGTTCGCTCGGGGGCAAAATCCTGCGTCTGAACCTTGATGGATCTGTTCCGGCAGATAATCCATTTGAAAACTCCTATGTATACAGCTATGGCCACCGCAATCCGCAGGGACTAGCCTGGTCGGAGGATGGGAAGCTCTATGCCAGTGAACACGGACCCTCCGCGCAAGATGAAATCAATCTGATTCAGGCCGGAAAAAACTACGGCTGGCCGGAGATAACCGGTGGCGACACGAAGCAGGGCATGGAAGCGCCTATTTTCCACTCTGGAAGCGATACATGGGCACCCTCCGGAATGGCGGCTTATGAACGGAAGTTATATGTTGCAACTTTGAGGGGCAATGCCTTACGTGAGTTCGATCCCGCCGCGAAAACTACCCATGAAGTAGTCACCGGATTAGGCCGGATTCGCGATGTGATCGTTGATGGTGATGATCTATTTTTCATCAGCAACAATACCGACGGCCGCGGCACCCCGAGTGAAGGCGACGACAAGCTTTATCGCGTAAAAATTGATCAATTGCGGTGAAAACTAACGAAGAGGGACGCTGTAATGGTGTTCCTCTTCGTTTTATAACGGTTTGAATTAAATAAATTGGCGAAATTCACAGTTTTATTCGCAAAATACACCTTTTTATTCGCAAAAACATAGAGTTTTATTCGCAAAAATCACAGCTTTATTCGCAAACTGGAAATTTCGAGTGTTTTTTTCCATTTCCAAACAAAACAAAAACCGGGATACACCCCCGGTTTAATTTTTGCTGCTGTTCGGTCCTGCCAATCCATGCATGATGAATTGAATGGTACGTTCTGTCTCTGCTTCATCGTCCCACTCGGCTTCGGGCAGGATCATATAACGTGCGATCAAATAGCCAAAAATGGATGTAAACGTCATTCTGACGACACTGTACGCTGGCATCTCAATGATTTGGCCATTTGCCTGGTAATGCTCGACGATTTTCTCGAAACGTTCATATACTTTTAATGCGATATGTTCCTTAAATAATTCCCTCAATTCGGGGTGGAAAGGAATTTCCTGCACCAGGATTTTAACGGTAGCAAGATTTTTAACAAGGAAATCACGGCGGTTCTTCAGCATGGCAGATAAGAAATCTTCGAAATGCTCATAATCCTGATGAAGAACCTTATTAAGATCCTTTATGATAAAAGGTGCCACAAACTTTGCCATCACTGGAGCGACAATCGCCAGCAGCAAATCCTTTTTCGTTTTATAGTGTCTAAAAATCGTACCTTCAGCGACGCCTGCCTTCTTGGCGATTTCACTGGTTGAAGTGGCGGAATAACCTTTTTCAGCGAAGGATTCAATAGCAGAAATAATGATTTTCTTCTGCTTATCCGTCAGTTCTTCTCCGTCCATCAACTCATCTATTTTAAAGTCGTGATCTGTCATCGTTTACTCCTTTCGCCGCGGTTAAACTGCGCGGTGTTTCCGCAGTGCTAGTATATTCAGGAATATGAACAAAGCGGAAAACCCGGCCAGCATCAACAAATTGCCATAGATGGCATCCCATCCATATCCTCTCACCATAATATCACGCAAAGCCTCGGCGGCATAATAGAGTGGTGTGATCGGACCAAGCCAGCTCAGCCAATCAGATATCGTATCGAGATTGATCAGACCAGAAAAGAAAAACTGCGGCACGATGATGATCGGGATGAACTGGATCATCTGGAATTCATTATTGGCAAACGCCGACAACAGGGTGCCGAGCGTCAATGCCGTCATCGATAACAATAAAGTGATCAGCAATACATAGATGAACGAACCTTCCATCAGCATTCCCAGGATGTATATCGCATACCAGGCAATCAGCGTGGCCTGCAGCATCGTGAAGATTCCAAAGCCAAGAACATAGCCGATGACGATTTCCCATTTTCGCAGCGGGCTCGAGAGCAATTTTTCAAGCGTGCCGCTCGTTCTTTCACGTAAAAAAGAAATCCCTGAAATGATGAACACAAAAAAGAAGGCGAAGAAGCCAAGCAATACCGGGCCGAAATAGTCAAACTGGCTCATATCGTCTGAGCCATGGATATAATCGACTTTCAGGTCAGATTGTCCCTGTGAAGGTAACAGCTTTTTTGTTGCTTGCTGGAACCATTTCATTACAGCTCCATTCACAGATGGGTCGCTGCCTTCGAGCGTGAACTTTTCCACCATAAGGCCTTCAAAGACAACATACCCATCGATTTCTTGGTTCAATGCATCCTCTTCTGCAACTTTCACAGACTCATATTCTGTTATTTTTGCGTCATCAATATCGAGTTTCTCCATCACAGGGCCAGGAACATCGACCAAACCGATCTTCGGGATATAGTTTTCCCCGTTAAAAACAAGGTGGAGCATCGTCAGGATCAGGAGCGGAGCAACAAGCATCATTGCCAGTGTTCTTTTATCCCTCAGGAATTGCCGGATAATCCTAATCACTAAAGCTCTAATTCTCATGCTGAACACCTCCATATGCTAAAAATGCTTCCTCGACGCTGGCAGAACCAGTCTTTTCCTTCAATTCCTCCGGAGTGCCGACAGCGATCAAAACACCATCTCGAATCAGTCCCAATCTGTCGCATTTTTCCGCTTCATCCATGACATGTGTTGTAACAATCAGTGTTTTCCCCTGTGCTTTCAAATCATAAAAACCAGACCAGATGCTTTGTCGCAGAACGGGATCGATGCCTACAGTCGGCTCATCGAGAATCAACAGTTCTGGCTCATGCAGCAAGGCCGCAGCCAATGATAAACGCCGTTTCATGCCGCCAGAATAATTGGTTACCAGTTTGTTAAGATGCTCAGATAAGTCGACAAGCTGCATTACTTCTAAAATACGTTTTTTTCGGTGCGTGCCCTTGAGACCGAACAAGGAGGCAAAGAATTCAAGATTTTCCTTTGCCGATAATTCAGTATAAAGTGCGTCCGATTGAGCCATGTAGCCAATCCTTTCAATAAGCTTTAAGGAAGGCATCTTTTCGCCGAAAAGATAATTTTCACCTTCACTGGGCGTTTCAAGCCCGACGAGCTGCCGAACGAGAGTCGTTTTTCCTGCTCCTGAGGGTCCAAGCAGCCCGAAAATTTCGCCGCTTTCAATCTCTAAATTGATATTTTTTAAGACGTCATGCTTCCCATAGCGTTTACTTACATTTTTGATTGAAACAATCATGGGATCTTCACCATCCTTTTTAAAGTGAGTAATCACTCACTAATAGGATAACTGATAAACTTCGCTTTGTATAGTGAGTAATCACTCGCAAATTAATATAAAAAACGACATTGTCACGCAAATGCCTAATTCGATGTTTATGTGCTATCATACGAGGTAGAGATAACTGAAAATTTTTAAAATAGGGGAAGTGATCTCTTGTTTTTTAAAAAGAAGCGTATGGTGCTGTTTCTTGTTCCGGTTCTGCTGATCGTTGGCCTGTATTTCTATGACGCGAATTTAGATGTATACATGAATAAAACAGACGGAGTAATTGTCCATAAAGACAAAGAGTTTCACCGAGGCTATGAGACCTATCAAAAATATTATGTGAATGGCGAGAAAACCTTTGAAATCGACCGCTTGATTGGCAAGACTGATAACAGCAAATTCCTTGGGTTCAAAGAATCTGTATGGAAGATCAAAGGAGAGCCAGAGGACAAGGTTGTATTTGTAAAAGGCTTGATGATTGAGGGAGTTTATGAACGTAAATAAAAAGTCCACCTTAAAAGGTGGGCTCAGCTTGTGGAGAAAGGTACTATTTTTTTCTTCCACAAGCTTTTTTATTCTGTTTAATTCATCTTTTTTGATGGACTTACAGTCTTTATTAATTAGAAAACACAGATCGCCACCATTATCC
>NZ_JBIQOE010000031.1:0-5751 GCF_047739415.1 Mesobacillus sp. | reverse complement strand
CCTTATCCTGGGAAGAAAAGTTCAAATTAGATGTTTGGTACGTTGAAAATCGTTCCTTCCTTCTAGATCTGAAAATATTATGGACAACATTTTACAAAGTCATCCAATCTGAGGGAGTCACACAGCCTGGCAATGTGACGATGGAGCCGTTTAAAGGATCGAAATCTATCGTAAAAGAGGGGCATGGATGAAAATTGCCATTATTGGTCAGGGAGGACATAGCAAAGTCGTTAGAGATGTCATTAAAGCCATGGAAGATGCAGAAATAGTGAGCTGCCTCGATGATAAATTTAAAGCTGATTTTTTCCATGAACAGATCATGTATGGTCCAGTGAGTTCTGCCAAAAGTATCGCTGTGGATTTCCCAGAGGTGAAATTTTTTGTTGCAATTGGAAATAACACAGTGAGAAAGAAAATTGTAGAGAGTCTGGGATTTCCCGAAGAGTTCTATGCAACCTTGATTCATCCGACTGCACAAGTAAGCGCACAATCCATGATTGGACCTGGAAGTGTGGTAATGCCATGTGCAGTTGTGAATTCAGATGCTCAATTGGGAGCACACGCGATCATTAATACATGCGCAGTTGTCGAGCATGATAGTAAAATTGAGAATTTTGTCCATATCTCTCCGAACGCCACTTTAACTGGGAATGTCACGGTCAGAGAAGGAGCACAGGTTGGGGCAAGTGCTACTGTTATCCCAGGGATGGAAATTGGGGAATGGGCAATGGTCGGAGCAGGTGCTACAGTGATTCATAATATTCCACCAAACAGCACGGCAGTTGGTGTGCCGGCGATTGTGAAAATAAAAGAAGTAACTGGGGGTGTATAAATGATTAATACTACAGTTCAAAAAAGAATCTACCTCTCCTCTCCGCATATGAGCGGGAATGAACAAAAATATATAAAAGAAGCTTTTAGAACAAATTGGATTGCCCCTCTGGGACCAAATGTAGACGCATTTGAAAAGGATATAGCCGCATATACAGGAGTCAATGAAGCAGCAGCTGTCAGTTCTGGAACAGCAGCGATTCATCTGGCTCTTTCTTTATTAGGAGTGGCAAAAGGGGATACAGTATTCTGTTCGACATTAACCTTTATCGCAAGTGCGAATCCGATTTTATACCTAGGTGCTGAGCCAGTATTTATCGACTCAGAGCCAGAAACGTGGAATATGTCCCCACAGGCTTTAGAGAAAGCATTTATGGATGCAGCATTGAATGGGAAGCTTCCTAAAGCAGTGATTGTTGTAAATCTATATGGCCAAAGTGCCAAGGTGGATGAGTTGACTGCGTTGTGCGATCAATATGAGGTGCCAATGATTGAAGATGCTGCAGAATCCCTCGGTTCATCCTACAAAGGAAAACCGAGCGGCTCGTTCGGATGCTTTGGAATATTTTCTTTTAACGGCAATAAAATCATCACCACTTCTGGTGGAGGCATGCTCGTGTCTAACGATACCGAAGCAATCCAAAGGGCTCGCTTTCTGGCAACACAGGCAAGAGATCCAGCACCCCATTATCAGCACAGCAAAATCGGTTATAACTATCGAATGAGCAATATTTTAGCTGGAATCGGCAGAGCGCAGCTCGAGGTCTTAGAAGAAAGAGTCGAAGCAAGAAGAGCGATTTTCAAAAGGTATCAGCAAGAACTATCCTCAATCCCGGGCATTCAATTTATGCCGGAGTTAAATCATACCTATTCAAATCGGTGGCTGACAGCACTAACGATTGATCAAAAAGAAGCAGGTGTTTCAGTAAGTGATCTAATAGAGGGATTAGCTGCAGAAAACATTGAAGCAAGACCAGTATGGAAGCCCCTCCATATGCAGCCATTGTTCAAAGGTGCCAAGTATTTTAAACATGGTGAAAAAGAAAGTGTCTCCGAACAATTATTCGCCAATGGAATCTGCCTGCCTTCAGGATCCAATATGGAGGAACTAGACCAGTCACGAGTCATTAATTGTATTAAAAACTTTATTAACGTAAAAGAGGTTGAAAGAAAAATAGTTTAATATCCAAGAATAATGAGGTAATCCACATGATTGGAAAAAATTTATCTGAACTTAGAAGAAGAAAGGGGCTGAGCCTTTCTGAATTAGCTGATCGATCCGGGATTTCCAAGTCATATTTAAGCAATATAGAACGGGATGTACATAAAAATCCTTCCATACAAATTCTGGAGAAGATATCGGATGTTTTAGATGTAGACCTTAAAGCATTGTTGATAAACGGTCATAGTACAGAAAGAGTTCGCCACGATAAAGAACTTTACGAATTTGCGGAAGAGCTGAAAAAAACAGGTATTAAAAAGGACAATATCCAAGAATATAAACAGCTTATAGAATTTATCAAGTGGCAGAATGAGAAAGTATCCAAATAAATAAGGAGTGGTCAATCAGCCGACTTTCGTCCAACTCCTATAAAAAATACGAAGGTAGGCGGAAAGATAATGCCTGATAAAGTAAGTGTAGTTGTTCCTATTTATAAAGTAGAAAAATATTTGAATAGATGTATTGATAGTATATTGAATCAAACCTATAAAAATATTGAAGTTATTTTAGTTAATGATGGTTCCCCAGATCGCTGCGGAATTATCGCAGAAGAATATGCCGCTGCTGACCCACGAATCAAAGTAATCCATAAAGAAAATGGCGGATTATCAGATGCAAGGAATACAGGAATGCAACATGTTACGAGCAATTATACGATGTTTGTGGATAGTGATGACTGGTTAGCAACTAATGCAATTGCCATGCTAATGACCACTTGTAAGAGGTATAAAGCAGATGTAGTTCAATCTGCTTTTTTTTATGCCTATGAAGACTATTTACTCTTTGACCACATGCAATACAGCCCGGAAGGTAAACCTGTCATATTAAATAGGGAGTCATTAATGTATGAATTAGTGAAAAATGATCGAGTTAAGAATTTTGCATGGGGGAAGCTCTATAAAACAAGTATTCTACAAGGCATTCCTTTTAAAAAGGGTGTTTTGTTTGAAGATGTGTTTTGGGCTCATCAAGTGATGGACCGTGTCAAGAAATTCATCCTTATAAATCAGCCATTGTATTTCTATTTGCAAAGAAGCGATAGTATTGTTGCTTCATATACACCGAGGAACCTGGATATCCTGGCAGGTTTAAAGGAAAGGCACAAATTTATAGAAGAAAAGTATCAAGAATTGGTAAATGAATCTTATAAGGTCATATTAAGAACCAGTTTGATTCACTATAACTTATTGATTCTGAACTGGAGAAAAGATAAAAGAGGGTCGTATCGAAAAGAGATAAGAGATTATATCAGAAAGAATTCAGCAAAATTAAAAAAGGCTGTAGATCATGATAAATTCCTTAAAACTCAGTTAACAATGTTTCTGGTGCACCCCTTATTGAATATTGTTTTTTCTGCAGTAAAGAAAGTCCTGAGACAACTGGAAATCACTTCTGAATCGTCAGAATTACAAACAATACCAATAACCCAAAAAGAATTTTCAACCTAAAAAACTTCTTCAAATTTAAAGAAGTTTTTTTACTATGCATAATTAGGAGATTTTTATGGAAGTCCTTAAAAAGTATATCTCACTGGTAATTATCTATCTTTTTAACTGTTTACCTATTAAGAAGAATAAAGTTTTCCTGTTCAGTTACTACGGAAGCCAATATGGCTGCAATCCAAAGTATATTACGGAATATATTCTAAAAACTTATCCGAAAGATTACTTCGACCTGGTTTGGGCGTTCAATGACCCAGATTCCAAGGTGGATATTGAAGGGATAAGAAAAGTGAAAACTATGTCACTTCGCTATTTTTATGAGCTTTGTACATCCAAGGTGTTAATAACAAACTTCAGAACTACTGACTTGTTTGTGAAAAGGATAGAGCAATACTACATACAGACATGGCATAGTTCACTGCGGTTAAAGCAGATTGAAAAAGATGCTGAGGATAATCTTCCTCCCGATTATGTACAAATGGCAAAAAAGGACTCGAAAAAATGTGATCTATTGCTATCAGGATGTGATTACAGTACTGAAATCTTTAAGCGGGCCTTTTGGTATGACGGAGAGATTTTTAAGCATGGGACACCAAGAAACGATATCCTTGCCAATGCAAATAACGACCTGAGGTCATCCATACTTTCTAAACTTAATATTCCGGAAACCTGTAATGTTGCCCTCTATGCACCAACGTTCAGAAAAGATAAAAACCTTGATGTTTATAATATCGATTTTGCAAAAGTAAAGGAAGCACTAGCGAAAAAGTTTGGTGGAGAGTGGATATTCTTAGTAAAGCTGCATCCTCACCTTATATCAATGTCAAATCAAATAACAGCAAATGGTCAAGTCATAGATGTTACCCAATATGATGACATCCAGGAACTGTTAAGTATCACCGATTTCCTGATTTCAGATTATTCATCTTTGATATTCGACTACTCAATCACTAAAAAACCTTGCTTCTTATATGTCCCTGATTTGGAAAATTATATTCAGAATGAACGGGGATTATATTTTGACTTGGAGAATTTGCCGTTTATTAAAGCACTTAGCAACGAAGAGCTTTTACGAAAGATCGAAAGTTATAACGAGACAGTTTATAGAAAAGAGCTAGAGAGCTTCTTATCAGAAATAGGATCCTATGAAGATGGTTATGCAGCAAAGAACCTGGCTATCCGGCTAGAAGAAATCTGTTTTGGGAAAGGAAGGAGAGTAATGAATGAAGCAGCATAAAATCGGTTATACAACAGGTGTTTTTGACCTGTTTCATGTAGGTCATTTAAATATTTTAAGGAAAGCAAAGGAACAATGCGAGTTCTTAATAGTTGGTGTCAGTACAGATGAGCTGGTAATGGAATACAAGAATAAGAAACCTGTAATTCCATATGTAGACCGGGCAGAAATTATAGAGGGAATTAAATATGTAGACATGGTGGTTCCCCAAGTAAATCGAGATAAATTTTCGGCCTGGGAGAACCTTAAATTTGATGCTATGTTTGTGGGTGATGACTGGAAGGGCAGCCC
This sequence comes from Mesobacillus sp., assembly GCF_047739415.1. Lineage (GTDB taxonomy): Bacteria > Bacillota > Bacilli > Bacillales > Cytobacillaceae > Mesobacillus. The sequence continues at coordinate 728 of NZ_JBIQOE010000031.1, read as the reverse complement.
TTTGTTCTGTGAAGTTGAGAAAAGATTCAAGCAAGTAGGCGTCGAGATTGTTTACTTCCCTTATACAAAAGGTGTTTCGTCGACTATTGTTAAAGAGAAAATCAAATTGTAGTGAGTAAAAGGAAAAAAATATAACGAAATTTTTCATCTTTAAAATAAAATTCAAAAAGTGTAAGATAAAAATTTAACTCATTTGATTAAGGCGATTAATAGGTTTGAAATTGAATTGAATGAAGAGGGTTAACTCATGAAAAAAAGTGTCTTATTTGTAATCGATTCTTTAGAATGTGCCGGTGCAGAAAAAAGTCTCGTTACTTTGTTATCATTAATGGATTATTCAAGTTATGAGATTGATCTAATGCTTTTTCGTCACGGAGGGGCGTTACAAAGTTTAGTACCGAAGGATGTTAACATATTAAAGCCGCTACCTTATACTGAGTTCTCGAATTTAAATTTAAAAGATGCATTCTTATATTCTACAAAGAGTTTAGATTATAAAATGCTAACTTCTAGAATTAAATATACTATCAATTTACGAGTGAAAAATTATAAAAATTCACAGAAGGCACGACTTTATTGGCAAAGTGTTTCAAAAGTAATCGAGAAAAACCCTAAAAATTACCATATAGCGATAAGTTATGCGCAAGGAGTTCCTACTTTTTATGTTGCGGAAAAAGTAACTGCTGCTAAAAAATTCGCCTGGGTAAATGTTAGTTATAGATTAGATG
>NZ_JBIQOE010000030.1:0-12609 GCF_047739415.1 Mesobacillus sp. | reverse complement strand
GTCAAAGCGTTCACCCTTTCTCAAATTTTAATAGAATCGTAAACTTATTTAATCAACCAGCCGCCATCAACGAGAATGTCAGAACCCGTCATGTAAGAAGCTTCACTTGATGCGACAAAAGCAATCACATTCGCAATTTCATCGGGATTGCCAGCTCGCCTTAGAGCTGTATTTCTTCTGATTGCTTTAACAAATTGTTCATTCTTCATCCCCTGCTCAGTCAGGGGAGTTTCCACGAAACCAGGTGATACGGAATTGACCCTGATCCCGTAAGGAGACAATTCCAATGCCATTGCTTTTGTAAAATTGATGACACCAGCTTTAGCAGCACTATAATGTGGGATATGCGCACCTGCCTGGTGTCCGGATAAACTGGCTACATTGACGATCGACCGGTTTTGAGAAGAATCTCCCTCCTTCTCTGAACTTTTTGCCATGAGTTTCCCAAGCGTTTTCGAGACCAGGAAAACACTTTTTAAATTTGTATTTTGTACAAAGTCCCAATCACTAGCTGAGGTCTCCATGATTCTTGAGTGAACCGAACCGCCTGCATTATTCACTAGGACATGCAACTCGCCAAATTGCTCCTCAATGAATTGTCCTAACTCCTTGACATCTTCTTCATCTGTTACGTCAGCAGAAAAGATTTCTGCCCTGGGAAGCTTATGCGATTCATTTATTTCTTTCGCTGCCATCTCCAGCTTAGATTTCGTACGCCCAACCAATATTACTTTTGCTCCTTCGCTGGCAAACCGGGCGGCTGCCGCTTTCCCGATTCCGCTCCCCGCTCCTGTAACAAGAACCACCGTTTCTGCAAATCTCATTCCTGTCACCTCCTAATTATATACGGAATATTCAGTTATTTAAGCGTGCAATAAATAGCTTTTCAGCCCTTCTTTTAGCAAATCGGGCAAAGTCTCACTCTTTTGATTTGTAAAGTCATAATACACAATGATTGCGTTTCCCTTTGCAATCAGCTGGTGCGTTTGCGAGCAAATAATGTCATGTTCTAGCTGGAAGCTTTTTGAACCAATTCTCGATACATAGGTTTTAACAGTTAATAGCTGGTCGAAATAACCCTGGCTGACAAAATCACATTTAGTGGAAGCTAAAATGAACTTCCAGTCATTCAATTCCATACTGTAGCCTAATAACTCAAAAAAACGGATCCTTGCCTCCTCAAGATAGACAAAATAACTGGTGTTGTTAATATGTCCTAGTGCATCAGTCTCGCCAAATCGAGCCTGTACCTGGATCTCCTGCATGTTTATCCCTCTTTCTCTCCGCTGTATTTTAGTACAAATTATTTTTTCGTACTAACCGGTTGGTATGTAACCAGCATAGAAAGAGGCTTGGCTTGCATAAGCCTCTCTCTACATTATTCTTCAATTGACTTCGATTCCCTTTAGGATCATTTCGACAAAAATCTCGGCTACTTCCCGATCAGATACCTTCCCCATTGGATTGAACCACTGGTAGCTCCAGTTCGCTGCACCCAGTATGCCAAATGTAACAATTGCGGGATTCAAATCCTTGCGGAATTCGCCGCTGTCAATTCCTTCTCGGACCAGCTTTTCCACATTCAACCTGAATTGATCCCGCTTTGCCACAATTTGCGCCAGTCTGTCATCACTCAAGTGACGCATTTCCCTGAAAAAGATTTTTGCGGATGCGCCTTTGGACTTAATGCTGCTGATCAGCATATAAACGATATCGAACAATTTTTGTTTACTTGTTGATTGCTCTAAGAGAATTTCTTCCTGACGGCCAAGTAATTCGTCAATATATCTCAGATGTATATCCATCAGTAACTCTTCTTTGCTGGAAAAGTAATAATAAAATGAACCTTTCGTCACCCCGAGTGAGTCGACAATATCCTGAATGGATGTCTCACTGAAACCTTTTTTCTCAAATAATTTTATGCTGTGTGCGGTAATTTTTTCTTTCACTTTGCTGTCCTCGCAATCCTACTAGTCTGCACAGAAATTATACCATATTTTACCCCCTGTCCCATCGAGTAGAAGTAATTATTTACTTTTTACTTCTTCTCTTAGTGCTCTGCGTAAAATCTTGCCTACACTTGTCTTCGGCAGCTGTTCACGGAACTCTACGACGTTCGGAATCTTGTATGCTGCCATATTTTGCCGGCAAAATTCCTTGATCTGATCTTCAGTCGCTTCCTTGCCTGCTTTTAAAACGATAACGGCTTTGACTGCTTCCCCACGGTATTCATCCGGTATGCCAATGACAACGGCCTCCAGGACAACTGGGTGTTCATACAATACTTCCTCGATATCACGCGGATAAATATTGTAGCCGCTCGCGATGATCATGTCTTTTTTTCTGTCGACAATATACAGATAACCATCATCATCAACCTTAGCTATATCCCCTGTAAAGAGCCATCCATCCCTTAATGTGTTTGCTGTCTCCTCTGGCATATTCCAGTAGCCCTTCATAACCTGCGGCCCTTTGATGATTACTTCACCCAGCTCTCCAGTTGGTACTTCTTCTGTTCCTGTTGCCAGATCGACAACTTTGTATTCTGTTGATGGCATGCCGATACCGACACTGCCAGGCTTTCTCTCCGCAAAGCTTGGATTGCAATGGGTAGTTGGCGATGCCTCCGAAAGGCCATAGCCTTCAAGGATTTTTGAACCGGTTTTTCTTTCAAATTCTTTTAGCAGCTCTACTGGCATTGGCGCACTGCCGCTGTTGCAAATTTCTATGCTGCCGATTCCATATTCCTCTGCTTTCGGGTGGTTCGTGATAGCGACGTACATCGTTGGCACACCTGGGAACATGGTCGGCTGCTCATTTTTTATCGTATTCAGGACCTCTTCCAGATCAAAGCGCGGCAACAAAATAATCTCTGCCCCTGTATAGATTGATAGATTCATACAGGCTGTCATCCCAAACACATGAAACAGGGGAATGACCGTTAACGAACGCTCTACACCAGGTTTGATATCATTCTTGAAAAATTCATATGATTGCAGGACATTGGCAAGCAGATTCTGATGTGTCAGCATCGCTCCCTTGGATCTTCCTGTCGTTCCGCCGGTATACTGCAGGACAGCGACATCCTCTGCTGGGTCAACATCCACTACGGATGTCCTGCCGCTGCTTTCTGATAAGAACACTTCAAATTTTGTATCTGGTGCAAAAGCATGCTCAGAAGGCTGGAGACTGACAACAATAATATTTCTTAGTTTTGTAGAAGCCTGAACACTCTTAACCTTTGCATAGAGGGCATCAAACACGACAATCGTTTCCGCGCCTGAATCATTAAGGATATATTCAAGCTCACGTTCAACCGACATTGGATTAACTTGGGTGACAATCCCTCCTGCGGTCAATATGCCAAAATACGAAATGACATATTGAGGACAGTTTGGAAGCATGACGGCAACTTTGTCTCCAGTGTCTACTCATCTGTTTTGAAGTGCTGAGGCAAAATGTGTCACAGTCTGGGACAATTGTTCATAGTTAACTTTCCTGCCATAGAAGGATAAAGCATTATTTTGAGGATACTTCTCAGCTGATTCTCGAAGCATTTGCGGCAATGATTTTTCAGGAATAGTGATAGTGGATGCAATGGAGTCAGGATACTTGGAAAGCCAGACATTTTTCTCGCTCATTTAATTTCCCCCATTCAAAATATATAACTTAATTGTATATGGCTAAAATGTCAGTCCACCGCCGTCGACTGACAAAGTGGCACCAGTAATAAAGGAAGCTTCATCGGAGGCAAGGAACAGGACCGCATTTGCTACCTCCTCAGGTGTTCCGATTCTGCCTAAGGCATTGGCCCTCGAAATAATCGGCCATTTTCGCTCATCACTTTTCCAGCCTTCTATGATTTGCGTATCAATGACACCCGGGGCAATTGCATTTACACGGATATTGTCCCTGCCATATTCTAACGCAGCATTTTTGGTCAGGAGTATGACTCCAGCCTTGGACGCATTGTAAGCGGCAAGGTATTTTTGCCCTTTGATGCCAAGCAAGCTTGAAGTGTTGATGATTGCTCCACCACCAGCCTTTTTCAGTTGAGGAACAGCATGCTTGATGCCTAGAAATACGCCTTTAAGGTTAATATCTATAACCCTGTCCCAATCCTCTTCCTCAAGATCCACACTTTTAACATCCGGATTGCCTATGCCTGCGTTATTAAAGAGAATATCCAGCTTTCCATATGCTTCAACAGTTGTTGAAACGAGTTCTTTCACCTGTTTGGAATCGCTTACATTTGTTTCGAAAAAAAGAGCGCTGCCTCCCTGTTGTTCAATAAGCTGAACCGTCTCTCGCCCGCCATCAACGTTCACATCGGAAATCACCAGCTGAGCTCCTTCCGCCGCAAATCGAAGAGCGGCTGCACGGCCTATTCCGCTGGCTCCGCCAGTAATAATTGCCGTCTTGTCTCCTAATCTCATTTTATTCCCCCTAAACCTTTCTACTAACCGGTCGGTATGTATTAACATCTTTATTATAACGTTTATATTGAAATATTCAACTATTAGTCTAAATATTCTAAATATATTAGGAAAAACCCTAAGGGTTCTTAGGGCTTAAGCGATTTATAACTTTAGTTTAACTGCTTTTGTTGCGACAAAACATTTAATATACTCATCCAGTGGTCTTCTGCCGCCAAAATCGTCTTCATACAATCCAGCGATGACCAGGCCGGCTTCAATTTGACCCTGGATCTGGTCCTCTAATGTATGGCCGAATTCTATCGTATTGCCATAGTTCATATATGCTTCTTTTTCTTCATCTGTCAGGTTGTCAAGAGACGAGGTAGGAATTTTATTTTTTACCACCAGGTTCCCTTTCATGTCCTCCTCATCATCAAAGATAAATAAGATAGGATTAGTAAAGCCAGATATTAGCGTTCCTTTGTCTTTCAATACTCTTGAAGCTTCCTTCCAGACTTGTAAGATGTCTTCAACGAAAACATTGGCCACTGGATGGATGATCATGTCGAATTCCTCATCATTGAATGGCGAAAGGTCTGTCATGCTGCATTGTAAGGTACTTAAAGTCAGTCCATCTCTTTTCGCAACAAACTCATCCTGTTCCAACTGCTTTTTTGAAATATCAACAACCGTAACATCAGCTCCTGCTGCAGCCAGAACAGGACCCTGCTGTCCGCCTCCAGAAGCAAGACAAAGAACTTTCAATCCTGCCAACGATTGTGGAAACCAGCTTCTAGGGACTGTTTTTCCAGTCGTAACTGTAATTTCCCATTCACCCGCTTTGCTTTTTTCAATTACTTCTCTTGAAACAGCCTTAGTATAAACTGCTTCACTCTCAACCTTCTTGTCCCATGCAAGACTATTTTGTTTAATTGCATCCATTGAATTCACCCTAACTCTCTTAATCTCTTATTAACTATTAGCAGCATAATTTAAAATGTGTTCATACAGCTCATGCCAATCATGATAATACTCGCGGACCTGCTCTTGATCGACAAATATTCTTTCAGAGGATTCATATCCTGCATCGAAATCATGTATATCTTTTATGTCCATCCGGTAAAACACCTGGAACCCGATTTTGGGGTATGGACTATTTTCATTCCATTGCGAGTTTTCACTATGATCAACAATGATTGAACCTAAAAGACTGCAATCACCAGAAACATTGGCCTCTTCCATAGTCTCTCGCTTAAAGCATTCCTCAGCTGATTCACCTGCCTCAATATGACCGCCAGTCATATCCCATCCGCGATGGTTCAAGTTTACCAGTAACACCTTTCCATTGTGAAAACAGAAACCATGGACACTGCTGATCAAATCCCTCGGTGGAAGTTGAGCATCTGTCTGCCAGCTTAACTTTACTCTTGCATTGTTCCAGTTTACATATGTAGTAACCAATCCTAAGCCTCCTTACTGCTATGCCATTCCTTCTTTCCAATTGTAACCAAAAAATAAAATTGATGACAAGAAGTAAAAAAAGCACTGGCAATTATGCCAATGCTTTTCTGTGTATGACTAATATTAAATGCCTTTCTGTGTATAAGAAAGGTTAGCCTTTTTGCTTGATTCTTTCAACTACAGTGCCGATTTCATCCGATTTTGCAAATTCTACCGGGGAAAAGCCTTTTTCGAAGGTAATGGTGTCGGCTTCGATCATGATCACATACTTTCCATTAACCTTTGCCAGATGGATGCTGTCACCGTAATCAGCCAGCAACCCTTTTACCGAAATGTGGTCAAGCTTCATCTTCAGTTCCAATTCAGGGGTATGCTCGATAAGCTGTGCAGCCGCTTCAATGACCTGCTCGGGTTCGAAGCGTTCCTGGAGCTCGCGTTTTTCGCTGGCCGCCCAAATTTCCATTGCGTTCTCCAGCTGCTCCCGTTCTTCACTTTCTGGCTCGAAGGTTTCTTCCATATGCCCGCGAACCATTTCTATAACCTGAGTCTTTACGATTTCAGGCATTGACTGGCCATACTCTACATATTTAAGGAAGTCTTCAAAATAACGTGCATGTGAGGACTGGTTGATTTTTAGTTCATTATCTTGGATCATTCCCTCTTCTGGCATATAGGGATACTGTATTGATTTCATGTTTTTTGTCGTTATCGCCATTTCCACCTGCCGGATCAATGTCGATTCATCGGAAATAGAGGCAACCTTTGGTTCAAAATCGCATTTCAGGATGAACACGAATGCATCATCAAAAAACTTGCGAAGCTTTGCTCTTGCTACAATGAAAGCCCCGCCTCTTACTGCGCTTGTATCTACGTAGGCAATGGCGAATTTTTCACTCTCTTGCTGGAAGTCTTCCTTTGATTCCGCAAAACGGACACGATGGAATAGGTTGTAATTTGGGTTGGATGTTAAATCATGACCCTCCTCAACGATGAAGTAGCCGAGCTTAGTAGGAACTTCATCTGTTTTTGGGTGGCGATCTACCTTGCGCTTGACGATTTTTGCGAACTCGCCATCAAGAAAATCCTTTAGATGGCTAGATTCATATTCTTCCTCATTCAATGTCTGGAAATGCTTATATCTTTTATCAGCCTGCTCGCCTTTGCCTTCGACTTGTACTACGTAAAATGATAAATATTGAACTTCAAATTCCATGATCAAACTCCCTGCTGATGTATGTCTTTGTTACTTGCTTAGTAACAGGACTCCAAACCAATTAGCTTATACTTCTGGTTATGGAGACTGCTGAATAATCGCGAAAATACAGCACCTATTTCAAGATGCTGTATTTCTCAGTTAATTCATTAAATGAAATTCTGTTTTACTACCTGTTTGGGTGGATATGACTTCGAGCCTTGCGTCAATCCGTTCCTTCAGCTCTGGTACATGGGAGATGATTCCGACAAGTCGCCCGCTGCTCTGGATATCGATCAATGCTTCTATGGCCTGGTCCAGGGACTCTGGATCAAGGGTTCCGAAGCCTTCATCGATGAACATTGTCTCTAATGAAACTCCACCTGCGTAATTCTGGACAACATCGGCCAATCCCAGGGCTAGTGATAACGCCGCCTTGAAGCTTTCTCCGCCAGACAATGTCTTTACATGGCGCTCCTGTCCGGTATATGCATCAAGAACCAAGAGCTCCAACCCACTCTGTACATTGCCTTTTGAACGATCAGTTTTTCGCAATAATCGATATCGTCCGCTCGTCATCTTGTTGAGTCTTACATTAGCCTCTGCAAGAATATCATCAAGGAAAGCTGCCAGGACAAAGCGCTCGAACGTAATCCTGTAGGTGTTCTGACCTTTTGAAATCTCGAATAAATGGCCGACTAGCTTATATTTTTCCTCAAGCACCTTCATTTGCTCATTCAAAGAGTCTACCTGTTCCAGAACAAATTGATTATCGCGTTTTTTCAGATTCAAATCCTGGTATGCTTCATCTGTTTCTTTGATTATTTTATTTAATTGTGCGAATTCTGATTGAAGTGTTTCCATATCAGGCTTCTTAACATCTTTTAACAGATCAGACAGCTCTGCGAATCGATCCGTCACTGATCTGACTTCCTCCCGATAACTCAAGATGTCAGCATCAAGCTGTTGAATAGCCTGTTCTGGAATTTTCGCCTGGTGATAGGCCTGATAGTTTTCAAAGCCCTGTGCTGTCATATTGTTTTTGAATGTTTCCCGTTCGGCTGTCAATTGCGAATCTATTTCTTTCAATCTCTTTTCAGCCTCTTCACTCCGCGCTTTTTCGGTTCCCAGAAGTTCTTTCGCTTCTTGATAATTCTTGCGGGCTTGCTCCAATTCGTCATCAAGCTGCTTCTGCAAGAGTCGTGCTGATTTCATTTTCGATTCGAATACTTGCAGTGAACGAAGCTGTTCAGGTATTTTCTCAGTCATTCTATCGAGATTGGTTTTCTTTTCAGTGTACTGGATCATCATGTTTTGATAGCTTTCATCGAGAGCTTTCAGCTGCTTATTCAGCCTTTCCCTGTCGTCTTCAAACCTTTTGATTTCAGATTTGATTTTTTCCAAGCCTTTTAATTTTATCGAATGTTGTTTCTGCTCATTTTGCAGCTTTTCAACATCACTTTCAGTCAGTAGTATGGTATCAGCTAACTGGTTAACAACAAAGTCGGGACGGAATTTGACGATCTCAGCCATCATTTCTTCTCTTGTTTCAATCAATGACCTTAAAGTCGTTTCTGTTTCGATATAAGATTTTTCAGCAGCACTCTTCTCTTTTTCAACACCAGTGATCTGCTCTCGTGCAGCTTTTAAATCTTCTTCTGTCGGGATGAAGCCTTCAGTTGCTCTCGCTGGTTCAGGATGACTTTCTGATCCGCATACGGGGCAAGCGCTACCTTCATGCAGGGAAGCAGCCAAAACAGCAGCCTGTGAATGCAGCCATTTTTGCTCAAGAGCTTCTACTGCGGCTTTGGCATCATTCAGTCTGGAAACAGCCTGGTTAAATTGACCTTTGCGGGTTTCAAAGCTCGACCGAACCTGTTTGACTTTCTGATTGTGGTTGCCCAGCTTTTTCAGCTTGTCCAATTCCAGAAGTATCTTTTCCAATTTTCGGTCATTCTCCAGATAAGCAATCTGGGCCTTTTCGGCATCTTCCTTTTCTGTAAGCAAGACTTTAAGGCGCTCTTCAGTTGACTTAAGCTGGGCTACATTATTCTCCCGGTTCTGTATCGATGATTCCAGTGCTTGCTTTAGCTCTGCAAACTGTGAAGCTATGCTGGCGAACGCATGGACATCTTCCTTCATATTTTCAAGTCTGTTAACCTGTTCAGCAGCTACTTTTCGCTCAGGTTCCCGATCGATTTGTTTCTCGTGTTCTTTTTCGGCTGATGTGAGTCGCACTGTTAACTGTTCAATTCGCTTCGTGATCACACTTACCTGGTTTGTTATACTGTCTAGGTCGGCCTTAAGTCGGTGGCAAAGCTGTTCCTGGGCATCCAGAAGAGCTGCTTTTTTTGCAAGCAATGTTTGCTTTTCTTTTTCTGCAAAAAAATCCTTTTGGGCTTCAAGCTTTTCCTTTGTCATCTTCAGGGTTTCTAGTGATTGGATTTGTTTTAAGGTTGCTTCAGCTTCGAACAAACGCTGCTGCATCTTATCGCGGTCCAGCTGAAGCTTTTCACGGTCTTTGTTCAACTTTTCAAGTTTTGTTTCCATTGCGCTAATTTCTTCTTTTAATAGAGGAAGGATCAGGACATCATTTGTACTGCCGGCTTCTACATATTCCTTCAATTCTTCATTTTCGACAGCCTTGATGCTGCGAAGGGCTGAATTCCTTTTCTCAATCTGGTCCTCGACCGATTTTTTCAGGACAGTTGCTTCTTCTCTAAGCTTTTCCTCTACTCTTTTATAGACTTCCGTATGGAAAAGTCTTTGTAGTATGACTTCCTTTTCTTTACTGTCCGACGTTAGAAGCTTACGAAATTCCCCCTGGGGAATCATCAGAATCTGCCGGAATTGATTGCTGTCGATGATCATGATCTCTTTGATCTTTTCGTCCACTTCGCGAACATTCGAAGCAAGCAATTGCAGTTCTCCGTTTTCATCAATTAAATAAAGTTCTGCTTTTGCACCGACAGTAGTCGTTCCTTCACCAGACTTCTTTTTCTTTTCCTGCTGCGGAGATCTGGTAATCTGGTATGTCTTTTGACGCAAGGAAAATTCAAGCGTAACTTCTGTCAATAACTCATCATCTGCAAACTGGCTTCGCAAATCGGGACCATTCCGATCCTCACCGCTTGCCTTGCCGTAAATCGCATAACTGATACCATCAAAAATGGTTGTCTTTCCAGAACCTGTTTTACCAGAAATGACAAACATTGTCCGGTTTTCAAGCTGCCTGAAATCAATTGTTTCCGCACCGGCATATGGCCCAAAGGCCTGCATCGTCAGTTTCAGAGGTTTCATTTTTGTCCCTCCTCCTTCAATACTTTGCCAATCACATCTGTCATGACATTGCGTTTATCATCAGTAAATTCGCTTGTCGTCATTTCCTTGTAAAACTGTTCGAAAAGCTCCAGCTCCGACTTTTTTTCTTCCCTGATCGAGTTGAAGTGCTGCTTATGCTTTTGGTCAATGGATTCAATTTTACGATCAAGATGAAGGACATTCGGGAAGACCTGGCGCAGTTTGCCCATTGGGTCGATTATGGCGCCATCGTCAAGCAAAGTTACTTTTAAATAATCATTAATATTTTCTTTTTCATAAAAGGAAGGATCCAGAAGCTGTTCGAGGTGGCCTTCCAATTCGCGCATATCCTGCTTCGGTTTCAGGGTCCTGTAACGCATATCAAAACTGCCGTTTTCGTTCATTTCAACGATAGAAATCGATTTGCGCTGTTTAGCCTCTGAAAAAGAGTATTTTAATAGGGAGCCTGAGTATTTTATTTTGTCATGTTTGATAGCGTCGGGGCTGTGAAGATGACCAAGCGCAGTAAAAGCAAATGGGTCAAACAGGTCCTGGGTGACACAGCCAGAACCACCGACAGATAATGAACGCTCTGAATCGCATGAGTCACCACCGAGAACGAAAGCATGTCCAACAAAAACATTTGCTTCGTCAGGATTCAGGTTTTCTTCAATTTTTCCGATCACTGCCTTCATCGCATCCTGATGGGAATGGATCGAAGAATCGTCAAGCATATGCCGTACGACGCCAGGTTCAGCATAAGGAATCTGGTAAAAATTGAACCCGTTTATATGTACTGGCCTAAAGTCATTCGTCAATTTCCCAGTAAGATAAAAATGATTATGGCGGTACCATGAACTGCCAAATGATAGACGTTCTGCACTGTCATGGTTGCCAGCAATAGCAACAATCGGCGTATTCAGCTCCACGTTGATTTTAAAGAGCACTTCATCAAGAAGTTCTACAGCATCAGTTGGCGGTACGGACCTGTCGTATAAATCGCCTGCAATTACAACAGCATCAGGTTGTTCTTCCGCGACAAGCTCAATAAATTGATTCAATACTTCTCGCTGGTCTTCGGTCATATACATTCCGTGGACAAGCTTTCCGAGATGCCAGTCACCCGTATGAATAAATTTCATGCTAATCCCCCCTGTTTTAAGTAGATATCTATTTTTCATTATTTTTAAAAGCCAATTTGACAATGCTACTATTATATCAAACTCAAAAATTTAATGGGCACTCAAAAAAAGGAAAGAATAATAGAACGTTTGTTCTAATTATATCAGACTACCTCATTAAAATCTACCTGAATTTTCCACAAGTTTAGTTTGTTGGGATAACTTTTAGTGATTATATTTGAAATTTGACTTTTCAGTTCATGTTGTTCACAATAGAGTTAACGACTAATCAAAAAAGCAGGGATTAAAATGGATACAAAAACAGAGGCGTTATACAAGTTTCTTGTCGACAATGCCACTAATTTTACCGATGACTGGCTAAAACGCCAGCGGGTTATTAAGGGGTCAGATTACTCTGCTGACGCTCCGCCAGAAGTAATGGACAAGGTGAAGGAACAGAATTCAAATTATGTTCGTCTTGTGGCGAAATCACTTTATCAAACTGAGGAAGAGATGAAGAAAACGATTTCTGCCTGGACGAGCCAGACTGCAGCAGACCGGATTAAATCTAAAACTGACCTGACAGAAGTCGCTTGGAATTCAGGTGTTTTCCGCCGGGTATATTGGGAATACGTTCAAAAATTCGTAAAACAGGCGGATATGGAGATAACACTGGACGACGTTTTCGCATGGGAAGCAAAAATCAATTATACCCTTGATTATGTCTTTGAAAGTTTTATAGTGGTTTTTATGGAAATCCTTATGAATCGATTAGCCTCTCAAGCAATTCTAATTAAAGAATTGAGCGCACCAGTCATTAGCTTGACAAAGGAAGTCGGTCTTCTGCCATTGATTGGTGAAATCGATACAACGAGAGCAAAAGGCTTAATGGAGTCAACTCTCACACAAAGCATTGATTCCAGAATCAATACTTTGATAGTGGATTTGTCAGGAGTAGTGATGGTTGATACGATGGTTGCCCATCAAATCTTCAAGCTTATGGATGCTTTAAAGCTGCTTGGCGTTCAATCCATCGTAACAGGAATCCGGCCAGAGGTTGCACAAACAGCTGTCCAGCTGGGAATTGATTTTTCAGATATTATGACAGAAGGTAATT
>NZ_JBIQOE010000029.1:0-10551 GCF_047739415.1 Mesobacillus sp. | reverse complement strand
AGGATGAAATCTACTATTTTAATAGAGGGCTATTGATGTTACTGTGAGAATATTAACAGTTAACAATCTTTGTTGCTGTTACAATGTCAATAATCATAACTTCTATAATTGGAGTTGACACTAATGGTAAAAAGCATAATAAAAGACCAATTAAATAGACCGCTACGCGACTTGCGTATTTCTGTTATAGACCGATGCAATTTTCGCTGTCAGTATTGTATGCCTGCTGAAATTTTCGGACCTGATTTCGCGTTCTTGCCTAAAAGCGAACTGCTGTCTTATGAAGAAATCGAGCGTGTGGCCAAATTATTCATTGAACTAGGTGTAGAAAAAATCAGGCTTACAGGCGGCGAGCCTTTAATGCGCAAGGATTTGCCGATTCTCGTAAAAATGCTGAATGAGATTGAAGGATTAAAGGATATTGCTTTGACCACTAATGGTGTAATGCTTCCGAAATATGCTGAGGAACTGCATACTGCAGGCCTGAAGCGGGTCAATATCAGTCTGGACAGTCTAAAAGATGAACTGTTCGGCCAAATCAATGGCCGGAATGTTGGTGTCGGACCGGTATTAAAAGGAATTGAAGCAGCGAAGAGAGCTGGTTTGGGTGTGAAAATCAATACGGTAATCAAAAAGGGGCTCAATGATACAGAAATTCTTCCAATGGCAGAATTCTGCAAAAAAGAAGGCCTGGAGCTTCGTTACATTGAATACATGGATGTAGGCAGCACGAATGGCTGGAAAATGGATGATGTGATCACAAAGAAACAGATCCACGACATAATCAGCGAGCACTATGAACTAGAACCAGTTGATCCGGAATACTTCGGCGAGGTCGCTAAAAAATATCGATATAAAGGTACTGATATCAATGTCGGCTTCATTTCTTCGGTATCAGAGTCATTCTGCTCAAGCTGCACAAGGTCACGTTTGTCTGCGAACGGCCAGATTTTCACATGCCTGTTCAACGGCAATGGCCACGACATCCGCGACTTCATGCGCGCCGGTGCTTCAGATGATGAACTTCGGGCACGCATTACGGACGTCTGGAATCATAGAGCTGACCGCTATTCCGATGAACGTACCGCTGAAACAGTTGCGAACAGAAAGAAAATCGAAATGTCCTATATTGGCGGCTAAGACTCCTTTGGGGGTCTTTTTTTGTTGATTCCTCAAAACATAATAGTTTGCTACTCATTAGGTCACGGATACGTCAGTGGCCTCCACTTCGTTTGAAAATTCTTGATACGCAATATACTTAGGGGCCAATCACGCTTCTGTATTCTTCTGGTGTCTGGAAAATTTGGGTATACTATGTTTCCGGACAAATGGTTTATGGGTATACATAAATCTACTATAAATTTGTTGGAGTATACTGGAATGATAAAAAGAAGACTTGAATTTCTATTTGTATTTATTTTAATTGCATGTTTTTATATTGTATTTTTTACTGATTTTAGCCAGGCGCTCAAAGTAACAGCCATATTGGTTTATGCGGTGATCATCTTTATTAGCATGTATTCATTGATGCTTGAAAATCGTTCGGCACAGCACACGCTGATGTGGATATATGTCATGCTGCTTTTTCCTGTAGGCGGTTATTTCTTCTACCTATTCTCAGGGCAGTTGTATTTGAAGGGTTATTTATATAAAAGCAAGCGTACGAGAGATCGTGACCAGTGGGAAAAACTGATGAGGAAGGAAGAGTCGAGGGACCTTTCTTTTCTGGTCGAGAATCAGCAGTGCTTTGCGCAGTATGCAAAGAATGCAACATTGACTCCGATTACAACTGCTTCCAGGGCAAAAATCCTGAAAAATGGGGAAGAGACTTTTACGGAGATTAAAAAAAGGCTGAGAGAAGCTAAAAAGTTCATACACATGGAGTATTATATCTTCAGGTCTGACAGGCTTGGCAGAGAGATTATGGATATTCTGATTGAAAAAGCGCGGCAGGGTGTCGAGGTGTTGTTCATTTTTGATGCTGCGGGAAGCATGAAGATCGCGGCCACAGATTTAAAGGATATGCAAGAATCAGGCATAAAAGCGGCTCCCTTTTCTCCGCTCAAGTATGGATTCTTCAATCAGAAATTTAATTTCCGCAACCACAGGAAAATCGTCATTATTGATGGGGAAATCGGTTTTACTGGAGGGTTGAATGTCGGAGTTGAATACCTAGGGGAAGATGACAAAATCGGTTTCTGGCGTGATACTCACATGCTGCTGACAGGAGAGTCAGTATATACTCTGCACAATGTGTTCTTGCTTGATTGGGAATATATTAGCGGCGAGAAAGTCCTGGAGAACCATCGGGCGGAGAAAAAACCTCATGATGATGATGAGCTGGATGGTGCGATCCAGGTGGTGCCAAGCGGTCCAGATACACAGCAGGGAATCATGAGTGATTTTTATTATACGATGATGTCCTGTGCAACAAAATCGATTTGGATTGCCACACCTTATTTTGTCCCTGATGAAGCTATCCGCACTGCATTGAGAGTGGCAGCAGCAAAGGGGATTGAAGTAAGAATCATGGTACCTGAGATCAATGACAGCTATCTGACGCAATATGCAAGCCGTTCTTACTATTCGGAGCTATTGCTGAACGGTGCTGAAATATACTCATACAAAAAAGGCTTTTTGCATCAAAAGGTCATCATTGTCGATGGAAATATCGCTTCCATAGGCACAGCCAATTTAGACATGAGGAGCTTCCATCTGAATTTTGAAGTCAATGTCTTCCTTTTTGGTACAAGCTCAATCAGGGATCTTGTGGCTCATTATGAAGAGGACCTGGAAGAATCAGAAAAAATTAGTCCTGTTCAATATCATAAGCGTGGGTTATGGGAACGAACAAAAGAATCCTTCGCGCGGCTATTTTCCGGTGCTTTATAATAGCCAGTATAGAAAATGACCCCAACTTTTAATAGTTGAGGTCATTTTTTATTGTATCGGAAATTATAAAATGATTTCGTTTTGGATAACTATATGGTTTTTCTTAATCCAGCTCCAGCGCCTAGCCCCTTGAGTCGCTTGTCTAGCTGCGGCTCCTAACTCCTCGAGATGCTTCGGGCCTGCCAATGAAGTCAAAGAACGACTTCACTGTCAGGCCCTCCAGCGCTTGTCGGAGTTGAGCAGTCGCCTCCGCTTTTCGAATTGTCTAGCTGCGGCTCCTAACTCCTCGAGACGCTTCGGGCCTGCCAATGAAGTCAAAGAACGACTTCACTGTCAGGCCCTCATCGCTTGTCGGAGTTGAGCAGTCGCCTCCGCTTTTCGAATTGTCTAGTTTCGCCTCCTAGAAACTCCGAAACTTCAACTCCGCCGGCAGAAGCAAAAAGCGTTTCTTTGTCGGAGTCTCCAGTTTCTGCGTTTCTGGGCAGTCGGATATAGTTTCGATTTCGGTCCGCCCAATGAAGTCAAAGAACGACTTCACCGGTTGGCCCTCCGAGGCACACGAAGTGCTAGACCCGCCAGCCACAGGATAAGGAAAGCTTCGAAGCGATTCATCGCACGACCGAAAGCGGTAGCTTTTGGGAGGACGTGGCGTTATAAGGCGGGCAGCGCTTGTCGGGGCTGAACGAGGCGCTTCCGCTTTTTGTTCTTGGTCAGGCAATATACCTTGGGAACAGTATGTTGTTTTCTAGATGTACATGCATGAATGTATGGGATTCCAGTGCTTCAAGTCGCTTGTATACTAAACGATAGGTACCGCAGGCATCGATTGGCGGATTGAAATCATCGGTGATTTCACGCATTTGTTTTAGGATTGAGCCTGCATGATCGTGTTCCTTTTCAAGCTCTGTAATTTCTGCGATCATTTCAGAACGTTTTTCTTCATTAGCAGTTTCAAGCTGAAGCAACAGCGGGAAGACAGTCGCTTCTTCTTTTGCTGTATGCTCTAAAAGCTCCTTCTTCAATTCGTAGAAAAGCTCATAGACTTTCAACAGCTCTTCGTGGCGGTCGCCATGAACTTTTGCAACCTTAGTTACATACGGACTGAGCAATTTCAACTCTTCTTCAAGCTCGCGGTGGTATTTGTTCTTGATATGGTCGATCAATTCCTCTGAGTCAGTTTCTGTCCAAACCTCCATGCTTTCAGCAGCGCCGTTATGCTTTCGATATAGTTCTTCGAGTTCAGTCATGATTGCAGGTACATCCAGGTTCTGTTCACCAGCCGCTTCTGCTAGAGGACGGTTTCCGCCGCAGCAGAAATCTAGTCTGTTCTGCTTGAATAAATCACTTGATTGAGGGAATATATTGACAATATCTTTAACTAAAGAATTTTGATCAAAAGGCATTTTCATGTAAGAAACCTCCAGTAAATTATTTAATACTGTTTACATACTCATCATAAAGGAAATGGTTTTACTACTTGGTGATGCGCATCACACTTCACAAAAAATCTACATATTTTTGAGGAATTTTTTGAGATAATACTGTGAGGTTTGTTATGTTTTCATTTTTACATTACTCTTATAATGATAAGGGTAAATTTAGAAGTTAAGCCTGCAATAGGAGCTGATCATATGTTAGAGAAAAGAAACCCTATTCCGATAGGAGAGGCAGTTAAGAGAGTGATGGAGCATAAGAAAAACGGCTCCACTGAATATGTTTCAATCAATGAAAGCTACGGGCGCTATCTTTCAGAGGACTTGAAAGCCACCAGCGATGTACCGCATTTTGACAGAGCTCCTTACGATGGATATGCAATCCGTTCTGTCGATACAGTGGAAGCAACCCAAAATCACGCTGTTGAGTTTGAAGTGGTAGATCATATCGGAGCGGGTATGCTTACGGATAAAGAACTTGGGCCATTCCAGGCGGTCAGGATTATGACAGGAGCACAGATGCCTGTTGGTGCAGATGCTGTTGTCATGTTTGAATTGGCCAGGGAAATCGAGCGTGACGGAAAAAAATACATGGCAACAAAGCGAAAGCATAATGAAGGAGATAATGTTTCCTACCGTGGTGAGGATGCGAGGGAAGGGGAAGTGCTTGTTAAAAAAGGCACGTTCATCAATCCGGGGATCCAGGCGATGCTGGCGACTTTTGGATATGCGAAAGTCCCTGTTTCAAAGAAGCCGGTGATAGGACTTTATGCAACAGGAACTGAATTGCTTGATGTCGATGAACCGCTTGAGCCAGGTAAAATCCGCAACAGCAACTCTTATATGATTTCAGCTCAGATTCTTCGAGCTGGAGCAGAAGTAAAATACTTTGGCCAGCTTCCTGATGATTTTGATACATGCTTTGATGCAGTAAGCAAAGCTATTGAGGAAGTGGATCTATTCATTACGACCGGCGGGGTTTCCGTCGGGGATTACGACTATCTTCCAGAGATTTACGCTAAGCTGGGAGCAGAGGTGCTGTTCAATAAAGTAGCGATGAGACCGGGCAGCGTCACTACTGTAGCTCAGCTTGACGGCAAGTTATTGTTTGGCCTGTCAGGAAACCCTTCGGCATGCTATGTTGGCTTTGAATTGTTCGCTCGTCCAATCATCAGGACGATGCTCTTCACTGAAAAGCCTCATTTGAGGAAGGAAAAAGCGATTCTTGATGACAATTTCCCTAAAGCAAATCCATTTACTAGATTTGTAAGGAGTGCTCTTAGAGTCGAGAATGGCAAACTTGTAGTGACACCTAGCGGCCTGGATAAATCGAATATTATCATGAGCCTCTCTGGAGCTAATTCCCTCATGATTCTGCCTGGCGGTACAAGAGGCTTTGAAGAAGGATCAGAGGTGGAAGTTCTGTTGCTGGAGGACCATGTGGGCAGTGATTGGCCTTGGTAAAACCGGTGCTGTTCCAGGTTGCGGGATACCAAAACAGCGGCAAAACGACACTTACCCTAACATTGATCCAGCAGCTGGCTGCTAAAGGTCTGAAGGTTGCGACAGTCAAGCACCATGGTCATGGCGGCAGGCCGGAAGTTGTTGAGGGAAAGGATTCCGACAAGCATGTGAAGGCAGGAGCAGCTGTCTCTCTTGTAGAAGGGGGCGGCCGGATGGTTATTCATGCTGAAAATGATAAATGGTCTTTATCTGAAGAAATAGACATGCTATCCTTCTTCAAGCCTGATGTAATCTTGATAGAAGGTTATAAGAAAGAGCCCTATCCTAAGGCTGTCATCCTGCGTGATGAGAGCGACCTGGAGCTAGTGGAAAAGCTGCAAAATATCCAGGTGGTTTTATGCCGGAATGCGGAGTTGGCAAACGTGTTAAAGGGTTTGTCTTTCCCTGTATTTGAAATTGATGATGGAGTCAACTGGATTTTAGAGTACATCAGCAGTACACACTAGGTGATTTCCTTTAGTCATTAAATCCTTAGCAAGAAAAAGTTCTTATTTTAGACATATACGGCGACTTTTGTCACTGTCACTTCATAATTACCCGTTTAGAATGTTAAATGGGGTTCATGTTGTGAGATATGTGTGAGGTGAGAGCGATGGAAATGCTACAAATCTTTTTATGGATTGTGTATCCGTATTCGGTTGCGGCAATAGTGGCGATGGGGCTCGTTTGGCAATACGATGCATCAAGAGAAGAAGGAACACGTTCGAAAGCAGGAAGGCTTCTGCTGGTCGTCGTGAAAACACTAATGGTTGCCAGCACAGCAACGGGCATTGCCATCGTGTTTTCTAGCAGCATAGCGTACGAACCAGTATTGCTGTTTAGATGGCTCATCAGCCTTGCCCAACTGCAGCCAGACATGAGCTTGGTCATGGGCATTTCCATTCTCTCAAAGGTGCATTTCATTATTGTATTCCTGTTCCTATTGAGTCTGGCATTCACGAAAGAAATTTATTATTTATTAAAACCGCATTTATATATAAAGAAAATCTTTTTAAAACTGCATTTCGAAAGAAGAGGCTGAATTTAGGGATTTGTTATAGATTGAGTAACGAAGTTAAGTGAAGCCCGGTCAAATAATTCTACTTGTTAAGTAATTGGCGACATAAAAAAACGCTTAGGGGTTCCTAAGCGTTTTTCCTTATTTTTGGCCACCTGCTAATTGGTATTTATCGGAGACTGTGAAATTGTCGTCTTGTAGAACATAAGGGTGTGTTTCCATCAAAATTTTTATGAGATGGTCTGGCATTTTCTCCCCTTCGTAAGCACAAATCAGTGGGAAAGAAAGTGAATTTACAGCTTCGTCTACTATTCTTTCAAAATCTTCAATTATATGCAGTGGGTCTTTCATCGTGGCCCATTCAACATGTGCCCAGGATCGGAAAGAGATATCATTTTCTATAAATGGCTCCACCATCTTATTAAAGTAATCCAGGATTGCAGGAGGATGATAACTGCCACTGGAATAATAAAAATCAAAGTTGTTTACCCAATGAACAAATTTCATTTGATCTTCAGCTAATCGAGAACTGAGTTCTTTGTTAATTAAACGGAATAGAGGTTCATTTTCAATGAAAATAATATAATCTCCCGCCATAACGCCGTCTTCTATATAACTAACTGCCTGCTCAATGTATTTATCCAATTCATTATAGGAATACAGGACATGGACGCTCCGTTGATTTTCAAACAACTTATTCATATTGTTTTTCAAGTGATCACCCCTTCTTTCCAGTTATCGTACAGTTTACTACACTTCAGTTTATAAAGAAATGGCTGTACAAGTGGAATTCCTAACTAAGGGGCTCAAGCTTTTTGTTACGAAGAATGAACTAATACCTTTAATGAAATATTGTTTTTGACAGTTCGGTGTCATTTGGATATCCACACTAAAAAATGTGATGTGTTTCACTTATCCATTCTTTTGTCTGCATTATATTTAAGTTAGAAACATAAGGGAGTGTTCATTCATGAAGTTATTTATGCCAAAACAGCATGGGGCCTGGGCGATGTTGATTATCCCTTTCTGTCTTGGAGCAGCGGCAAGTGAAATTGTCTGGCAGCATATCCCGTTTTTTATCGGGTGGCTATTACTATATTTAGGAACATATCCGCTTCTATTGATGTTCAAGAAAAAGAAAATCCCGTTTTATCGTAAGTGGGCGCTTATTTATATATTACCAGCGCTTGTGTTCTTAATGGTTCCATTGTTCACGACGCCAACAATCGTAACCTTCGGCCTTGCTATGATTCCGTTTTTCATGCTCAATGCATACTTCTCTGCTAAAAATAAAGACCGAGCGCTATTCAATGATCTAAGTGCCATCGTTGTTTTCTCAATTGCCGGACTTGCGAGCAGTTATCTTCCAAATGGAGAAATCAATGAGAATGCGATTCTCGTTTTTGCTGCAGCGATACTATTTTTCACCGGAAGTACATTTTACGTAAAAACAATGATCCGCGAAAAGAAAAATAGTCAATTCAAATGGATTTCCTGGACGTACCATCTCCTGGTACCGATTTTATGGCTTGGAGCTGGAGAAGCAATCGTCGCGGCAGCTGCCATACCTAGCTTAATCAGAGCTGTTGCGTTTTACGGTAAACCACTTTCTGTCATGAAGGTAGGGATATACGAAATCGTGAACGCAGTTTTGTTTTTTGTCATCATGCTATTTGCGATTCTGTAACTACCACCAATGAAAAAGTAAAGCCGCCAGTGATGAACTGGCGGCTTTTGCTATTCAATATTGCATATCTCAATTGGGCAATTCTCACAATCTATTTCTCTTTTTAGACGATTGAGTGCATGGACGGTAATGAATCCTTTATCAATTGATATGATATTGCTCTTCCTTAGCTCGCTCAATAATCTGTTTACGACTTCGCGCGATGTTCCGCAAAAGTTTGCAAGCTCCTGGTTTGTAAGGGATACATTAATTTTAACACCTTCATCCGTTTTGATTCCATAGCTGTTTACCATCCGAATCAGGGTGGAATACAAAGCCCCTTTTTTACCGTGAAGGACGAGATCCCTGAACCTTGTTTGCGATTTGCGGTGCTGCAAGGAAAGCCACTTAACGAGTTCCAGTGCCAGCCCGCTATCCTTTTCAATTTCAGCCTCCAGTTTCTCCTTTTGTATAACCGCCACCATCCCGCTTTCCGAGGCGCGGGCATTCAAGATATGCTGGGATGCTGGGCTGAACAATGATAATTCTCCAACCAGTTCGCCAGCTGAACACATTCTGATTGTTAACTCGCGTCCATCTAGGACCATTTTGCTGATCTGAAATTTTCCGCTCTGTACAATGTACAGCTCATCTGCGTTATTGCCTTCTTCAAAAAGGAAGCGTCCTTTATCAATACTCTTGATTCTGTGGACTTTTTCAAAAAGTTTATTCAAATTTGGTGACAACGTTGTTGCAGTCAACATATGAATACCACCTTATTAACGGGAGTTTTATACTCCCTTCCGTATCTGATATTAATATAATTATATTGTAAATCATACAAAGCCAGCAATAAAATTGTGAATTGTTCACATATTGTTAATAAATGTGTTGCGTTTTTCTCCCTTTGTTTTTATAATAAAAAGAAATTTATTTATAAATATAAATTATTTTGATTATTTATACATAAGTTGAAAGGAGGTTGCAAGTGAAGGCATCGATTATTGGTACCACCGGATATGGTGGTGGAGAATTAATACGAATCCTGGCAAATCATCCAAATATCAATATCCATTCAATCCACACAACAAGAGATGAAAAACCAGTTTCTGAAGAATATCCCCATTTAACAGGAATTTTTGATAAGGTCCTCACCAAGATTGAAACTGACAAAATCGCCGAGGAATCAGACATTGTGTTCCTGGCAACCCCATCAAAAGTTTCCGGAAAGCTTGTAGAATCATTTCTCAATAAGAATATTAAAGTCATTGATTTATCAGGTGACTTGAGATTGAAGGACGCATCAGCATATGAGGCATGGTATAAACATGAATCAGTCGATACTTCTATTCTGGTTAAAGCAGTATACGGACTAAGCGAATGGAATAGGGAGCAGATTATGACTGCAAGCCTGCTGGCCAATCCAGGCTGCTATCCGACCGCAGCGCTCCTTGGGCTGGCACCTGTTCTGACAGAAAAGCTGATTGAATCGAATAGTATTATCATTGATGCTAAGTCCGGTGTATCCGGGGCAGGCAGGTCTCCCTCAATGGGAACGCTATACGCAGAGTTGAATGAAAATTTTAAAATTTACAAAGTTAATGAGCACCAGCATATCCCTGAAATTGAACAACAGCTGAGTCTTTGGAATGGTGAAGAGGTAAGGGTAACCTTCAGCACACATTTGATCCCTGTCACAAGAGGAATCATGGCCACAATATATGTTCAGTTAAAAGAAGATCTGGATACTTTGAGACTGCTAGATTTATATAACGAAACATATGATGGGCACCCATTCATAAGAGTAAGGAAAAATGGAATATTCCCGTCAATCAAAGAGGTCAAGGGCTCGAACTATTGTGATATTGGACTGCATGCGGACAGCAGGACAGGAAGGCTGACGATTGTGTCGGTTATCGATAACTTAATGAAAGGTGCTGCTGGGCAGGCGGTCCAAAATGCCAACATTATGTTTGGGTTTGAGGAAAGTGCAGGGCTTAAGATGATTCCACTGTATCCATAAAGGAGGATAATATGTA
>NZ_JBIQOE010000028.1:0-5271 GCF_047739415.1 Mesobacillus sp. | reverse complement strand
TCTGTCCAAAAAAATCCTTTCAAGTGAAGATCCTCCAGCTATAAAGCTATTTATTGATTAGTTAACAGCTATGAAATTCTAAGAAAACATGAGTAAATTGGCGTTTTCGCTTCTTTTATTGAGGGAGGTTAGTTAAATAAGGGTTGGTTGAAATAAAATTATGTATGTGGATTTGGTTTCAGCGATTACAAAATAGGGTACTTGAAATTGAATAAAAGTAGCAACAGTGAGGCGAAGCAAGTGTGGGAACAGGAACAATTCCTCTTCATGAGGGAACTTAATCGGCTGCTTATGGAATATAAAAGGTGTTCTAACCCATTTTACAAAGAACAGATTAACGAAGAAATAGTTTTTTTAACTGCAGCTATTGCTGACTTTGAAACAACCCCCTTTGAAAAGTGAAGGGGGATTTTTTTATGGATCGTTTATGGAGCGTTGGTTCGGAAGGAGTATCACTTATTATAAAGAAGTTGTTATTAAACAAACGGGGTAGGTCCAGGCAGTCATTAATCAGGTTTTCCCGGAGTTTTATAAGGGCTGAACAATGGGCTGAACAATGATTCCTTTATGGAAAAAATTTAGCGTTGTTGAAAGCTCGATAAACGAATATGATATTTTTGTGATATAACATTTTAATAGAAGGTAGGGAAAAACAAGAGTGACAACTAGATGTTTCAGAATCTTAATACTTTCTTTCGTTGCAGTTGTGATAGCATTCCCGCATTTCGCTTCTGCGATGGCGGAAGTCACTTCCTTCAGCCAGTCAACGGGGACGGTCGCTTATCAAGGAAATAGTGTACCTGGGTACGTTTCTTTTAATCTAGAAACAAGTGAACCAACCCGCGGACATATTTTAGCAGTAGGCAATGGCGTTCAAGCAAAGATAAACCTGTCTACTACAGATTTTAAAACCGTTCATAAAGTAGACTGGGTGCCATGGGATGATGTAAAGAAAGCTCCTCTCCCTCCAGGTGAATACCAACTGAAGGGCTATTTGCAAGACGAGGGGTACAATCAAATGCAGGGGTATCCGCTTGGCAAACTAAAGGTTGTTGCAGAGCTAAATCCAAAGCAATTGATAGACGGGGTGTCAATGAACCCAGTTTTCTCTCCAAAATACGGAGGAGCCGAAACGGAGCAGATTACGTTCAATTTGAATCGTCCTGCGGAAGTCCAGCTAAGTATCTGGCAAAATGGTTCCGAAGTTTTTGCGGGGAGTAAAATGAAGCTGCAGCCTGGCAGCCATTCCGTTAACTGGAACGGAACAGATAAAGCAGGCCGGATTGTGGCGGACGGAACGTATGAAGTCAACTTTAAATATATTGAGACAGCATATAATTATCCGGCAACCACACAGTCGGCTCAAAAAGTTGGCACTATAACTATAAAAGATGGCGATTATAATATTCCGTTAACAAGACTGAAAGAGGTTGTTACTGACGCGGCCTTTACTTCCGATGTCATCAGCCCGGACGGTGATGGTGTCAATGACAGTGTCACTGGACAACTGACATTGGCTGAGCCGGCAAAAGTATCCGTTTATATTGCAACTGCGGCAGGCAGCCATATGAACAGTGTCATTACCCAGCAGTCCTTGGATGCTGGAGTCAATACATTTGTATGGGATGGAACTGAATCCATGGGTGGCAAAGCCGTTAACGGAAACTATTTCATTAAAGTTATGGTAATCGAAGGAGCGAATACAGGCTATATCTCTTTTTCGGACTCAGTGAGGGTGGAAGGCGGTTATGCATTTAAAGCTCTCCAGCCTGAAAAACGAGTAAGAGTGACTGCCGAGGCCGCGAAACTTTCTGTATATCCAATGGGGCAGGGCTATACCGCTTTTAAAGGTGATACCTTCCCGTTAATCTCCGAAACTCTCGAGAATGGACAGTA
This sequence comes from Mesobacillus sp., assembly GCF_047739415.1. GTDB lineage: Bacteria > Bacillota > Bacilli > Bacillales > Cytobacillaceae > Mesobacillus. Next base: position 3,375 of record NZ_JBIQOE010000028.1, on the reverse strand, counting down.
CCAGGTACTTGTCAAAGAAGGTGTATCAGGAACAATCAACGCAAGTGATGTGGAAATTGTTGCTGAAACTGCTGCACCATCCGTTCCAAACACTGTGGAATACACTGTGGCAAGCGGAGATACTCTTTGGAAAATTGCAACTAAATTCAATACTACCATTTCGCAAATTGTCGCTCTGAATAATCTTGATCCTAACAAGTATCTATATATTGGGCAAAAGTTAAAAGTACCTGCGGCAGGTTCACCTGAACCAGTTCAACAACCGGTCATCCACACTGTACAATCGGGAGATACTTTGTGGAAAGTTGCCCAGAAGTATAACACAACAATTGACGCCATTGTGAGGGCAAATAATCTTGACCCAGCCAAGTATTTGTATATCGGCCAAAAAATAACGATCCCATCATCAACAACTCCACAACCACCGCTTGCCCAGCCTGTCATACATACAGTTGCGAGCGGTGACACACTTTGGAAAATAAGCGTGAAATATGGAACAACAGTTGATGCCATCGTGAAAGTGAACAATCTAGACCCGACGAAATACCTGTATATTGGACAAAAAATCGTGATTCCACGCTAATTTAAACCTGCTCCTTATTTGGAGCAGGTTTTTTTATTTCTATGCTGAATTTAATCTTGGAATATAAGGCGAAAATGTCTTGATTTTCTTCTTCCCATCTTCTGTCTCCAGTCGCTGGTATTTCATAATCTCTTTCCATCTCACGCAGGAGAGCAGCCAGTTTCAATCCCTTTACACGGTAGTTCAAGTTGGAATGTATTATCTTTTCATCCACTGCATTAATCCGTCTTATTGTCCTCATGTTATACGGCCCCTTTAGCCTTTTAGTTTGCAAGTATGATTGTACTTTTAAATATGCAGTTTGTTTTCACTTCTTTATAGGAATACCCTTTAAGTACCCTTAATTTACCTAGTTAACTGTTTCCATTTTATTTGGCGGTTTGCATGCCAGAAGATGTTAAGACAGACAAATGGTGGAGTAAATAATCCGCCTTAAGTATCCATCTTCTTCAACAAATGGGCATGTTTGTGGAAGCACTGTACCCCTATTTCCGCTCCTATCAGTGCACTAATAGTTTGCGGTTGTTTATGTTATAAGGACACATTCATTTCTCCCACTTGGAACGGGATTTAAATAAGAACCTTATCGGTTCTTGTTCTTTTTAATTAAGACAAAATAACTAATTTAATCGGTGCGTTAGTCCAGCAGGATTAGCGGCCTTTTTGTTGAATTCCTTATTGAACATACGGGGCAGGTTAGTTCAAGAAGGAATAATTAAAATTTGAACGAATATACAAGTATTACCAATAAACCTAAGGAGCAGAGGGGCAAACAAATGAAAATAGAGTATGCAATTGTTTTATTATCCGTTTGTATTTTAGTGAGCGGCTACTGGATTGGAAATACCCTTAAACAGGATGTTGTTAAAAGTATTGAAGTCGAAGAGATTTTGTCACTATCTGAGACCGCCAAATATTTAAATTTAAGTGAGGATTCAATAAAAAAGATAATAAGCCAAGAAGAAAGATTCTTAGAAGAATCGGGAACATTTTCAGGAATGATGTTTCCTTATTCAAAAGTCTATAATGAGTATGTATTTTCCAAAAAATCGTTGGATGAATGGATGGAGGAAAATACAAAAAGTCGAAGAGTGTATAGTAAGGATGGAATTATTAGTAGGTAGATAACAAAGTAAATACACCAATTTTAGCTGCCGATTCTGCAGCTTTCTTATTGAGCTACCATGAAAATTAACTTCTGCGATTCTGTAAAAAAGGCAATACTTAAGAAGACGCAGCTCGTTCGTTTTTTAAAAAGGGAGAGCGCCAAATTATTTGATCAATGGTAATTGGACGGACTGGTTTAAGATGCTTTAGGTTCTTCTAACTTAACAATGTATCCTAAGCTTTCTAGTCGTCTCAGTGAATGCCTGACAATCGATTGTTGTCTCTGCTTATCAAAGTAGTCTTCGCCTAAGTCTACATACATTTCTTTACGCGTTAAGAGATAATAAGAGATACGTAACATAGCGTGAGCGACTACGATTCCAGCACGTTTCTTGCCTTTTCGTGAGGCTGTACGCCTATACAGTGCTCCGAGATAGTTTTTGGATCCCCTTACGGAATGAGCTGCCTCAGTTAACGCCGACCTTAAATATTTGTTTCCTTTTTTTGTTTTAGCCGATTTCCTTTTCCCTGCACTTTCATTCTGTCCTGGAACTAAACCCGCCCACGAACACATGTGGGCTGCAGTTGGGAACTGCTTTTTTACATCCGTTCCTATTTCAGAAAGGATCTGTTCAGCCATCCGCGTCGCAATGCCTGGAATGGAATCAAGTATTTCTACATCCTCTTGATTAGAGCTTACTCTTTTCGCGACTTCTTGATCGAGCATCTCAATTTGTTCAGTAAGAAAGTCAATATGGCCCAAAATGGTTTTTAACATTAACCTTTGATGGGAGTTAATATAACCTTTTAAAGCCAGTTCAAGTTCTTCCTTCTTCTTTTTCATGGTGCGTCGAGCGAAGTTTGCTAGTTTCTCAGGATCATCTTCTCCATCTGCGATTGCGTCAAGCATATCCCTTGCCGAAACACCTAGTACATCCGAAACAACAGAACCCAGCTTAATGTTTGCGCCTTCCAACACCTTTTGGATTCGGTTATGTTGTCTGGCTCGCTCTTCAATGATGCTTCGGCGATAACGAACCAGCTCGCGCAGTTCTCGTTGATTCCGGTCGGGAATATAGCTTGCTTTAAGTAGTCCGTGTCGAAGCAGTTTGGCAATCCATTCGGCATCCTTAACATCTGTTTTGCGTCCCGGAACGGCCTTCATGTGTTGGGCATTCACCACTAAAAACTCGATATCCTCAGCTTCCAGTAAATTCACGATGGGTTTCCAATAGACACTCGTGCTCTCCATGGCCACATGGGTACAGCCATGTTGTTTTACCCAGTCCACCAATTGTAATAGAAATACAGTTTTGGTGGAGAATGTTTGAATCTCCTTTCCATTTGGAGTGATAATACAGGCAGTAATGTTGTCCTTATGGACATCCATACCACAAGCTCTTTCAATGACTATATCCATTGAAGACATCCTTTCTACGGCAAACTTAAAATAGAGGCTGGTGCATCAACCAGAATAGGATTAATCTACCATGTGTGCTTCCCGTAAGGGAGCTACAGTCAGTGGTGCACCGTGGTCGGTGGAGTCAGACTAACGGATGGGCTCTAACGCACCATAGTTCAGCGACCTTCCTCTTCCAGCCGTAGAATCAGTATTGACGGTTCGGAACCATTTTCATTCTCTGTGGTGAAGCGCCGATTTTCTCGCTTCATGGATGGCTAACGGG
>NZ_JBIQOE010000027.1:0-3933 GCF_047739415.1 Mesobacillus sp. | reverse complement strand
CGCATTCTCAATCGTGAATATATATGGGTCGATCGGTTTTACCAATTATGGATACATCGATAAAGCGAAACCAGGAATTCTGGATAGGCTTAATGATAAAGAAGCAACAGGCAAGTGCCACACTTTCCTTGATGATATCGTTTATATATCACCCTTAAGTTTTAATTCCTCTCTAACAATATAAAAATCCAAAAAACTCATTAATATCAACATTATAACCCTCTTATAATATTATCCCATCCATTATTGACTAAGTGAAAAACCCGTGATATGTTACCAATATATAGAATTATAGCATTAATCATAGAATTATAGCATTATCACTGGGGGACAAATCAGTATGCAATTCAAATATGTTGTAAGACAATTTAATAGAATTCGTTTCCATATGGGGGAAAAAGACAGTACCCCCGCAATTGGCATTGGAGTCAAATATAAAGATAATAACTTCGTATACCCTTCCCCATTAACCAACTATATTACATCTACAAGTACAAGAAAAAGTAAAGCCATCAGTACACAAAAAAGAATAGCGAATGAAACAGTATGGTTTTTAAACTACTGTATAAAAAACATCGAATACAATGACGATTTTAGCATTCTGAAGGATAAAGGACTATATGGCTTAGACCTTTCACACGGGGCAAACTATATAAGCTACCTAACAGCGAAAACCCGTAAGGGAAACCTCATTCCTAATGGAGTGTATGAGTCTGAAAAGTTCTTGATAAGGTTTTATGAATGGCTAAATGAAGAGAATATTATTACCATTCCTGAGTTGGAGGATATTGAAGAGGGGACAAGCCCATTTGACGATAAAGAGTTGGGAACAGAGTACCCATCAAGGGGAGAACATATCCCAAATAAGATTGTGGATTTTGGGGATAACCGACTCCTACTCACCTATAAATTTATCAAAATAGCAGAAATAGTAGCACCAGAGATAGCGTTGGGAATCTGCTTTCAGTTCTTTGGAGGAGTAAGAAGAAGTGAAGTGGTCAACCTCACCAAACGAAGCTTTAAACGCCCAACCTACTATGACAAAACGATAAACCGACAACAAACCCTCCTACTTGTGATTAAAAACAACCAAGAACTACTGTTCCCAGACAAAATAAACCATACACACGAACAAGTGAAACGCCCGAGACAACAATGCGTTATGCCATTCAAGATAGTAAGCGATGTACTAAGAAGACATAAAAATCAACTAAGCCTGTTGGAGCAAAGGGGAAAAATCAAAAATAGAAAAGCACTGTTTGTGGACTATAAAACTGGAGAAACACTAAGTGGTCTACAATACCATAGACGATTCAACAAAGTGAAACAAGCTTTCTTGGAACAATTGGCACAAGAACAACATATCGACTTCGATGTATTAAATGAAGAAAAATGGAGCACACACATAGGCAGAGGAGTGTTCACGAATATCCTGTTGGATAGGGGGGCAGATATTGTTTCTACCGCCATTGCTAGAGGAGATAAAACCATCGATACGGTTATCAAATATGTAGACCATAGAAGAGCACTGGGCTATACACAAGATGCGATAAACCAATTGTCGGCAGACCTTAAAAAAGAGAAAGAACAAGTAAAGAAGTCGTTTGAGAATGGGATTGCGAATATAACCTTAGAGGATATTCATTGGGAGGGGGACTTTTAAAATGTGGCAAGATAAAGAGTTTACAAAAGTACTGGATATAGAAGCAGCCCTAGCTTTGTTAGACATATCCTTCGAAGACGTACAACGACAAACTGAAATGCCAGAAGAAGAGTTCCTTCCTTTATACAAATGCCAAGGGCATCCACAAGTTCACCTGACGTTGGAACGTTTGAAGAAGTTGGTTGATAACGGTTATCTGCATAAAAAGGAAACAAAACAGAGTGTTTTATTCAGCCTAAACGACGCCATAACCCTTAGCTTGTGCTTTGAAGTATTTAACGAACAATTTATCCTTTTGTCTAGTGTTCTGAAGCATATAGGTTATCCCAAAAAGGTGAGTCTTCCCAATCTTCAACAAAACTTTATTGAACTGCAAAAAGAAGGCATTTTTACGATATATCACATCCCTCTTTACAAGGGGGAGACACTACTTCTAACAAAAAAAGAGTTGGACCAATTTATGACAGACCATATATCGGTAAAAGAAGCATTGGATTTTTATCAAGTAAATCGAAACTACTTTACAGCTGACCCTATTATTCCTGTCCACCGAATCGTTCAAACGCAAGAGGGAATGTTCGTAAATAAAAAACTTGTGGAAGAAGAAATGTACAAACGTGGCAGAGGGGATACCTACACGAGACCTGAGGCGATGAAAGTATTGGATTTATCCATCGATTCTTTCAAACAAGTGGTTGATGAGTTCGAATTAGAACCTCTTCCCAATAATGTAGGGTTTGATAAAAAAGCCATTGATGACTTAGCAGCGGAGCAATTAAGAATCTTGAACGACATTGAAGAGAACTACTATATATCAGCCGAAGCAGCTGAATTATTCGGCTTTAAAAATCGTCTTTATCCTTCCGACTTTAAAAGGCTCGGCAAATCAGACATTCCCTCTCTTGCAAGAACAAACAGAGGAAAATATCCTTTTAAAAATATGGCTGCAAACGCTGTGCTTCTTTCTAAAGATAAGGTAGATGCAGAACTGAAAGTAAGAAAACTTAAAAATTCTATTCTCAATACTATCTATTCTACTCCATATGAAACATTTCGGAATGCATTAGAAGTGGGGGAGCTTTATTTTAGCGAGAATGCGAAAGAAACAGAGAAAGAATGGTTCACTTATATAAAAAGAAAATTCTCCAAATCCAATCAATCGCCAGCCAAAATGCAAGATACCATTGTAAAAACTGTCAGCACCACAGAACTGCTTATTCAACTAACAACCGATAAAGAGTTAATGAGTTTGTCAGAAAATGAAATCAATTTATCTATTTTTAATGAATTTCATACAAAAGGCGTGAAGCAAACCATTTACTCGTTCCTCCTTGACTTAAATCGTGAACAAAGAAAAAAGAAAGCACCACCTTATTGGAACCAAAGAAGGCTTATCAATCCCTATAAAGAAAAGGTGGAACATAAGGAAAAAACCATTTATTCAGTTGATGAATACCTTGACCTCATTGAATATGCCAATCGGATAGACACACACATAAAGAAGTCAATTGAAGATATATCACGAATGGACCAGACTTCCCGATACGCATCTACCTGGCTTTATGTCCTCATTCACTTAACGAATGGGTGGAGACATTACGATGTTGCGACTGTCCCAAGAATAAATTTGCAGCAGACAACCTTGAATGGAAAAGACGTGAATTGGTTGTTGACCAATAAACTCACTGATAGGGATATTGACATCATTTTAAGCCAAATGCAAGCTAAGGTTCTTGTTCACAGTAAAACGGGAAAGCGTCGTTATTTCTTCTACTCACAAGAATTGCGGGAAGCATTTGCCTATGCCTTTGCGGTATGCGAGCTAAGATGTCAAGAGTCTACTCCAATGTCCGATTCTTTGATTGATTTCACAGGTCGTGGAAAAGTCCTAACGCCCTCTTCCCATAAAGTGTTCTTCAATGGGATGGAAGATTTCCAGTTTGGAAGTCTAAAAATGAATCGCACTGTGATTAGCTATATTTATAGCATCGTGAAAAAGAAAACCAACCGAAACCCACTTGAGTTCACCAAGATTTTGAGAAGCCATAGTGATGAAGAAATAACAAGCATTTATACGGACATCCCACAAGAACATATAGACCTGATTACCAGTCAATTGTTTAACTTGGTGTTTTTTGCAAGCAAAAAGTGCAGAGAATTGCAGCGAAAAATACATAGGCTTGCAGCACAGATTTCTTTAAATTCCATCAGTTGACTTTACAGATGAAAGAGCGTTCTTTAATCTGTAACTTTCTCCTGTAAATGCCACA
>NZ_JBIQOE010000026.1:0-25036 GCF_047739415.1 Mesobacillus sp. | reverse complement strand
CCAAGACAGATTTTAACGAAGGAAGCCTTTGAAAATGCGATTACAGTCGTAATGGCTCTTGGAGGATCCACAAATGCCGTTCTTCATTTAATGGCCATAGCACATGCTGCAGAAGTCAATCTTACGCTGGATGATTTCAACAGAATCCAGGAAAGAGTACCTCATCTAGCGGACTTGAAGCCAAGCGGCAAATATGTGATGCAGGACCTTTTTGAGGCTGGAGGAGTGCCGGCAGTAATGAAACTTTTATTGAAAGAAGGAATGCTGCACGGCAATTGCCTCACGGTTACGGGAAAAACACTCGAAGAAAACCTTAAGGATTATCCTGACTTAAAACCTGGCCAAAAAGTAATCCGACCTGCGGAACAGCCTTTTAGAAAGGACGGGCCGCTAGTTGTTTTAAAAGGTAATCTTGCACCAGACGGCGCTGTAGCGAAAGTGTCGGGCTTAAAGGTCAAAACCATGACTGGTCCTGCAAAGGTTTTTAATGATGAAGAGTCGGCGTCCAAAGCAGTAATGTCTGATGAAATTGTCGCTGGAGATGTACTGGTGATTCGTTATGAGGGACCAAAAGGCGGACCAGGAATGCCAGAAATGCTGAGCTTATCAGCGATACTGGTTGGTAAAGGCCTTGGTGAAAGTGTTGCACTGCTTACAGATGGGAGATTCTCCGGGGGAAGCCATGGGCTGGTTATTGGCCATATTGCCCCTGAAGCACAGGTTGGCGGTCCTATTGCATTGATAAAAGATGGAGATATGATCACGGTTGACAGTGATCAGAAACTGATTTCGGTTGTCTTAAGTGAGGAAGAGCTGGCTGCCCGCAGGCAGAGCTGGACTCCGCCATCACTTCCTTCGAGAGGGACATTGGCTAAATACGCAAGACTTGTATCTTGTTCCTCCAAAGGCGCTGTAACAGATCTATTCGAAGGAAAAACAATCCAGGATCCTGTGCATTCCTAGAGTGATACGTTCTTTTATTGCGTTTGGTATAAATAATATAGTATGCTAACACTGCAAACTATCGTTTGGGAGGGATTTATTATGTCAATGGCATATGAAGAATATATGAGACAAATGGTAAAGCCGATGCGTGAGGAATTGACACGTGCGGATTTCAAGGAATTGCTTACCGCGGATGAAGTTGAAAATTTCATGGAAAATGCAGAAGGAACAACGCTTGTCGTAGTTAACTCTGTTTGTGGTTGTGCTGCGGGTCTTGCTCGTCCGTCTGCAACTCAAGCAATCTTACGCACTGAGAAGAAGCCAGACAATCTTGTGACTGTTTTTGCTGGTCAGGATAAAGAAGCAACTGCAAAAATGCGTGAGTACTTCACAGGTCTTGAGCCTTCATCACCTTCAATGGCGTTGTTGAAAGGCAAAGAAGTCGTTCATTTCATTCCTCGCCATGATATCGAAGGACAGCCAATGGAAGCAATCATGGATAACTTAACATCCGCCTTTGATTCTCATTGCTAGGCACTTGTTGGCTTTAACAAAGGAAAAATTAATGGACAACTCTAAAGAGCATTGTAGTTTTAACGTTAAACAGCGATGCTAAAAAAGTTCGAAAAGGATGTCTACGGACGTCCTTTTCTTTGTATTCGAATAGTGTCAGGGGGTGTTAGGCATGTTTGTGACAACAGCAGGCAGGACCAATGAGGATATGATAGCTAAAGCAAGAGCTATAGCCCTTGAGCTTAAAGTGGATTTCGTTTCAAGGAAAAAGAGGTCAGTATCGGCGATCCAGGAAATCGTGAAGGATGACTGCCTGGTAGTTGGCAAAGACCGGCTTGAGCTTTTTCCGCTGGGAGCTACAGAGCCTTTCTTTTTTCACCCAAATTCCGCTATGTTCCGAATCAAAAGATTAATGAAAGGGGAAAGCGATCCCCTCATAGATGCAGCAAAACTGCAGGAAGGGCTGAGTTTTCTTGACTGTTCGCTTGGTCTCGGTTCGGATAGTATCGTAGCTAGCTTTGTTGTAGGTGAGTCAGGTTCTGTCACAGGAATAGAAGCAAGATCGGAGCTCGCATATTTAGTCAAAACTGGACTTAAAGCTTGGGATTCAGGAATAGAAGCCATTGATAAGGCTATGGGCAAAATAAAAGTTCTCCATGGATATTCATTGGAATACCTCAAGGCACAAGGAGACAACAGCATAGATTGTGTTTATTTTGATCCGATGTTCGATGAATCGATTTTAGAGTCAGACGGAATAAGGGGTTTGACCCACTTCGCTGTTTACGATGGACTCTCACAAGAAGTCATTGAACAAGCATATCGTGTTGCCAGGGAATGTGTTGTCCTGAAAGACCATTTCAGAAGCAGCCGTTTTGATGATTTTGGCTTCGAAGTATACAGAAGAAAGACTGCAAAGTTCCATTTTGGAGTCATAGAAAAAGAATGAGGCTGGACCTCATCCTTTTTCTATGTAAAGTACCCGCCCATTATTGAAATGGTCCGGAGAAATATTTTTTCTTGACAAACAATAAAGAGCTGATTACTGTCCGTCCCTTCATTTCCTATTTAATCAGCAATTGCCAAATAGACAAAATAAGCAAGCGTAATCAGGCTGACTGCAACAGCGACCCACTCCATACTTTTGACCTCCCTTTTTCACTTAAATCATGAAGCCTCTAATATTTCCTTATTACCATTTTTGAAAAATCTGAAACCCTTTGCCCAATTTTACGTATAAACAAGTTATAATAATACTAAGCATATTTTTTTATTATGACCAATTCAGATTATTACTACACACATGTATATTTAACTTAGACAGATTGATATTTTTACAGATATTATTCCTATTTACATAAGGATGTGATCCACATGCCCGCATGGCTGCGCAAATCGCTTGTTGTCGTGATCTCCATGGTTACATTTGGGATGGTGTCTCCTGCCCAGGTTAATGGGTTTCTGACAACTACAACAGAAAGATCTGAAAAATCGACCGCTGCTGAAACAAGTTTCGTTGATTCGCTCGAAGTCCCCTTAGATGAGGAAGCGGAGAGGGAAATGTTCATAAACAGGACAATGATGGAAGCGGAACAACAATCTTTCCAGAAATTCGGTGGGAAAATTGGTCCTGTGATTGAGGATGAATTCAGGCAAACTATTTTACCAAACATTGAAAAGGCAATCGAGATGGTAGCTTACCAGTTTCCCGGAGAAAAGCTGAATTCTCTCCGTATCACGGAAATACCTGGTGGTGGAGAGTCTGAAAAAATATTCCATATAATCGGGGATAATGGAAAGGATATAATCCGATTTCACGTCAGAAGGGACCAGCCGCCGAAGGATGGTTTCTGGTTTAATTTCCATTACCACACTTATCATGATAGCTTCCAGACCCATTACGAACTTGGGAGAATTTTCTGGGCGAAAAATACTCCGCCTAAATGGAAAAGTTGAGGATCACCTCCGGAAAAAAACAATAAAACAAGCATGAATCTCATTTATTTTGGCAGATTTAGGACTTAAATTGGGGAAAACGAAATAAGTTTTTATAGAGGCCCGGCTAATGCTGGGTTTTTCTATACAATTCCTAAGAACCAAAAAAATGGGAGGAACATCTAGAATGGCAGACATATTACAAGGGTTTGTTGACACTTATGTCCAGTTTTTCAATTGGGATATGTGGATCGAGGTTTTAACGGATCCTGTCAGCTGGGGTCTAATCGGGACACTCGTCATCCTCGAAGGGCTTTTATCTGCTGATAATGCCCTGGTGCTGGCAGTGATGGTAAAACACTTGCCGGAAAAACAGAGGAAAAGGGCGTTATTCTATGGATTACTGGGCGCATACGCCTTCAGGTTCATCGCAATTGGGATAGGTGTTTATTTAATCGAGTTCTGGTGGGTGAAAGTATTCGGCGCAGGTTATCTGGCCTGGCTGGCAATTAAATACTTTATCGAAAAGAAAAAAGGGGAAAGTCAGGATAGCGGGGAAGTTGCAGGAATCAATCAGAGCGGCCTGCTGATCCGGTTGTTTGGTACATTTTGGGGTACGGTTGCCGCAGTGGAATTGATGGATATCGCATTCTCTGTGGACAGCGTCCTGGCGGCTTTGGGCATCAGCGAGGAAGTATGGGTCCTGCTTCTTGGCGGTATGCTGGGTGTCTTGATGATGCGAGGAGTTGCGGGGGTATTCCTTAAATTAATTGAAAAGATCCCTGAACTTGAGACGACTGCCTACATCCTGATTTTTATCATATCCGCAAAAATGTTGGCTGGCGTCTTTGGCATCCACATAGAACATGCTTATTTCTTTATTCTTTTGCTAATTACTTTTACGGCAACTTTTGTCGTCCACTACATGAACAAGAAAAAGGCTGAAGCAAGTGAGCAGCAAAAGAATGTCCAATAATGGAACCTAGGAACGGATACAGGTCTGTTCCTTTTTTTATTTTCCTAAAACGAACATAAATCCTACTTTTCGTGATAATCGATGATTACTCTTACTGTCTTCCTGACAAACAAGAATAAGCAGGCAAATGATACATATATGAGTAAAAAGGTGCCTGTGAAGTGGAGTAAAGGGGAGGAGGCAGGAATGATTAAGACGGTGAAAATAAGTGAATAGAATAAAAGATCAAGTAAAACAAAATGACCCGAACACATAGCCTGGATGACCTTCCGTAACTCCAACTGCAAATCTTCAATAGGCTCTCTTTTAAAAATAAATCGCATGTGAATTCACCTTCCAGGTTTAAGTATTCATCTATATGCATGGACAAGAATAAAGGTGAAATTCAGGATTTATGAACTTTCTTGAAACTTTTGATAATCTGGTCCGTACTGCTATTACAAGCCCAAAAGGTGTTTATTATATATGGTATGATAATTAGTATAATCAGACAATTTAAATCATTAATTTTTAGATTATCGTCCTCAGCGGGAAGTGATTCTATGTATTCGCCAATGAACAAATTAATAATACATCCATTGCCTGTTACATATGACAACTGGTTGGATTTGTTAAATACTCCAACAAGAGAGAGGCTATTTTACAAAAAAGATGGAGCTATCATACATATCGGCCAAGTCAATGCCAGTTTTATAGGCATTCCACAGGATGAAGTTGAGTATTATAACCAATTGTTTGTCTATGTTCACTCAAATGGACTAATCTTATTAAGCGATCTTTTACTGAATAATTCAATGGATCACCCTCATGTAAAATCAAACCAGAAAATAACCGAATTTAGCAATGAACAACACTTGTCAATCAAACAATTAGTGGCACTCCTTGATCAAGAAAATTTACTGCCGACATCAGAAAACTCCCTGATAAATAGACAGATAAGGGAAGCAGCAATTAAAATGGTCGAACTGTATTTAAGAAATGAAAAAGACGGGCTGGCGAGCAAGGAGTTCATCACTGTACTTAACGATGTCATAGGATGGATATTCCACCACCTTAACGACCATTTAAAGAAAGCAGACCCTGAGGAGGGTATGCCTGCCTTTCTCTGGTATGGAAACTACAGGAAAAGCCATCAGTACCTGTTATACTTTCTGATTGAACTTGGGTGCGATCTGGTTACTTTCACGCCGGCGGGAAATGACGTATTAGCCATAACCGCGCTTAAAAGGGAGAAAAAATTTGTCCATATTTTTCCGGAGACAGGTGTACCAATGCCGTTTCCAATGGAAAAAAGTATGCAGACCACTACAGTGGCATACCGGGCATCTAAGGAAATTGAAAAATTACTAAACTATGAGGGCTCGATTTTTTATAAACCATGGCAGCTGAGAGATTATGTACCTCATGTCATTACCCTGAAGACTACATATGACGAATTGTTTATAGTTGCCAGGGAGAAGGCGATGATCAGACCATATTTCGAAGTAGAGAACAGAATTGTTCAAATTCCTTCCTTGTTTGCAAAAATTAATGGCGTCACAAGTAATCGTCGTGAGTATTGGAACCGCCTTCATGGATTAATTTTGCAGGAAAATACCTATCTCGTTAAAAGTTTGCCATTTTCTCCAGGTACAAACAATGACTTCCGATTTCATTATCGTAAGTCTTTGGACAATGGCGGACTGCTCAATCCGGAAAAGATGGTAGGTTCCAGTTATTGGAAGTATAAGCACCTGCCTTCTGGCCTTCAAAAAGGCATTGCTTCAGCAATCAGAAATATATGTGCTAGACCGCAACTGAAGCCTCTGAACAGTGAAAAAGAGGATGATGTAAAGGTATATTTGTTCAACCAGGCAATGCAGATACCGGAATTTATTTTAAAAATGCTGCAGAAATTCGATTACTCCCAATACGTGCCTAAGTTGTTCGTTTTTAATAATCAACTCAATGGATCGCTGACGAGGCCAGATGCTGCTCTCCTGCTGTTATTAAATCAATTAGGTGTTGATTTGGTGATTTATAACCCAGCTGGCCACAATGACATAGAAAAATTCATCGACAAAGGGCGCATTCGTATCCCACTGGCTGGAGGATGTTGTATTTGAACAAGAGCTAAAGGAACCTCCCGCATTTAAAAAAGTGATTTTTCAAGGCATCTTAAAAATCCTAAGGAGAGATTAAGTTGATGAATCCTATTCATGATCAAAATGCCAGCTCTTCAATTGAAAATTTTGAGGAACAGTTGAGTAGAGCGACGGTTTCTGATATAAAGTTGGCATTGAGGAATGAGCCTGAGGTGCAGAGTCTGGCACGAAGCATTGATGAACACGATATCATCAAAATTCTAGATTACGGCAAGGAACCAGCTGTTGAAGTTTCCCGCTTCTCTGATCAAATCCTGGCCGTAATGCGGACGAACAATGTAGAGGATTCAGGACAGTTACTCAAGCAGCTAGGCAAGATCATGGATCGGTTTGATAAAAAGGATTTTGAAAAAGCTTCTGGTGGACTGATTAGCAGGCTATTCAAGAGAAGCGAAAAGATGCTTGATAGGCTCTATAGCAAATACCAGTCTATGGGAAAGGAAATAGAACAGGTATATGTGAAAATCTCAAAATACCAGAGTGAGATGACAGAGATGACGTCCATGCTTGAACGCATGTATGAACAGAACCATCAATATTACCTGACCCTTGAAAAATATGTGGTGGCTGCAGAACTGAAGCTGAATGAATTGAAAACAACAAAGCTTCCGCAACTTGAACAAGACGCATTGAATAGTGATCAAATGTCATCAATGGAACTAGATTCACTTCGCAATGCAGTTGAGCTTCTTGAACAAAGAATCTATGACCTTGGAATGGCGAAAGTGGTCGCACTGCAGACTGCACCTCAAATAAAGCTGCTTCAGCGAGGAAACGCCAAGCTGATTGGCAAAATAAACTCGGCATTTGTAACGACCATTCCAATTTTTAAGAATGGCTTAATACAGGCTGTTGCTGCAAAAAGACAAAAGTTGGTGGCAGAATCAATGAAAGAGCTAGACCGGCGCACGAATGAAGTGATGATCAGGAGTGCCAAGAACATTGCCGGACAAAGTGTTGATATTGCCCGACTATCAGGTACACCTGGCATCAAGATTGAGACGATTGAAGAATGCTTTCATATTATCCTTAAGGGGATGAAGGAAACAAAGGCTATTGAGGAAGAAAACAAGCGCTTGCGTGAAGAAGGCAAGCAAAGCTTGCAAGAGCTACATAAAAAATATAAGAATAGTAAGCAATAGCTGTGTCAAAAAAACTCATCCAAATATTGAATTGGATGAGTTTTTTTTAACTGCCAATATACAGATTCTTTGGCATCTTCCTGAATTTCTCAGCCGGCAGGCAAGCGATCATATGTTATAATTTAATAGAATACTATAGACAATTTCCCTCGGTAAATTACATTCCATCAACCCTTGCTGCATCTTCGAAAAATATACTTCTGGAAAGGGGATAATAAATGCGAAAGATTTTTCAAATATTCGTTGTTATCGTACTTTCCTTCATGCTCCTTGGAAGTTCCAATGCCAATATGGACGGCATCTTTTTATATGAATATCCTAAGCAATCATTGCTTTACGAATCCCTGGATACGGTATCTGCAAGTATTGCCGGAAAGTTAGTGGTCCTTCCAGAGGATGACTTCGACCAGCTGGAAGCAGCTAGAATCATCAGTCGGCTCAGCCTCCTGCCGGAATCGATTATTAAGAAAGCAATCAATCATAATATTAAAGTGAAGTTATTTGAAGGAAACCTTACTGACAATCCAACTGCCAGTCATTTAAAAGGAATCATCCCTCGAGGTTATGTTTCAAAGCGGACTTGGGACCAGGTCCCTGGTATAGGGGGATCACGCGTTGTCCTTGTGAAAATTGGCAGCAGTGAGAAAGGGAAGGGCCATGGATCGGTAAACCTCGAATTGCATGAACTCGCACATTCTCTTGACCGCCATGTTTATGACGGAATCAGGCATGAAGATAGATTTTTGAAAATCTGGAAGCATGAAAGCCGGCTGCTCTTCCCAGGCCGTGACTATTTCCTTGAATATCCTGAGGAATACTTTGCCGAAAGCTTTGCGATGTTCTATATTGGCGGACTGCCGGCCAAACTGCTTAAGGAAGCTGCACCGCAAACCTATCAATATATCGAAGGCCTCAAGTAGGCCTTTTTTGATATTATATTGCATTCTTGCAGGAAATACGGAATCCCATAGCAAAGTAATAAAAGAATTCAAAATAAGGATATATCCTTCCACCATTGTTGATTTATTTGCTAAAATAAGAAAAAGAAATCGAACGTTTTGAAGGGCAGGGAAATTCATGAAACAATATCTAGAACTTTGCGAGCATGTCTTGAATACTGGTGTGAAAAAAGAGGATCGGACAGGTACTGGCACTATCAGTACTTTCGGCTATCAAATGCGCTTTAACCTCCAGGATGGATTTCCGCTGCTAACAACCAAAAAACTCCACTTGAGATCAATCATCCATGAACTACTATGGTTCCTGAATGGCGATACTAATGTGAAATATCTGCAGGAAAATGGGGTACGCATCTGGAATGAGTGGGCAGATGAAAAAGGAGAACTGGGTCCGGTATATGGCAGTCAATGGCGGTCATGGACAGGTGCAAATGGAGAAACGGTAGACCAGATTTCCGAATTGATTCACACAATTAAAACCAATCCTGATTCGAGAAGGATGATTGTCAATGCCTGGAATGTAGCTGAAATCGATAAAATGGCCTTGCCTCCATGTCATTGCATGTTTCAGTTTTATGTAGCTGATGGCAAGCTTTCCTGCCAGTTGTACCAGAGGTCGGCTGATGTGTTTTTGGGCGTGCCATTTAACATCGCTTCCTATGCTCTGCTGACCTTGATGGTCGCTCATGTCTGTGATCTTGAGCCTGGGGAATTCGTTCATACTTTCGGGGATACCCATATTTACTCGAACCACATAGAGCAGGTTCAACTGCAGCTTACTCGGGATCCTAAGCCATTGCCGCAAATGAAAATCAACCCTGAAGTCAAATCAATATTTGATTTTAAATATGAAGACTTTGAGTTGGTTAATTATGAAGCGCATCCGCATATCAAAGGGGTTGTCAGTGTATGATATCACTAATTTGGGCAATGGATGAAAACCGAGTCATAGGATACCATAACCAGCTCCCATGGAGGCTTCCGGAGGACCTGAAGTTCTTCAAGCGTGTGACGATGGGACATCCGATTGCCATGGGAAGGAAGACATATGATTCAATCGGTAAGCCTCTCCCAGGCAGAGAAAATATCGTCATTACTCGTGATGGAAATTACGATCCAGAGGGCTGCACAGTGATGCATTCAATTGAGGAAATGTTAGACTATGCTGCTGGGAATAACTCTGAAGAGATTTTCGTCATCGGCGGCGCGGAGATTTTTAAGGAAGTGCTACCAGAGGCAGACAAGCTTTATTTAACAATGATTCATCATCGGTTTGAAGGAGACACATTTTTTCCAGTTTTCGACATAGAAAAGTGGGAGCTCGAATCCAGGGAAATCGGACTGAAGAATGAAAAAAATCCTTATGATTATGAGTTTTTGATTTATAAGCGGAAGTAATGTCAAAGCAGTCCAGAATTGGACTGCTTTTTTCATGATGCAGTTATCACATTTTTTTGAATTTCGAACATTCGAGACATTAAATCAATAAATTATCCGAAGTGATCTTTAATAAATTCATTGAAGTATATAGTCTTGATTGATCTAATCCATTATAATGACAACAGAATAACCTTAGGAGGAAACAATGCTTCGATTAATCGCTTGTTTTTTGTATATGGGTGGCTATCTTGTTTACACCATACCCAGGCTTTCGAGGATAAATAGATTGCCGAAAAATTTAGATCCAAATGTTAAGAAGCAACTGATTCATAAGACGCCAAAAAATTGGGCAAAAACATTCATGGCACTGACAGGATCACAGGTAGAGGTAGAAGGACTTCATCATATACCTGAAGGTCCGGTTTTGTTTGCCAGTAACCATGAGGGTAATTTTGACATACCTGTTCTTATAGGTGCCATTGGAAAACCTTTCGGCTTCATTTCGAAAATTGAAGTGAAGAAGGTCCCTGTCTTATCTTCCTGGATGGAAGCCATTGATTGTGTCTTTATTGACCGGAAGAATCGTGAAAAAGCTGCCGGCTCAATTATATCAGGAGTAGAACTTTTAAAGAGAGGAAATTCACTTGTGATTTTTCCGGAAGGGACTAGGAGCAAGGGTGGCCCTGTAGGTCTTTTTAAAGCAGGAGGTTTCCGCCTAGCGAAAGATTCTGGTGTTCCGATCGTGCCGGTTTCCATCCAGGGTACCGCTGATGTATTTGAGAAGAACGGCCGTCTTATCAAACCTGCTAAAATAAAAGTGATTATAAGTCCCCCGGTATACAGCCGGCAATATAAGGATAAAGAATTGATTTCCCTTGCTGAAGAAATAAGGGATACGATCATCCAATCCCGGAATGCAAAAAGGATCGCCTCATAAATCATCCTTTAAATGTCAACAGCCCCTGCTTGTCGCAAGGGCTGTTCATTTTTGAAAAGTGGCTGGAAGATGTTATGGAGTTGTTATTCGAAATGTGCAAGGCTATTCATCATTTGGGTGAATTCTGCAGGGATGCAAAAATCATCTGGTTTAAAATTGTCGCGAATCCATCTGACCATTTCCAGCGGACTATTGAAGTACTCTCCGCTTGTATCACTTTTGCGAATCATGTAGCGGCCATTGTCTTCATCAAGTGTAACCTCTACCGGCAAAGCCCCGTCATAACTGTTTAATAAAAATTCCATTTCTCATTCCCTCCAGCTTATTTTCGTTATTATATGTTATTTTACTACCATTTTATTCAACATAAAAGCCTAAAATTTTAAATATTTAAAAAATTCAATACATAATGACATTCCATGTTATAATGGAAAAATTAATATTTTGCAAAGTGAGGGTGACAAAATGGAACAAGAAACAGTGAAGAAAAAATGGGTGAGTGTAGAGGATATCCTGATTGCCTATCGGCATCTTAAAGAGGTTGTTGCCCATACCCCATTGCAATTGAACCAACGTTTATCTGAAAAATATGAAGCTGATATTTACCTGAAACGCGAGGATTTACAGCATGTGCGCTCATTCAAGTTGCGGGGCGCTTATTATTCAATGAAGTTATTGTGGGAAAAAGGGCTTGATAATGGAGTGGTATGTGCTAGTGCAGGAAATCATGCTCAAGGTGTAGCATATGCATGCCGGCAGCTCGGAGTGAACGGGAAGATTTTTATGCCGGCCACAACTCCTGGCCAAAAAATCAGCCAGGTCGAAATGTTCGGGCGAGAGTTTGTTGAGATCATCCTGATCGGGGATACCTTCGATGATTCTTATCGGGAGGCGCAGCAATGTGCTGAAGAAGAAGCAAGGGAATTCATCCACCCATTCGATGATGAAAAAGTTATTGCCGGACAAGGGACCGTTGCGGTGGAGATTTTGAATGATTGTCAGGATTCTGTCGACTACATCATCGCTAGTATTGGCGGCGGCGGCTTGATGGCAGGATTAGGTACATATGTAAAAAGCGTATCACCATCTACTAGGCTAATTGGAGTTGAGCCTAGCGGTGCAGCATCCATGAGTGCTGCTTTTGATCAAAATAGTGTTATTCCCCTAAAGGAAATCGATACATTCGTAGATGGTGCCGCTGTAAAATGTGTTGGCAGTAAGACATATGAAATTTGTAAGGAGAATGTCGATAGACTAGTTGCGGTTCCTGAAGGGAAAGTGTGTTCATCTATTCTTGAGCTATACAATGAGCATGCAATTGTAACCGAGCCGGCAGGAGCTTTGCCAATTGCAGCCCTGGATCTTCTCGGTGATGAGATAAAAGGCAAGTCTGTTGTATGTGTCGTAAGCGGCGGCAATAATGATATCAGCAGGATGCAGGAGATTAAGGAAAGATCACTGCTTCATGAAGGTTTGCTGCATTACTTTATTGTCAATTTCCCACAGCGTGCAGGTGCGTTACGCGAATTCCTTGATGATGTACTGGGGACGGGGGATGACATCACCAGGTTTGAGTACACAAAGAAGAATAATAAAGAAAGCGGGCCCGCTCTTGTCGGAATCGAATTGAAGAGTAAGCATGATTACAAGAGACTGATTGCCAGCATGGAGAATAAGGGTTTCGCCTTCATGGAATTGAATAAGGATAATCAGTTGTTTAATTTACTGGTATAATATTAATAATAGATAATTAAGGATAGATGTTATAAAATAAGAAATGTTACACTTAGTTAGATTACGGTTTCCTTTGTGAATTTCTTATGAACTTTCACTGCATTCCTCCACTTTGAGGAGTAAAAGTACTATAATCATAGTAGATTTACAATATGAAAAAGGAGATGTTGATATGTTATCAAACATCGGAGTTCCTGGATTAATCTTAATCCTTGTGTTAGCCCTAATTATCTTTGGACCAAAGAAGCTTCCAGAAATCGGGCGTGCATTTGGACAGACGCTTCGTGAATTCAAGAAGTCAACTCGTGAATTGACAAGCGACGTCATGGAAGATTTCGAAGAAGAAAAGAAGGAAATTACGAAAGTTACTAAATAAGGTGTAAGATGCTTTTGTCTTACACCTTTTTTCTTAAAGGCTTGTAAATGACAGGCTTTATTAAAGAAATGCACCAAACGGAATTGGCAGGGGATTGTTATATGGACGATAAAGAATTAAATCTTGTGGATCACCTCGATGAGCTGCGGAAAAGGCTGATCATCTCAGCTGTAGCATTCATTGTTTTCTTTGGCATAGGCTTCTTCTATGTTAAAGATATATATAACTTTTTTGTCCGGGATTTGGACGTAAAGTTAATAGTCTTAGGTCCAAGTGATATCGTATGGATTTACTTCATGCTTGCCACCATCATCGCGATTGCTGGTACGATTCCGGTATTGGCCACACAGATTTGGCTTTTTGTCAAACCAGCACTCAGGCCGATTGAAAGGAAAATATCACTTTCGTATATCCCGGCGTTATTCCTACTATTCATCGTTGGTCTTGCTTTTGGCTACTTTGTGATTTTCCCGACAGTTTTGAACTTCCTCGTTGAACTTAGCGGGGATATGCTTGTAACGAACTTTACGGCGGAAAAGTATTTCAAGTTCATCATGAATATGACCCTCCCATTTGGAGTACTGTTCGAATTACCGGTTGTCGTCATGTTTTTGACTTCCCTCGGAGTCATTAATCCTTACGTCCTGGTTAAGGTCAGAAAGTATGCTTACTTTATATTGATTGTGATTTCAGTTATCATTTCACCGCCTGATTTCATGTCAGATATACTGGTTACGATTCCGCTCCTGGTTTTGTATGAAATCAGCGTGAACTTATCCAAATTTGTTTACAGACGGAAGCTCAAGAAGGAAAAAGAATGGCAAGAGCAATACGGGGATATGAACGAGGAGAGCGACGAGGAAACATCCTTGTAATAAAAGAGATGCAGCAAGATTCTTAACAGGTAAAAACAGTCATTCAAACGTGTGGAATTTCCACACGTTTTTTTTACAAAAAAAAAGAATCTTTTCATGATGTTCTTTAGTGTATGTTAGAAAATCATGAGGATTAAAGCCTTATCAGAAATCCCAAAAATCATAAAAAAAATATTAATATCCGCGTAAACAGACACATTTCGACCAGGATTTAGGGTATAATATATTCAAACGGGTATAAAAGAGGATTGATATTTTGTTATTCAAAAGCCTAGAGTTCAAAAATGTTGTTGGACAGAAGGTTAAAGTCGTGGATATTCCTGTGTTGGAAGAAGAGAGCACCTATTATTTTATGATCCAAGTCCGTTTGCAAACTTTTATAACAGCGATCTATCAGGAAAGAAACGCAAAAAAGTTTTATTCTTTTAAAGAGTATTTAAAAAGAGTTATGAAGTGGCCGGATTATGAGCAGTTATTCAAATCGGCTGAATTGAAAAATAACGCCTGATGATTCATTTTTGAAGCGCCTCGACAAAGGCGCTTTTGTTCTTTTTACAGGGTTAATCTTTGGCCTAACCAATCATGATATATTTCTATTTTACAGAATTCCTCGCATTCTAAGACAAATATCAAGAATGAATGTAAATATTTTTATTTGCATTTCAGAATAGGTATAATGGTGATAGTCTAGTGTTTTGATAGGGATGTGAATTTATGGCTAAAATCAAGATTGTAACTGATTCTACTTGTGACTTGAATGATGAACTCATTGAAAAATGGGGGATTATCGTAGTCCCTTTATCTATTTCTATTAATGGTGAAAATTATTTAGATAGAGTTGATATCACTCCAAAAGAATTCATGGAAAAAATGAAAGCTTCTTCAGAATTGCCAAAGAGCTCGCAGCCGCCTGCCGGGGAATTCTTGAAGGTATATGACGAGCTTGCCGCTGACGGTTATGAAATCATTTCAATACATATGACAGGCGGTATGAGCGGTACAGTGCGTTCTGCTGAAAGTGCCGCACAGATGACAAGTGCAAAGGTGAATGTGGTGGATTCCCGCTTTATTTCAAAAGGTTTAGCGTTCCAGGTTCTTGAGGCTGCCCAGATGGCCGCTGACGGTAAATCAGCTGAAGACATAGTAGCAAGGCTAGATGAGATAAGAGAACAGACCCGCCTTTTTGTCGTCGTTGATACCCTTGAGAATCTGGTCAAGGGCGGACGGATTGGCAAAGGAAAAGCGATAATCGGCTCGTTATTGAATATAAAACCGATCGCCTCTCTCGAAGGTGGAGAATATACTCCTGTTTCTAAAGCAAGAAGTCATTCTCAAGTCGTAAAGTATCTTAGAAACCAATTTGCCGCAGATACTGAAGGGAAAACCATTAAAGGGGTAGGGCTTGTTCATGCAGAAGGAGAAGACCTTGCACAGAAAATAAAGGAAGCCGTTTATGAAACCTCTGGATATGATGACTTTATTATCGAAGAAACGACTCCAATTGTAAGTACCCACACGGGCCCTGGCGCTATTGGGTTCATGTATTACTTTGAATAGCTCAATATGAAATATCGTTCAAGTCCTGAAGTGTAAAATTTCAGGACTTTTTTGATCCTTTTTAACTAGCCAAAGTTTTTTAAAAATACAGGATATTTAAAGGTTTATGTCGAATATTTTCAATTATTCACTTTAGCATAGAACGGAATGTGACAATGAAAATATGAAGCTAAATGTAAAGAACCTGCCATTATTCAAAAAGATACTAATGTTCTCATTTATGATCACAACGGTTGTAGTCGTATCGACAATGGGTACGAGTTTCTATCTCCAGTCAAAACAATTGAAAACCCAAATGGCTGACAAGGTTGAAGGAGTCGCAGGAATTTGGTCATCTACAGTTGACCCTGATGATATTAGAAGTGCTGATGAGTTCCGTGATGAGTCAAATCCTTCAATCAGGCGGCTTGAGAAGCTTTTGACCATGGTAGGAGACAAAAGTGCATCATTTCTTGGAGCTTATGTCATACTTCCTGAAGAATATCCAAATCAGAAAGTTTACATTTTGTCTGCGTCAGATATTTATCAGGAATACTCTTTCAATTCCCTGATGTTCTATGATGCAGGCGAAGAGTTTATCAGTGCATTTCGTAATAGTCGGGAAAAGAAGATGATAACGAGTACGGATGTATTCACTGATCAATATGGCTCTTGGATCTCATCCTTCGCCCCAATTACTGATAACAGTGGAAATGTGGTGGCCATTCTTGGGATAGATGCAAAGGCATCCATAATCAAGGAAAATCAAATGGAAATACTCATGCTGTTATTATTAGAGATGGCGGCCATCCTGGCTGTTGTTTATGTAATCCTGCATTGGGGCCTTAGTAAGGTCATGAAACCAGTGGATGACTTGTTTTTTGGCATAAAGGAAATCAGTTCTGGAAATTTCACCGTCAAGCTGCCAGTACATGATCAATCAGAGTTAAGTTTATTGAGTGAAAAATTCAATGAGATGGCTTCCCAGCTCTCCCAACTATTTGAGAGGGTATCAGCAGCATCAAAGCAACTGGGCCAAACATCCCTGGAGGATAAGGAGTCGCTTTTGTTAGAGGAAGCGATCAACACTATGGAGGATATATTTGAACGTACAAAACTTCAGCAGGAGCTTCAGCGTGCCGAGAAAATGAACGCGATAGGCCAGCTGGCTGCCTCTGTTGCCCATGAAATCAGGAATCCTATGACTGTTGTGAAAGGTTTTCTGCAAATTTTCCTTTCTAAAGAGATGTCTGAAGAGGATCATATGTATTTAAAACTTATGATTGAAGAATTGAACAGGGCGGAAACAATCATAAATGACTATTTGAGTCTGGCAAAACCTGATGTTGGAAAACTAGTGATCATCGATGGCAGTGACATGTTGGAGCAGGTAATGGATTTGATGAGTTCTTACGCCATGATGTCAAAAAACATTTCTCTTCATTCTGAAATTAAGGATCAGGTTAAAATCAGAGGCAGTAAAAGTGAATTAAAACAAGTGCTCATCAATATCTTGAAAAATGGCATTGAGGCGATGGGTGATGGTGGAAAGCTTAGCATGACACTGGAAAAGAAAGGCGAGTTCGGTGTATTTATCATCGAGGATACAGGCATTGGCATGACTTCGGAGGAGCTTTCAAGACTTGGTACACCTTTTTATTCGTTGAAAGAACGTGGAACAGGCATGGGGCTGATGGTTTGTTACCAGATTGTTGAAAGGATGAAAGGACAGATAAAGGTATCAAGCATAAAAGGAGAAGGTACCACTTTTGAGATAATGGTCCCATTATTTACGGAAAGCCCTGAGTAAAATTCAGGGCTTTTTATTTTTATTGCCATTATTTTCAAAGGCCTCAATATAATTTAAAAAGGAGGTGCCCGGACTTGATGAAAAAAGTGCTTTTCTTTAGTGATTTTGGGATAGATGACAATATTGCTGTATTATATACGTTTTTTAACAAGGAAATAGATTTGGTTGGTGTTGTTGCCGATTACGGCAATGTTTCAAAACAAGATGCCCTTCGAAATGCCGCTTATTTGCAAAAGCTTACAGGTAGACCTGATGTTCCAGCTTTTGCAGGTGCTGAACTGCCATTGACAGGAGATACTCCTGAATATGTACCTGACGTCCACGGCATTGAAGGACTCGGGCCAATCATCCCTGATATTGATGTGGATTACACTCTTGAAAACTTCCATGGCATCCAGGAAATCATCGAAAAAAATCCGGATGAAATCATTATAGTGAATGTAGGCAGGCTATCATCGCTTGCCGCTGCTTTCATACTCTATCCTGAAACCATGAAAAAAGTAAAGGATTTTTACATTATGGGCGGTGCATTCAATGAACCTGGAAATGTTACCCCAGTGGCTGAAGCGAATTTTTATGGAGATCCATATGCAGCGAATATTGTATTGACACAAGCGAAACCACCTGTGAATATCATTCCGCTAAATGTGACAAGTGGAGCGATCGTGACGCCAGCATTGATCGATGAGTTAGATGCACATTACCAGGCTATAGGTAGTGAAGTAGGAAAGCTGGTGAAGCCAATGTTCGATTATTACTACAAGTTTTATAAGAAGCGGAATCCAGAATTGACTGGTGCCCCTCTCCACGATGTTCTTACATTATGGGCGTTAGTAAATGAAGACCAAGTGGTTTCGCGCGAAATTCCTGTTAAAATTGTCGTGAACAAAGGAGAGGCATTTGGTCAAAGCATCGGAGATTTCAGGAACTCAATTGATAAGGCTGAATATCCAGTCCATAGGGTAGCTGTTAACTTTAGTTATACAGATTTCATTAAAGATTTCTTCACTACGATGAAAAATTCTCAAGTCCATAATGGCACAGGGTAAATGATGATAATTTCACACTTCTTTCATATCTTTTTCTTTCTTCTCTCAAATGCGTCTGCTAGAATTGTCTATGGACATTATTCGAAAGATTGCAGGTGATGATTTTGAAAAAGGTTTTTACGCTACTCATGCTTGCAGCATTAGTCATTGTGGCTGCGGGCTGTGGAAACAGCGGATTAAAGGATGCGAAAAACTATCCTATCGAGGATTTTACTTTCACGAATCAAGATGGTGAACCAGTAAGCAAAGCTGATTTAGAAGGAAAAGTCTGGATGGCGAGCTTTATTTTCACGAATTGTGCGGATGTGTGCCCGCCAATGACGGCAAATATGTCGAAGCTTCAGGATATGATTAAAGAAGAAGGGCTTAAGGACGTGGAGATTGTTTCTTTTAGTGTAGATCCTGCAGTGGACAATCCTGAGGCACTTAAGGAGTATGGAAAGAAGTTCAATGTTGATTTCAAAAACTGGGCGTTCCTTACAGGTTATACACAAGAGGAAATAGAAAAATTCGCGCTTGAAAACTTTAAGACTCTTGTCAAGAAACCGGAGACAGGAGATCAGGTGATTCATGGTACGGATTTTTATCTTGTCGATCAAAACGGGGATATGAGGAAATATTATACCGGATTGAAGGATGTTCCTTTTGAACAAATAATTGAAGATATTAAAGCACTCCAATAGGCCGCATTTGTGGCCTGTTTTTTTGAGTCGAGGAATAAGTGTCTCCCATTTGAACAAAGTAAATAAACATTCGGACCTTCAAAATACGTTGTTAAGTCGGCCGACTAGGATAAAGACTGCAAATAATGCGTGAGTAACGCCTGTAAAGGCATTAAATGTTATAATGATTATACTTTTAAAGGTAGGTGATTAATATTGTTGAAGAAATTCACCTTACTTTATGTAGTACTGGCAATGGTCATGATATTAGGATCCTGCAGTCAGTTTGAAAGTTTGCAAAAAGGGAACTTCAATAAGGTCAAGGAAACAGGAGTGGAAATCAAGGAAGCATTGCCGACTTCATTTTTTCCGAAGGATTTGCATATTGTTGCTGCGGGGGACTCACTCACACAGGGTGTAGGGGACAGTACGAATACAGGCGGATATATCCCATATCTTGCACAGCAGCTTGAAAATGAAAAGACAATTAAGAATGCAAACTTCGAAAATTTTGGTGTAAGAGGGAACCGGACCGACCAGCTTCTGGAAAGACTGAAAAACAAAAATGTCCAATCTTCTATTGAAGAAGCTGACCTGATCATATTAACGATCGGCGGCAATGATTTAATGAAGGTTGTCAAAGAGAATTTTTCAAGTCTTAAGCTAAATCATTTTCAAACAGAACAAAAATTGTTCGCAGAGCAGCTGCAGGAAATTTTCTTGTCAATTCGAAACCAAAATCAAGAAGCTCCGATCGTTTTAGTCGGGCTATACAATCCATTTTACAATTGGTTTGCTGATGTCAAGGAAATGAATTTAATAGTGGATGAGTGGAACGGTCAAAGCCTTTCAATAGTCAAGCAGGACGGGAATGCATACTTTGTCGACATTCATGATATTTTCCTTAATAATGAAGAAAATCTATTATACACTGATTATTTTCACCCAAATGACCGTGGATACCAATTAATTGCTGATCGGATTTATGAAATCCTTGATGAAAAGGTCATTGACTCGATTTCTAACTAAGGTTATAAGAATGGGAAGAGGAGTTATAAAGATTAATGATAAAAAATAAATGGAAAATCGGCTTTTTTATTCTTTTGGGTGTCATTGCTGCAGCCATCCTGTTGATTTGGTTCCTCATAGCTTCTCCAGTAGAGGAAACAAAATTAGAGCCAGGGACGAATGGCTCTGGAACGGATGATGTTGCTTTTAATGTTTCGACAAACAAACGTGATTTAAACAGAGTCATCAATCATTACTTAGAAGAAGAAGTGAAAAATAGTCAGATTGATTATCAAGTTTTGCTGACAGATGAAGTAGAATTATATGGGACGCTTCCACTCTTCAGCCAAGAGCTGGAATTGAAGCTGACCTTTGAACCGCAAGCATTGAAGAATGGTGATTTAATTTTAAACCAGAGATCAATTTCAGTGGGGAAACTCAATCTTCCAGTATCAACGGTACTTAAATTTGTCCGTGACAGCTATGATTTGCCGGATGCTGTAAATATCCAGCCAAAGGAAGAAAGAGTATACGTATCGATGCAGAGGCTGAAGCTGAAAAGTGATATCAAGGTCCGTGTAAATGAATTTGATTTGAAAAAGGACAACATTAAATTTACCCTGCTAGTTCCAGCAGATTAAGAAGGTGCTCTTTAGGGTGCCTTCTTTTTATTTGTTCTGCTTCTCAAGGTATGGGCTAGTAGGTATGGTATAGCCAGAAAAGGTTGGAACAGATCAGAAGTGGAAATGGCCAGTTTGCAAAAAGAAATCAGGCCGGGCGACCGGCCTCATTATCCTTGCAATAAAATTACTTCTATTGGAGGTTCACCTTTAGCAGTGCCCACCGCGATGATTGTGTAGGCATTGTTTGGCTCCAGTTTGACATCGGGGATTGTAACAACCGTATTTTTAGTACCGGCAACTTTTGCTTCTAACGTAACGGTCATTGGATTCAGGGCCAAATAGGTCGTTGCCTGTTTATAAGATACGTTCGGGAATATTACATCTCCATTTTTCCCTGTGATATCTACAGCAGGCGCGTCCGGAGAAAGGTGGATAAATCTGGCTTTTGTTTCTCCTACCGGTGTTTGCTGGTTGTCTTCAAATATTAGCAGCCTTAACTTATTGGCTGGCCCGGCAATGGCTGCTGTATAAATCCGCCCTGGTTCGACCGTAATCTTTTTGCTGATTACTGTAGAAACGCTATCTCCTGCAGGATAGATGTCGACCTGATATTTGCCTGGCTGAAGCTGCATGTGGCTGCTGTTCGTTTTATAACTAAAGTCACGGAGCACTCTGCTGCCATTCACATAAATATCGACGTCCTTTAATTCCGGGGAAGCGTGCAAAAAACGCACCATGGATGGTAATGTGTTCGATTGACCGGCCGGTACAGTATAAGAGCGCATTAACTGGACTGCCTTATTTAAATTACGCAAGTGCTTGTGGTAATACATGACATGTCTATTTGGGTCTAGGTATTTATAATAATTTGCCAATAAATCATACATGGCCGCTTTATGCAGGTAATCATTCTGGTTCCTAATGGACATACCCCTCACTCCTAATTTTATTGAATGCTCAAATGTAAAATATGCAAATTGGGCGCAATAGGTGCGAGACAGCTTCATTGGCTATATATAAAAATTTGAATTAAATCTTTACATGAGGAATGTTTTTCCATATACTATAAATAACTTAACGAGAGGCAGGTGGAGTGCAATGAGCAGGAAGTTAAATGTATTGATGATGTCGGTTACTTGTTGCACGGCCCCTTAACCTAAGCGGATTTAACGACTATTTGTCTTTTTCTCCATGCTTAAGAACCACGGGCTGTGCGTGCCTGTGGTTTTTTATTTTACTAATATGCATGATGGAGGAAAAATGAATTGAAGAACTTTGAAAATATCGGTATGACGGCTGAATTGAGCAGCCATTTTAATGAATATTATCCTAATGGATTCAAGCTCGGCAGAGTAGCATTAGAGCATAAGCATAGTTACAGGGTATGGCTAGAAGATGGAGAATATTTGTGCACTCTAGCTGGCAAATTAACATTTGATGCAATGGGACGTGAAGACCTGCCGGCAGTTGGTGACTGGGTTGCCGTGCAAACTTCTCCAGGGGAAATGCGAGGCATAATCAAGGGGATCTTGCCGCGTAAAAGCAAATTTTCCAGAAAGGCTGCTGGTCAGGTTACCGAGGAGCAAATTGTCGCAGCGAATGTTGATACAGTGTTCATCGTAAATTCGCTCAATGATGATTTGAACCTGAGAAGGATTGAGCGATACCTGCTGCTTGCCTGGGAAAGTGGTTCAAACCCAGTCATCATTTTGAGCAAAGCCGATTTAGTGACAGATTTAAAAGTAAAGATGGATCAAGTTTCATCAGTAGCTATCGGGGTACCTGTAATTGCAGTGAGCGTTCTAGAGGGAACGGGGACCGAGGAAATTCAACCCTATCTTGCGCCAGGTAAAACAGTGGCCTTAATTGGATCGTCAGGAGTCGGCAAGTCCAGCCTTGTCAATTACTTCACAGGATTTGAAAAGCAGCTGGTCCAGGAGATAAGGGAAAGCGATGATAAGGGCAAGCATACTACGACTCATCGGGAAATGGTTCTGCTTCCCGGAGGAGCGATACTAATTGACACACCAGGAATGAGGGAAATTCAGCTATGGTCAAGCGAGGAAGGGATCATCGAGAGCTTCGCGGATATTCAGCAATATGCGGATGGATGCAAATTTCGTGATTGCAGTCATAAGAACGAACCAGGCTGTGCAGTATGGTCAGCGATCAGCAATGGCCTTCTTGATGAAAACAGGCTTGTGAGCTATAAAAAGCTGCAAAAAGAACTTGCTTATATTGACAGGAAGCTGGATAAAAAGGCGCAGGCTGATGAAAAGAAGCACTGGAAAAACATCAGTAAGGAAGTCCGCCACAATGCAAAGTACAAACGGAAATAATGAACAGCCCCTTCCAGAGAAGGGGCTGTTACTGTTTAAGGGTTCTCAATGTGTTTTTTGCTTGAAAAGTTATACAATGGGGAATAAGTATTTGAGTAGAGTTTTTCATTCTAACCAAAGCATGAAAGAAGAGGTGTCACTATGGAAAAAGGTAATCATGAGCAGGCGACATTTGCCGGAGGCTGCTTCTGGTGCATGGTCAAGCCGTTTGATGAGCAGCCGGGGATTGTCAGCGTTGTTTCCGGCTATACTGGAGGCACGACTGAGAATCCTACATATGAGCAGGTTTGCAGCGAGACAACCGGTCATTATGAAGCAGTACAAATTACATTCGATCCAGCTATCTTTCCATATGAAAAGCTGCTGCAGCTCTACTGGCAGCAAATTGATCCAACCGATCCCGGAGGTCAATTTTATGACAGGGGGCAGTCATACCAAACTGCGATTTTTTATCAAAATGAAGAGCAAAGACTGTTAGCTGAAGAATCGAAAAAGAAGCTTGGGGAAAGCGGGGTATTTAAGAAGCCAATCGTAACTCCAATTCTGCCAGCCAAACCATTTTATCCTGCAGAGACATACCATCAGCATTACTATAAGAAAAATCCAGAGAGATATAATGCTTATCATGTTGGTTCAGGACGTTCAGCTTTTATCAGGAATCATTGGGGGGAAAAGAAATGATGAAAAAAGATTCAGAGGAGTTAAAGAAAAAACTGAATCCGATGCAGTATGAGGTTACGCAAAATAACAGGACAGAACCACCGTTCAGGAACGAATACTGGAATGACCTAAGAGAGGGAATATATGTTGATGTTATCTCAGGCAAACCATTATTTAGTTCCAGGGATAAATATGATGCCGGATGCGGCTGGCCAAGTTTCACTAAGCCGATCATGGATGAAGAAATAATTGAAAAACAAGACATGAGCCATTTTATGGTCAGGACTGAAGTGCGGAGCAAAACAGCAGATTCTCATTTGGGCCACGTGTTTGATGACGGTCCTGGAGAGAATGGCTTGCGATATTGCATAAATTCGGCTGCATTGAGGTTTGTTCCGAAGGAAAAAATGGAAGAGGAAGGGTATGGAGAATACCTTAAGCTGTTCCAGGATTAATCATAGCTCTAAGAATGGAAGGAATGATTCATATGTTTAAAAAGCTATTCGGGAAAAAAGAAGAACCTATAAAAACAATCCAGCTGTTAGCACCAATTACGGGGAATGCAGTAAATTTAAGTGCAGTTCCGGATCCTGTTTTTTCTGAAAAAATGATGGGGGACGGATTGGCAATTGAACCGTCAGAGGGAGTTGTCGTATCGCCGATCGATGGTGAAATCATGCAGGTGTTCCCGACTAAGCACGCGGTCGGAATCAGGGCGAAAAACGGAGCAGAAGTATTGATTCATATTGGGTTGGAGACTGTTTCTCTCAAGGGAGAAGGCTTCGAAACTCATGTGAAACAAGGTGATACTGTGAAGGCTGGGGAAAAGCTAGTGACCTTTGATATGGGGATTATCAGCGAAAAGGCAAAGAGTACGATAACACCAGTCATTATAACCAACACAGATCAAGCTGCCTCTTTGAAGGTTTTAACAGAAGGTAATGTCGAAAAAGGAGAGACACCAATCCTTGAGGTGACATTTGAATAGTTGTGTAACTTTATTACGGGTAAATTTGAAAAGTGCCCTTTTAGATAGGGATCGTTTGAAAACAACCATAAAGGCAAAATGAAAACAGCCGCTGACTCAGCGGCTGTTTTCATTAGGCTCTTTTCTCAAACTCTGTTGCTTTTGAATACAGATTAGGATTTCAAGACCTATTTTTTTCGAAAAGTTGACTCTTTTTATGAGAAAAGAGCATGCAAACTTAGTACCGACCTGCAAACTGGCGTTTTATTACGTTAAAATCGGCTTTAGGATTTTAACAACAATCTTTACGAAAACAACGTTGTATTAAGACAACCCCACTGGTAAAAAGCAAGAAAGGTTATTTGTAATTTGTCCTCCGACACGGTAACCGAGCGCTGATGATTTTCCGTTAACAAGAAAACTCCCTGTCAAAATATGTCCTTTTTGTTTACCTTTTTCTGAATTG
>NZ_JBIQOE010000025.1:0-23725 GCF_047739415.1 Mesobacillus sp. | reverse complement strand
CCGCCGCTGATCTTCAAAAGCAAGCTAATGAAGATCCGCTCGACTTGCATGTATTAGGCACGCCGCCAGCGTTCGTCCTGAGCCAGGATCAAACTCTCCAAGAAAGAGTATGAGTTTAGCTCATAATTTAAAACGTTGGCTCATGGTCTTCTATAATAGAAGCCATGATAAATATTGTTTGTTGACGCTTGTTTGTTTAGTTTTCAAAGAACAAGTTAGTTAGCGTGTCGCCCAGAAGTGACTTTACTAATATAACATCTGGTGTTTTTTCTGTCAACAACTTTTTGAAAAGAAATAATATTGACTGAAAAGCACTTTTAAGTTCTCAACCGTCTGCCGCGAAAATGTTTTTGCTGTGTTCCGCAGCGACTGTTATTAATATACCAAGTAATTTTTAATTGGTCAATAGCTTTCTTTATTTTTTTAGGATAATTTTTCAGTGGTTTTATAGTATCTGTGAAAAATCCCTTGTCCTTTTGTTTCCACATTGACTACATCGAGGATTTTCTTTTCTATCAAATATTCCACAAGAATACCAAGATCTACAGAGTAGGGAGCCAACTCAGTATGAGTCATCAATTCATTGAATGACCAGTGCTCTTTACTCTCCATCACCTCAAGCAAATGTTGACTGCCAACCTTCGTTCTTTTATGAATCAAGAATTCACTGGCTAGGAATAAAAGCTCCAATCGCTTTTCAATGGACTCTTCACTGCAAATCAACTCTTCATATAACTTATAGATTTCTGGTTCAATCTGTTTGACTTGATGCCACACAGTAACCTCTGGGTGGAACCCGTTTTCGATTACCGCTAGCCTTGCCAGATGATGTAATGAATGGACAACGTGATTATAGGCATCCAAATAATTAAAGTTGTCAAAGAGTACTTTGCCATCGGAATACCTTCTGATCAATTTGGCAAACTCGATGCCCATTTTGATTTTTCGGCCAAAGAAAGGAAACTCCCTGAGTTCATGCTTTAGGTTGGCAATCCGTTCATTCCTGTCAAAAACAATCTTCCCATTGTACAGCCAATCAAATATTTTTTTGTTATTGCCTATTAGCAACCAATCATTGATTTGTTTTTCTGTCACGATATGCATCGCTGCTTTTTTATCTTCATAGGAGTAATGTTTTACAAAGACTGGATCATTATTTTCTTTTACAATAATAAGTAGGATGACATCAAAAGTATCTGTGGCAGCGATGGCTTTTTGCCTCTTCTCAACCACGACTACTCCTACTGTATTAGGGTGGCTTGCGCGTTCTTGATAGATCGAACGAAGGATATCCTCCATATTAAACTCCTCCATTTGTTTGTTAGCATATATGTTCGACAATTATATAAAATCTCCTGCAATTTCTCTAGACAATTTTCGACAACAGTACTAGACTTTTTATGATTATCTTGCCGTAAATGGTATGATATAGTTAGATTTTAGGGAGGGAAATTCCAATGGCTAAGTATTCTAATAAAATTAATAAAATCCGCACCTTTGCGCTAAGCCTTATTTTCATTGGCTTCATCGTTATGTACGCAGGTATTTTCTTTCGGAACTCTCCATTGGTCATGACGATTTTCATGATTCTGGGATTGCTTTTCATTATTGCAAGCACGGTTGTTTATTTTTGGATTGGAATGTTATCGACAAAAACAGTTCAAGTAGTCTGTCCTAACTGCGGTAAATATACCAAAATGCTCGGCCGAGTGGATATTTGTATGTATTGCAATGAACATTTAACTCTTGACCCATCTCTTGAAGGCAAGGAGTTTGATGAACAATACAACCGTAAACAACAAAAATAGAACTCGGCTGAAGCCGAGTTCTATTTTTGTTGCCCAGCCTCCAAGAGCCGAGATGTAAGCGAAAAACAGTCAAAATCAAAAAAAGAAACTGATAGCTTTTGCCATCAGCAGTTAGATTTAATGCACTTCCTTTGCCGAGCAATCCGGACAAGTGCCGTAAATCTCCATTCTGTGGTTACCGACCTTAAAACCCGTTACATGGGAAGCCAAGTGTTCAACTTCGTCAAGACCGGGGTAATGGAAATCAACGATCTTCCCACATTTATCACAAATAACGTGATAATGGTGGGAAGTCACAAAGTCAAACCGACTTGAGGCATCTCCATATGTCAATTCCTTCACCAATCCAACTTCACGGAATACTCTCAAATTGTTATAAACTGTCGCTACGCTCATATTAGGGAATTTTCCTTCAAGCGCTTTATATATTTCATCAGCTGTTGGGTGCGACATTGAGTTTATCAAAAATTCGAGTATTGCATGACGTTGCGGAGTAATACGGACTCCTGTATCCTTCAAGGTATCCAGGGCTTCTTTTAACTGACTCTGTACCACCGCCATGCACCTCACTTTACTTAAAATTATCATTCTTATTTTATAATATTTATAAATAGTGTACTAATTTCATTCCACTTTTGTCAATATTGCCACATCATAAACATTTACAATCGCTGTATTTGTATCAATTTTGATGCAAGGTCTGCTCCTTTGAACCTAGATGCATGTTCACATATCTCGCTGCGACAAACAGGAAGTCAGAGAGTCGATTCAAATAAGAAAGGACAAGCGGATTAACCTCTTCGCCCAGTTCAACAGCCTGGCGCTCTGCCCTTCTCGCAACAGTCCTTGCTACATGCAGCGCCGCTCCGGCCTGATGACCTCCCGGGAGAATAAAGTTGGTCAATTGCGGAAGCGCTGAATCCCAGGCATCAATCTTCGCCTCCAGCTCTTCGATGTCTTTTTCCTCAAGAGTCCACTTCACATTTTTTCCAGATGGCGTAGCCAGTTCTGCGCCTACATGGAACAATGCAGTCTGGATTTTATGGAATATTGCCTGCATTTCTTCTTTGCCGCTGAAATACTCTCCATTCAAATAGCTAAGAGCCAGCCCGATCATTGAATTTGTTTCATCACATGTACCATAAGCTTCTACACGTTTATCATTCTTAGCGACCCTTGTTCCATAAATAAGCGACGTTGTTCCTTTATCACCTGTCTTCGTGTAAATCTTCATCTCCTAGTACCCCCTGTCCATGTCTATTACATTGAGATAATCCGAACCGTTTTTAATATATGTATGCAAGTTATGTTTAAAAATTTCAAAAGATCTTGGCAGATAGTTTTTCGTAATGCTCGAAATATGCGGCGTTACCGTAACGTTCTCCATCGTCCAGAATGGGTGGCTTTCTTTCAGTGGTTCCTCATAAAATACATCCAGATAAGCGTGTGCTATCTTTCTTTCCTGAAGTGCTGCTATTAAAACCTCATCCTTAACTAAATCCCCACGGCCAATATTAATAAAAACCGCAGTATCCTTCATTATTTCAAAATCGCTAGCATCAAGAAAATGCTTTGTTTCGCTTGTGCTTGGCATTACGGACACAATGAAATCCGCTTCCGGCATGGCCTCTCGATAGTTGTCCATCGTATATATTTCGTCAGCCCATTCAGCTTCACGGCCACTTCGGTTCACACCAATTATCTTCATATTGAAGGCCTTTGCCAGTCGAGCCACTTCTCCGCCAATTGCCCCTATACCTAGAATAAGCAATGTCTTGCCGTATAATTCTCCCATCGGCAATTTACGCTCCCATGACTTGGCTTGCTCATTAGTCCACAGTGACCTCATTTGTTTAACATGCTGGAGCATCATACCAATTGTAAATTCAGCCATCGGGATTTTATGGATACCCCTGACATTCGTTACAAGAATCCCCCGCTTCTTGCAGGCCTCGAATGGCATTCTGTCCAATCCGGCAGACATGACCATGATCCATTTTAAATTATCAGCCTTGTAAATTAGTTCTTCAGTTAAATCCTCGCCGTATGTAAGGAAAATTTCCGCGTTCAAAAAGAATTCTTCCTTGATTCCTTTATGGAATTCAAAGCCGACTTGAGGAAATTCCTTCTTCACATCTTCCTGCAAAGCCTCTGCAGGAAGAATTGAGGAGTATATTTTCATTCAGACCAAACCTTTCGTTCTATTGTCATATTAATAATTGTATTAATTTTCACTTTATTAAACAACTTACAAGCTATAAAAAATCATAAAAAAAGGCGGGCTGTTGTAGCCCGCTAAATCGTTTGAGGAGGTATGCCCTAATACAATGATATTCAGTTACAGTTAAAATGAATGGACAGTAGCCTGTATTGATAAAAATAGGCGGCAATTTTTTTAGCCTTTCACACCAAAAAACTCAGCAATTGCCTCTCGGTAAGCGTCCAACGATTGTTCGTCCTTGAAGTTTGATAACATTCCCTGGATCACTGGGATCCGCGGCGATTCCCTTTCCACTTCACTTTCAAGCACTTCCAGCGAAACATTCAAATCTTCGTTATTTTCAAGATTGGAAATCGCATGTTTCATTTTTTTGATGATCGTTTTAATATCCTGGCTATCCGCAAGGAAGTATGCCTTTGTTTTATTAATAAGTTCTTTAACTTTTTCTTCGGAGGCTATAGGATTCTCTCCCTCCAGGCCATCCACTAGTGAGTCGACTCTTCTCAGCATATATTCCACTAATTCACCAATCTTGAAGCCTTCCGGATTGAATAGCAGCAACTTCATATATGAGTTAAAAAACCCTTCAAGCATGAGAGCTAAGTCCCAAAGATGCGGTTCCGCTTTCTCTCCGTATATAGCGCGCAGACTGTTTTGATAATAAACTTGCGCTTCATAATACTTGCGGATCATCAATTCCTTTACCTCTTCATTCAAAGGAATTGCCTGCTCCCTTGATTGCATGATGATGAATTCTTTATGTTCAAGCATCGTATTGAATAACGCTGTAAGCTGCATTGTAAACTTTTCTCTTGGAGACAGTTGTTCCTGGTCATACACTTCCAGCTTCTTTTGGATATAATCAAAGTAATATTCAAGGATTGCGATCAACAAAGCATCCTTGGATTTAAAATATAAATAGAATGCCCCCTTGGAGATTCCGCTTTCTGAAACAATTTCCTGGATTGAGGTGGAAGCAAATCCTTTGGTCGCATAGAGCTTAATCGCTGCTTCGATAATTGCTTTTTCCTTTTCCTTCACCCTTAAGCCTCCCCCACTTTTAAACATACGAATGACTGACTGGTCATAGTTTTATTATCATACCCTATTATAGCTTATAACTATTTCCAATTCAGCAAAAAGACAGCCTCTCCTGGCTGTCCTCAGATTAAAGATTTTCTTTTATATATTCGAGGGCCTCTTCAACATGACCTTTTACTTTTACTTTACGCCATTCCTTAACGAGATTGCCATTCTTATCAATGATGAAGGTTGAACGTTCAATTCCCATGTATTCCTTGCCAAAATTCTTTTTCAGCTTCCAAACTTCATAATCCTCGGCAGTCTTATGGTCTACATCAGCCAAAAGCAGGAATGGCAAACCGTGCTTTTCGATGAATTTTTCATGGCGATTGATTGGGTCCGGACTGACACCAAGTACGACAGCATTCACTCCTTCGAAACTCTCATGATGATCCCTGAAATCACACGCTTCCGTTGTGCAGCCAGGAGTCATATCCTTCGGGTAAAAATACAGCACTACATTCTTCCCTGCAAAATCAGAAAGCTTGACTGTTTCACCATTGCTCGCCGGCAGTTCAAATTCCGGCGCTTTTTCTCCAATTACTAATGCCATTATGTATCCCTCCAAAATTAGATCTATTAGCTTTAGCCTATCTAATTTTGCGCTGGAATACAAATAAGACAGAATGAGAAGACGGACTTAAGACCTCTTCTGGTCAAAAACGGCCCTTGTGACAAATGCCGCCGGAATCGTATAGCCAATAAGCGCTTCCAAAACAGCGATTGCCCGTCCCAAACCAACCGGTGCAATATCACCGTAACCAACCGAAAAAAGTGTGATCGCACTAAAATACATGCTTGTGGACATTCTTTCATAGGAGGAGTTGCTCGGGCGCATGCTGATATCAGAAAGTACCCAAATACCTCTCAAGTCGAGCAGATAATACAGAAGCCCAAAACCAGCCATCACTGTTGCATAAATCAGGGCAAGCGTGACAAAATTCTCAAGTGAAACCTGTTTGCCTTTTATTTTGTGTGGGATGAACAGTGTCCTCAAACTGAATAAAATCGCCACTATTATTAAAACGATTGATATATAAAACTGCATTTACCCAGCCTCATTTCGCGCATTTCTTCTCACTTCAACTATACGCTCATAAAAATAGGAGT
The DNA here is from genome assembly GCF_047739415.1 of Mesobacillus sp. Classification (GTDB taxonomy): domain Bacteria; phylum Bacillota; class Bacilli; order Bacillales; family Cytobacillaceae; genus Mesobacillus. The sequence continues at coordinate 17,503 of NZ_JBIQOE010000025.1, read as the reverse complement.
ATGCAAGCAAGTACGATTCGTTTGATGTAATCAACAATATATTGCTGAAAGCAATATCAGCCCACTCCTGCTTTGGACTACTTCTCTCTTTTGACGCTGAGGCTGTCCGAACTTGATCCTGCTTCTGACAGCTTTTCTCCTCCCACGCCCAAACCTGTCCGAACTTGATCCTACTTCTGACAGCTTTTCTCCTCTCAGGGCCAAACCTGTCTGAAGTTACCCTTACTTCTGACAGCTTTTCTCCTCTCACGCCCAAACCTGTCTGAACCTGAAGCGACACAAAAAGACCGCAGCACGTTTATGGCTGCGGTCTTACTGGTTATATATTCAGTTCCCAGCTCCCCGGTATCTTTTCACACCTTCATTCCAGATGAAAACAGATAGGCTGAAAAACACAAGGCCAATCACTGGTGTCAAAAACGAGTAACCGTACCACTCATCACGGCCCAGGAAGTAGGCTGCCGGGTAGACTCCGACGAAAGCGAATGGCAAGATCCAGGTCAAGACAAATCGGATGACATTGTTATAAATGTCCACAGGATAGCGTCCATAGTTGCCGATATTGTACATCATCGGCATGATCGAGGTCCGCGCATCTGCCCAGAAGCTTATGCAGGCAATCATCACAAATATCCCGGCGTATACTAGGACACCACCAAGAACGAACACAACGAACAACAGTGGGTCGGACCAGCTTAACTCAAGACCGAGACGGCTTCCGGCATAAAACATGACGGCCAGCCCGGTCACTGCGCCAAACAACGACTCCAGCTCCATCCTTTCTAGAATGATCTGGAACAAGCTATGAATCGGCCTTGTCAGGATCCGGTCAAGCTCTCCTTTTACAATATACCGTTCATTGAAATCCCAGATATTGAAAAACGAGGAAAAGAGCGCATACGGCACCAGGAAAAATCCATATATAAAGATGATTTCATCACGGCTCCAGCCGTTAAGGAATTCGGTATGGTCAAAGACCACAAGGATAAAAATCAGGTTGACAGCCTGAAACAATAAATCTGAAAAAATCTCAACAATTAAATCTGCCCGGTATTCGAGCCTTGTCTTCATATACTGGGCGACATATTGAAAAAACATGCTGATGTAAAACATTCGTCACCCTCCCTGTATAATCAACTGTTTTTTTGCAATGACCCAAAGAATCTGGATGGGGATCACCAATATCAAAACCCACGCCGCCTGGAGCATAAGCCCTTCGACAACCTGGCTCCCTGTGAAGCCATTCGTAAAAATCATGCTTGGAATATAGCTGATCCCTTGGAATGGAAGGAATCTCATAACTTCCTGCGCCCATCTGGGAAAGAAGCTGATTGGAAGCAGCAAGCCTGAAAACAGGTCAATCAGGACTCGCTTGGCCCGGATAAGGCCTGTATTATTATATAGAAAGAAAGTGGTGATTCCTGTCAGCAGGTTCAATTGTGTGTTAATGAAAAAGCTGAGCACAAGCGAAATCGCGAACAATCCCCAGGTCGCGGCATCCGCTGAAAACTCCATAGGGAATATCAAGGCGACTATGACCATGCCGGGCACAGAGAAGAAGAACAGCCTGAAGATTCCTTCGCCCAGACCCTGCATCGTCTTCATTCCAAGATAGCTGTATGGCCTGATCAATTCAACAGCAACCTTCCCTTCCTTGATTTCCGTCGCCATTTCCCGGTCAATATTGTTAAAATAAAACGCCCTAGCCATCCAGGCAACTGCCACATAGGTCGTCATTTGGATGGCACTTAGGCCTTCGATTTCACTTTTTCCGCCGTAAATTGCATTCCAGAGAAAGTAATAAGCCCCGATATTGATGCTGTAAATCAAGATGCCTGTGTAGTAATTGGTCCTGTACGCCAGCATCATCAAAAACCGGATGCGGATCATTTCGATGTATTTATCCATGCTGTAACATCCCTTTATCATAGATATTGCGGATGATTTCTTCTGTTGATGGCTCATTGATCTTTACGTCCCTGACCTTATAGGCGGCAACTGTACGGGCGATTACCTGCGATACAGTTTCCTCATCATCACCTGTGACAGCGGTAAATATCTGTTTCCTTTCATCCAGCTCCCATTTGATATCAAGGTCGCGCGTCAAAGACTCAAGACGTCCGAGATCTGCTTTTTCAAGGAATTCAAAGCTGATTTCCTTTCCTTCTCCCCATTTTTCCTTCAGACTCTTCAACGCGCCATCATAGATGATATTTCCTTCATCAAGCATGATGACCCGCTCGCATAATGCCTCGATATCAGTAAGGTCATGTGTCGTTAGCAAAATCGTGGTATTGTACTTTTCATTGATTTCCTTCAGGAACTCCCTGATCTTCAGCTTCACCAGTACATCCAAACCAATCGTCGGCTCATCAAGGAAAAGAAGAGGCGGGTTATGGATCAATGCAGCCGCAAGTTCGCATCGCATCCGCTGGCCAAGCGAAAGCTTCCTTACAGGCTTATCAAGCAAAGGCTCAAGATCAAGTGTTTTAATGACATGGTCCATATGCTCGTTATACTGGGCATCTGAAACTTTATATACTTTTTTCAGCAGGCGGAAAGATTCCTGGACAGCAATGTCCCACCAGAGCTGGGAACGCTGTCCGAATACGACGCCGATTGTCTGGACAAATCTTTCCCTTTCCTTATGAGGATTCATTCCGTTTACAATGACACTCCCTGAAGTCGGGGTCAGAATCCCTGTCAGCATTTTGATTGTCGTCGATTTCCCGGCTCCATTTTCACCGATGTAGCCGACCATCTCTCCCTGTTCGACGTTAAAATTGATATCGTTCACTGCCGGTACTATTTTATAATTTCGTGTAAAAAGGTCGCGGAATGCACCCGATAAACCGGAACGGCTTGAATAAGCCTTGAATTCCTTCCGCAGCCCGTTCACTTCAATGGCGTTCATAACTACTTCCTCCTTTGGTCACTCAAACAGTTTAGCCAATCCTAACGGCTAAAACAAATGCTATGCCTGATTACCTTTGCTTGCTCATGGGTAGTTTAACCCTAAAAAGGAGGAATGTTGATTGATCAGGGAATTGCTTGTCCAAAGCCAACGTCCCTATCCTCTGCCCGACATGAACTGGGTGATGTCACAGGAATGGCATCATACTTTATTCGTTCACTGGCCAGTGCCTGCCGCTTCATTAAGGGAGCATATTCCTCAAGAGCTTGAGATCGACACTTTTGACGGCAGTGCCTGGGTCGGGATTGTCCCTTTCCAGGTCAAAAAAACCAGGGGAAGGTTTACGCCTGCCATCCCATTTTTCAGCTCCTATCTGGAAGTGAATGTAAGGACTTATGTAAAATACGGTTCAAGGGCTGGTGTGTATTTCTTTTCTCTGGATGCCAATCACTTGGTTGCAGTTCTGGGGGCAAAGGCAGTATTCGGCTTAAACTATAAACAAGCAAAAATCAACTTTCAGGAAGATGACCACTTTGAGATGGTTTCCAGTCGTTTACAGACTGCTGACGAAAACGCAAGAATGGAGCTGATATATATACCAGAAACTCAGGTATTCTTCGCAGAACCAGGGACAGTGGAGCATTGGCTTACAGAAAGATATTGTCTGTGGACAAAACGCGGCAGCAGACTCATACGCGGAGACATCCATCATACAAGATGGGAACTCCAAAGGGCCCAGGCTGAGCTCTCACATGAAATGCTCATCCCTTTTGTCCATCAAGAGTATCTAACACAACAGCCCCTTCTGCATTACTCAAAATACAAAAAGGCCTATTTCTGGCCACCCAGGCTCGAAAAGTAGCTCACGGCTTTTTGAGCTTCTTTTTTTTCGCTGAAAATGAACGAAAAGTGAAACAATCTGTAAAAACCAGAAAAAATGATAAAATAGAAAAGCAGTTACATATAGGAGGTTTTACGATGCAAAGAACAAATTCCGAGCGGATACATAGCGAAGCTCTTGAACATATCGTAGGTGGTGTCAATAGTCCATCCCGTTCATACAAGGCGGTCGGCGGCGGAGCCCCTATCGTGATGGAGCGTGCCCAGGGCGCATACTTCTGGGATGTGGATGGCAATCAATATATCGATTATTTAGCGGCGTATGGCCCGATCATTACCGGTCATGCTCACCCACATATAACTGAAGCAATCAAAAGGGCCGCAGAGACAGGCGTCCTTTACGGAACACCAACTCCGCATGAAGTCAAATTCGCCAAAATGCTGAAGGAAGCAATGCCGGCACTTGATAAAGTGCGCTTTGTCAACTCTGGGACAGAAGCAGTGATGACGACGATTCGTGTGGCACGTGCCTTCACAGGACGGGATAAAATCATCAAATTCGCAGGCTGCTACCATGGCCATTCTGACCTTGTACTAGTTGCAGCAGGCTCTGGGCCATCCACTCTTGGAACCCCAGACTCGGCCGGTGTCCCAAAGAGCATCGCACAGGAAGTCATCACCGTTCCATTCAATGATATTGAACCTTTCAAAGAAGCTCTTGAAAAATGGGGGGACCAAATCGCTGCAGTGCTTGTGGAGCCGATTGTCGGCAACTTCGGAATCGTTGAGCCTAAACCCGGCTTTTTAGAGGAAGTAAAGGAGCTCACCCATCAGGCTGGCTCGCTGATCATTTTCGATGAAGTTATCACCGCTTTCCGTTTTATGTATGGCGGAGCACAGGACATGCTGGGTATTACTCCTGACTTGACGGCTATGGGTAAAATTATTGGCGGCGGCCTGCCGATCGGTGCTTACGGCGGACGTGCTGAAATCATGGAAAAGGTTGCACCGCTTGGTCCTGCTTATCAGGCTGGAACAATGGCCGGAAACCCCGCTTCCATTCTTTCAGGCATCGCTTGCCTTGAGGTCCTTAAACAGGATGGTGTCTATGAATATCTTGACCAGCTCGGCGCTATGCTCGAGGAAGGGATCACCGCTTCAGCAAGCAAGCACGGCATTCCTATCAGCATTAATCGTCTGAAGGGTGCCCTGACCATTTATTTTACAACTGAAAAAATCGAGAATTATGAGCAGGCAGAAAACACTGACGGCGAAATGTTCGCGCGCTTCTTCAATCTGATGCTGGAGCAAGGAATCAACCTCGCACCTTCAAAATATGAAGCTTGGTTCGTGACCATCGCCCACTCCCAGGAAGATATCGAAGCAACTCTGCATGCAGTTGACCAAGCATTTTATACAATGGCTAATGAATAAATATACAACTTTTTATACATAACAGGTGCCAACTCGGTACCTGTTATTTTTATCACTCGAAATGAAACCGTTTACATTTCAAGGTGTATTTTATTAACCTCTTCCTTTCTGTAATAATCCTCCATCCAAATTAATGTATAATTAATTGATTTCTGAAAATTCTTATGATATGATTGCTATTAATATTTTAAAATTCGCCATTCAAGTGGCCGCTTAAAAATCCCTGCTTTAAATTCCCGTCTTAGGCTATACCCTCATGTACCAAGCTATCAAACAACAGATCATAGATTATTTTTTCAGGAGGTGAAACGGCTTAAAAGAACCCTTTATAAGCCGATTTTTATGAAAACACAATGGAGCCCTTCCCAATTTAGAGACTTTTCAAAATTTGAACACGATGCTTGCGGGATTGTTGCCAGCATTGAAAAGAAGAAAATTCCTACACGCGAGAATATTTTCCACTGTATCAACGGCCTGGTCACGATGAACCACCGCGCTGGTTTTATCAATGGCGAAGGAGACGGTGTTGGTGTGCATATCGACATTCCACGCACACTCTGGAAAGAAAAGCTTACTGCAGCAGGTGCAGATGTCAGTGCAGTTGATAAAGAAAACTTCGTGGTGGGACATGTTTTTATTACAAGATCTGAGCAGGCAAAAGCGATTCAGGATAAGCTTGAGGAAAAGCTTGCACAGCAGGGCATGAAGCTGATTTTTTCATCGGTGGATGTCACTGACTCCGGAGCGCTTGGCCCGATTGCGATTCAGGAGAATCCTGTATTCTGGCAGTTCGCATGTCTTGCAAACGAAGCAGGTCAGGATCTTTCCAGCAAATTGTTTAATATGATTGTAGATTTCGAGGAAAACGATCAGGTTCATGTGGCTTCCTTGAGCCAATACCACGCTGTATATAAGGTAATGGGCGCGGGAGACATCCTTCCGAAATACTATCATGACCTGGCCAGCCCTCTGGTTGCATCCACAATGACACTTGGACACAACCGCTATTCAACTAATACTCTATCAAGCTTTTTCCGTGTTCAGCCGTTCAGCGTCCTTGGCCATAACGGTGAAATTAATACAATTGCAAGACTTCGCGACGAAGCCCGTATGGTCAATGTTCCGCTCGTAAAAGACGGCAGTGACTCACAGGACCTTAGCCGTACGCTTGAAACGTTTATTTGTCGTGACGGATATTCACTGTTTGAGGCAATGGACATGATGTTCCCGCCGATCATCAACGAAATCAAAGCTTATCCGGAACATTTGCAAGATTTATATACTTATATACGCGAAGCATGGGGCCATTTTGCCCAGGGACCTGCAGGCATCATTTCACGTTTTGCTGATGAAGCGGTATTTAGTGTAGACGCACTTGGCCTGCGCCCGCTATGGATGGTAGAAACAGAAAGTTCTTACCTGTTTTCATCAGAGCCGGGAATTATCCCGTCTACCGAGTACACAGGTGAACCGAAACCTCTAGCACCTGGGGAGAAGGTTGGCCTGAAGTGGAACGGCGACACAATTGAAGTGTTTGAAATGGAGCAATTCCAGGGTGAAGTTTACAAGCGTTTTTCAGAGCGCCTTGCTTTCCAGGAAGCACGCCACCGCCTCGGGGGTCCACAGCTTGGCAAAACGGTTACAATGACATATCCGGATAAAATCCATAACGGACAATATAAAGCATTTGGCTGGGAGCGTGACCATGTTCAGCTTGTGGAGCAGATGGCTGAAAAAGGTGCGGAACCTATCCGCTCGCTTGGACACGATGCCCCTCTTGCTGCGATGAATCCAGAACGCAAGAATATCGCTGATTTTATAAAAGAAAGTGTTGCTGTCGTAACGAATCCCGCAATAGATCGCGATCGTGAAGCTGAACACTTTTCAACCCGGACTGTTCTTGGAAAGCGCCCTTCCCTTTTCGGCAAGTCCGAAACAGGTAAAGTCGTAGAATTGATCACTCCTCTTCTTGTAGAAGGAAAAGCTGGCTATGAGGTTTCACAGGAAACTGGGCAGCCAAGCATGGACCAGGTCATTCAGTGCTATCAGGATGATAAACTTGCAGCATACCTGGAAACGGTTTTCCACAATGACGAAACTGTTAAAGAAGCACTTGAAAGGCTTGCTGCTGAGGCAATAGCTGCTGTTAAGGATGGCAAAACCTTGCTTGTTCTTGATGACGCAATGGCCCACCAGGAAAATGCACTGTGGCTCGATCCGCACCTTGTCGTATCGGCGATCGACCAGGCTCTTGTAAAAGAAGGATTACGCCGCGACTGCTCTCTGTTGCTGCGTTCGGCATCATTAAGATCGCTGCATGATATCATTGTAGCGCTTGGTCTGGGTGCAGACGCAGTCAGCCCTTACTATATGTTCATGACAGTGTTAGATGAGTCAGTTAAGCCGCTCGCTAATCTATACAGTGCCTTGACTAAAGGCCTTGAAAAAGTCATTTCTACTATTGGTATCCATGAATTGCGAGGATACGGACGTTTATTCTCGGCGATCGGCCTAAACGATGAAGTAGCAGATTATTTAGTGATCGTGAACTTCTTTGGTTCCAATGAACTTGCATATAATTTTGAAGCAATGAAAGAAGATGCACTTAAGAGAGCAGAAGATTTCCAGAACGAAAAGGAACGAATCGGAAAGACATTCCATCTCTTCCCTCGTATCTGGAAGGCAATTGGCGAGGTTGCTTCTACAGGAGATTACAGTGTTTATCGAGAGAAAATTTCCGAACAGGAAGAAAGCAATCCAACAACGATCCGTCATTTAACTGGATTGAAGAAGGCCGAGACAGGAGTTTCACCTGAAGAAGTTGAGATTGGTGTAGGCGACCACAACCTGCCGTTTGTCATCGCATCGATGTCGTTCGGATCACAGAACGAAATTGCCTTCCGAGCATACGCAGAAGGCGCCGACCGCCTGAACATGGTCAGCATGAATGGTGAGGGCGGCGAAATCAAGGATATGCTTGGCAAGTACCCGCGCACCCGCGGCCAGCAGGTTGCGTCCGGACGTTTCGGAGTGAACGCTGAGTTGCTGAACTCCTCCAACCTTCTGGAAATCAAAATTGGCCAGGGCGCGAAGCCTGGTGAAGGTGGACACCTTCCTGGTTCAAAGGTAACAGCTAAAATTGCAGAAGCAAGGAATGCGACAATTGGATCGGATTTGATTTCACCATCAAATAACCATGATATCTACTCAATCGAAGACCTTGCGCAAATGATTCACGAGCTGAAGACAGCCAATGACCAGGCACGTGTTGCCGTTAAGGTCCCCGTCGTTCCGAATATCGGTACGATTGCTGTTGGTATCGCAAAAGCAGGAGCAGACGTCATAACATTGAGCGGCTTCGACGGCGGTACTGGCGCTGCCCGTATCCACGCGTTGCAGTATGTCGGCCTGCCAGCAGAAATTGGCATCAAAGCCGCACATAACGCCCTGCTTGAAGCAGGATTGCGCGACAATGTAGAGCTTTGGGCTGACGGCGGTGTTAAGAGCGCAATGGATGTTATCAAATACATGCTTCTTGGAGCAAACCGCGTTGGCTTCGGTACACTGTCCATGCTTGCCATCGGCTGCACGACTTGCCGCGGCTGCCATCTTGATACATGCCATGTCGGTATTGCGACACAAATCGATTCAGAAGCACAGGCAAAGGAACACGGATTGCGCCGTTTCGTACCGCGCCAGTTCGACCTTGCCGTACAAGGAATCATGAACTTGTTCACTGCTTTTGGCAACGAACTTAAATCCCTTGCTGCATCAGCGGGCATCAAAAACCTGCAGGAAGCAGTCGGGCGCTCAGATCTTCTGGAACAAATCAAAGGTAATGACTTGCTTGATTTAACATATTTATTGAAGCCACTCGAGATAGGCCAAATCACGCATCAAAAAGAAGCTGCCGCTTCCCTTGCTTCTGCACAGCTTCAGGTTGCTGCAGGTGCTGAATATCTTGATGCTGTCGACGAGGAGCTTCATGAGTCACGTGAATTCCAGGCCGTTACTGCTGAGCAGCGTGTGCTTGCTAGCAGGGTTTCATGCCACAGAGTTCGCGGACGTCTGGATGGTTCCTACAGAAAGCTCCAGCCAGTCTCACTCCGTTACAAAGGCTCCATCCTGGGTAACGGACTTGGGGCTTACAACACGGACGGCATCAACATTGAAATTGATGGCGGCGGCCAAGACGGAGTCGGCAAGACTTCATTCGGCGGTGCAATTTTAATCGCAAAATCACCTGGCAAGGACGGTGGATTCTACAACGGTTCTGTCGGTAAAGGATTTGGCTATGGTGCACAGAAAGGCTTGCTCGTAGCACAGGGCAATGCAGATGCTCGTGCCGGAATCCGTTTATCAGGTGCCGATATGATCATCGGCGGTCAGGTGAAAAAGCCTATTCCTAAAAAAGAATTCGGGAATCTTGGAACAAACGCCAATATCAAAGGCTTTGCTTTTGAATATATGACAAACGGCCGAGGACTTGTTCTCGGCGATCCAGGACCTTGGATTTGCGCAGGAATGACAGGCGGTGTCGTTTACCTTAGACACCAGCCGGAGATGGGACTGACAAAAGAAGCCATCGCCCGCCGAGTCGCCAAAGGCGCCAAGGTTTCCATCGAGACACTATCAGCAAAAGGCATCAAAGATGTAAAAGAATTACTGGCCAACTACATTGAAATGGTTAAAAGCCATGGCCAGGAAAGTGAAGCTGCTGACCTCGCCCTTCTACTGGAACATCCTGAGGATCACTTCATCCAAGTCGTTCCTGTTAAAGAGCAGGCAGACCCGGCAGTATCAACAGAATGATTTGAAGTTAGTGGCCCCGCTGGAACGGGGCCATTTTATTTTTCTTTTTGATAATTTGGTATGATTCTTAATAAGTAACCTTGAGTGGAATTTAATTAGATTTCAAGTAGTATAGGCAGATTCTATAAACCCGAATTGAGGCTTGATCTTGAAAAAGGGCTCATAGACAGATTCTATAAGCCCAAATTGGGGTCTGATCATGAAATAGGGCTTATAGACAGATTCTATAAGCCCGAATTGGGGTCTGATCATGAAATAGGGCCTATAGACAGATTCTATAAGCCCGAATTGAGGTCTGATCATGTAAAAGGGCTCATAGACAGATTCTATAAGACAAAATGAATATATTCCCGCTGTTCAAGAATATCCTTCAATAATTCCGGAATAAGTGGACTTCCAGTCTAATAGACTTGTAACCACTTACATTTAAAACAGGCTTGTTTTTCGTTAAATTGTCGCTTGAACTTATTGGATTTCCGTTGTATAGTACATAATTGTTTAGTTTTAAACAAAATGGTTTAAAGTATTAATTAATGAATGAGATTTTCTGTCTCTGAATGAAAGGAATTCACTTCCCATGAAACTTGGTGCCCGCATACTGAAAACGGGAATTGCCATTACACTTGCATTATTTTTATCGCATATTTTTGATCTTCCATCTCCGGTATTTGCCGGGATTGCTGCGATTTTTGCCCTGCAGCCAACTGTATACCGCTCTTATCAATCGATTATTGAACATATCCAGGGCAATCTGATCGGAGCCGCTACCGCTGTTTTATTCGTTATGGCGTTCGGCAACAGCATTTTCATTATCGGCCTTGCCGCAGTACTTGTTATTACTTTAAACCTTAAGCTGAAACTGGGAAACACAATATCGCTTTCTCTTGTCACCTTGATTGCGATTATGGAGACACCTGGCGATGATTTCATCCAGTTCGCGCTGATCCGGTTCTCGACAATCATGCTTGGGGTTGTATCGGCTTTCATTGTGAACCTTGTGTTCCTGCCGCCAAAGTATGAAAATAAGTTGTATTACAAGAGTTCTATTTTATCAGAGGAAATTACGAAGTGGATCAGGCTGAGCACACGTCACGCTTCCGAGCATCAGCTCCTGAAGGCTGATATCGAAAAACTCCGCGAGGGCATCATCAAGCTGGATCAGCTATATATGATGTATAAGGAAGAACGGGATTATTTTAAAAATAATCCACTTGCTAAATCACGAAAGCTTGTCATTTACAGGCAAATGATCAATACGGTAAAAAAGTCACTCGAAACCTTAAAAAGACTTCACCGCTATGAGAATGAATTCAATCAGCTTCCTGTTGAATTCCAGGAAGTAATCCAGCATCAGCTGGATTGCCTGATTAATCACCATGAGCAGGTGATGCTTAAGTACGTCGGCAAGGTAAGACCTGAAGCATCCTATATTGAGGGTGAGGTCTGCCTGAACAAGAAGGAGCTGTTTGAATTATTTTTAGCTCAAAGAAATGAACTTGCTCAAACGAACAGCCAAATGCTCTACCATGTCATGCAGCTTGTTTCAATCATCATGGAATATGGCGAGCAGGTCGAGCACCTGGATACCCTCGTAACCAGCTTCCAGTCCTACCATAAAGATGATAGCAATGTAACTATTGAACAAAATACGGAAATTTAAAAGCAGCTGGTTTATCAGCTGCTTTTTTTCATACCCATATATCAAGTTAACTTTTCATTCTAGGATCCAATGCATCTCTGAGTCCATCGCCCATTAGGTTAAAGCCCAATACGGTCAACATGATTGCCAGGCCAGGGAAAATCATAGTCCACGGTGCCTGGATCATGAACTGCTTAGCGTCAGCAAGCATCTTGCCCCATTCCGGATTTGGCGCCTCAGCTCCAAGGCCGAGGAATCCAAGAGCGGCAGCTTCAATGATAGCCGTGGCAATCGCCAGTGTGCCCTGTACGATGATTGGCGCCATACTGTTAGGAAGGATGTGCTGGAACAATATCCTGCTGTCTCTCATCCCAACCGCCTTGGCGGCCATAATGTATTCCTCTTCTTTTACGCTTAGGACCCTTGAACGAATCAACCTCCCGAAATTCGGAATATTGATGATGGCAATCGCAATCAACGCATTTCGTAGTGAAGGCCCTAGAACAGCAACAATCGCGATGGCCAGAAGAATACTTGGAAAAGCGAGCATAATATCAAATATCCTTGAAATGATTGTATCGACCCATCTGCCATAGTATCCAGCAAGAATTCCCAACAGACAGCCGACAACGATTGAACCCATTACCGCAAAGGTCCCTACCCATAAGGAAATCCTAGCACCATATATAACTCTGGATAAGATATCTCGTCCAAAATCATCTGTGCCAAGCCAGTGGTCAGCTGAAGGAGCCTGAAGACGGACCTCCATTTTCTGATCATTGATCCCTTCTGGCGCGATCAAAGGTGCGAATACTGCCAGCAAGATAAAAAACAAGACGATGGCTGTTCCAACGAGAGCCAATTTATTTTTCTTGAAGCTATACCATGCTTCTGCCCAGGGAGACGCCACTTTTTCCTCTACCTGCACGGTTGGCGGCATTTGTTTTTGAGTTGATATCTCCATCTGCTCTCTCCCCTTCCATCAACGGTATTTGATCCGTGGATCAATTGCTGCATAAAGTAAATCAACTACTAGATTGATAAGTACAAAGATCAGGGCAATAATCAGGATTCCTGACTGGATAACAGGATAATCACGATAATTGATTGCCTCGTAAATATATCGGCCAATACCCGGCCAACTGAAGATTGTCTCAGTCAGGATCGCCCCGCCAAGCAATAGTCCTGTCTGCAAGCCTATGATAGTCAAAACAGGGATGATAGCATTTTTAAGGGAATGCTTATAAACAACCCAGAACATGCTCAAACCCTTTGCCCTTGCAGTCCTGATAAAATCAGACCTCATCACCTCTAGCATTGTAGAACGAGTAATCCTCGCAATGATAGCCATCGGGATTGTCGCCAGAGCCATCGCCGGCAGCACCAGATGTTTCAGGACGTCAATAAACTGGTCTGTACGCCCCTGGATCAAGGTATCAATGATATAAAAGTTCGTAATTGCCTCAACTGGATTCCGTACTTCTTCACGCCCGGAAGTAGGCAGGATATCAAGGTTGATGGCGAACAGCCACTGTTCCATCAAACCGAGCCAGAAAATCGGCATCGATACACCGACAAGTGCCAGGACCATCGCGCCGTAATCAAACCAGGAATTTTGGAACCATGCACTGACAATTCCGGCATTGACTCCTATGATAATCGCAATTAACATCGCAACAAAAGACAGTTCCATCGTTGCAGCAAGATACGGCCATATTTCAGTGCTGATCGCTGACTTTGTCCTTAGAGATTCCCCTAGATCGCCCGTCAGCAGACCTCCAAGATATGTAAAATATTGTACATACCAAGGCTGGTCAAGCCCCAGTTCTCTCGTTAAATCCGCAATTGCTTCTTTAGTCGCCAGCTGCCCGAGAATGACTTGGGCGGGATCCCCAGGGATTGCTCTGATCATAAAAAATACAATAAGTGAAAGACCCAAAAGTACAGGAATTAGTGAAAATATCCTTCTGATAGAATAGGCAAACACCTTCCCACCTCTTTTCTTGATGAAAAGCGTAAGCGCCTTGGTCTGGCTAGGCGCTAAAGCTAGACATTACTCAAATTGAAATATACTATCTGTTTTAATTAAAATTTTCATTGATATTGTGTTTTCATTTTTCAAAAGAAAAGGGAGAATGCATATGTTCTCCCTTTTCCAGATGCATTATTTTTTGAATTCAACGGTTGCAAGCAGGTCAGATCCTGTTGGATGTGCCTTGAAGCCAGTTACGTCTGCTCTTCCTGCAAGGGCAGGCTCAGAGTGTACAAGCGGAATCCAAGGAGCATCTTCCTTAATTAACAATTGAGCTTCTTTATACAGTTTTTCACGTTCAGCCTGGTCATTTGTAGACTGAGCCTTGATGAACAGATCATGTACTTCCTGGTTAGCGTAGCGTGCGTAGTTATTGCTGTCGATGTTATCCTGGTCTAAAAGGACATACAGGAAGTTATCAGCGTCACCATTGTCACCAGTCCAGCCGAGCAAGAATGTATCTGCTTCACCCATACGTGCTTTCTCAAGATATGTTGCCCACTCATAAGAAACGATTTTTGCTTTTACGCCAACTTCAGCAAAGTCTTTCTGAAGCGCTTCAGCAACTTTCTTTCCGTCTGGCATATAAGGTCTTGCAACTGGCATTGCCCATAGTTCCATTTCAAAACCATCTTCATATCCAGCTTCCTTAAGAAGTTCCTTTGCCTTCTCTGGGTCGTATTCATAAGCTTCTACATCATCGTTGTAGCCAGCTACCGATTTCGGCATTGGGTTTTTCGCAGGCTCAGCAGCACCAGCATAGAAAGCATCGATGAGCGCTTGCTTATTGACCGCATAGTTCAATGCCTGACGAACCTTTTTGTCTTTCATTGGCCCGCGTTCGTTATTCAATCCCAGGTAAGCAACGTTCAGAGAAGGACGGTAGAAGGTTTGCAAGTCTGCATTTCCTTCAATCGCTTCAACATCACTGAAGTTTACTCCATCGATAATGTCTACCTCACCAGTATTCAATGCATTCAAACGTGCAGAATTTTCAGGAATGACACGGAAAATGACTTCATCAAGCTTAGGAAGCCCTTCTTCCCAATAATCTTCATTTTTCACAAGCGTTACCCTGTCATTACGCTTCCATTCCTTGAATTTGAATGGTCCAGTACCTACTGGATTTTCAATGAACTTATCACCATACTTCTCGATTGCAGCAGGGCTTGCAATCCCGAATGGAGACATGGCAAGGTTTTTATAGAATGGAGCAAGAATACGGTTCAATGTGAATTCAACTGTATGCTCATCTACTGCCTTAACTTCCTTGATTACGTCACCAAATTGCGAGTTATAGTAATAGAATTGTTCTTTATTACCGGCTTTCCAGCGCTCGAAGTTGAAGACTACAGCCTCGGCGTTGAAATCAGTGCCGTCATGGAATTTAACACCTTTACGCAATTTTAATGTGTGCTTCAGGCCATCTGGAGATTCTTCCCAGCTTTCGGCAAGGCCCGGGTGGATTTCTGTATCCTGCTCACCAAACTCGATGAGAGTTTCGTAGATGTTCTTTGTTACTTTGAAAGCTTCACCTTCAGTTGTTACAGCTGGATCAAGCGATGTTGAATCACCGCCGCGCCCAAATACAAGAGTTCCGCCAGACGATGAACCGCCGTCAGAACCAGACTCCCCGCCCGTTTTCTTGCCGCCGGATTCATTATTACAGCCGGCAAGCCCCAGGCTAAGGATAAGGATAAAAGCAAAAAACATTAATCCAAAACGCCTTTTCATATTCTTCCCCCTTGTTTTTTCGAACTGGTTTTATATATCCAGTCCATAATATCTATCATCTATGCTGTTTATCCTGCACACATTCCTATCTGGAATATAGATGACAGGCAGCAAAATGACCAGGTTCAATTTCCTTTAATACAGGTCTATCAGTCTTGCAAATATCCATACATTCCTTGCATCTTGTATGGAAGGCACATCCCTGTGGCGGATTCGCCGGGCTAGGAATATCCCCTGTCAGCAGCTCCTGGTCCCTTTTCACATCAGGATCCGGGATTGGTACCGCTGAAAGCAAGGCCCTCGTATACGGATGGAGCGGTTTTCCATACAGCTTATCAGCTTCGGTGATTTCTACGAGTCTTCCTAAATACATGACTCCAACCCTGTCACTGATATGTCTTACAACTCCAAGGTCATGGGCTATGAATATATAAGTCAACTGGAATTCCTTTTGCAAGTCCTCCAGAAGATTCAATACTTGTGATTGAATGGAAACATCAAGTGCAGATACAGGTTCATCAGCTATAATCAGCTTCGGCCTTGTCATTAATGCCCGGGCGATTCCAATCCGCTGGCGCTGTCCGCCGCTGAACTGATGTGGATACCTTTTGGCGTGGTAGCTGCTGAGACCGACCACCTCAAGCATTTCCTTAACCATCTGCTTGCGTTCTTTCTTGTTTCCGATTCCATGGACAATCAACGGTTCCTCAAGGATTTTCTCGACTGTATGCCGAGGATTCAGTGATGCAAAAGGATCCTGGAAGACCATTTGCATATCCTTTCGCGCCTTGCGCATATCGTTGTCCGAGAGAGTGACAAGATCCTTTCCTTCAAAAACGACTTGCCCTTCTGTCGGGTCGATCAGGCGCATCAGCATTCTTCCTGTCGTTGATTTGCCGCAACCTGACTCGCCAACAAGCCCAAGTGTTTCACCCTTGTTCACCCAAAAGCTGATATCATCAACAGCTTTCACAGCACCCGTCTGTTTGCCAAGGATACCCCCAGTAATAGGAAAATATTTTTTTAATCCATCAACTTTTAACAGTACTTCTGTCATTGGCTACTCCCTCCTTCTCATGCAGCAGGCAGCGAACGGTATGGCCTGGCCTGCCAGTTTCATAGAGTTCAGGATCTTCGCTCAGGCATCTGTCCATGACAAATTCGCATCTTGCCGCGAACCTGCAACCAACCTTAATCGAACCTGGCTTTGGCACGTTACCGGGAATGGAGTATAAGCGCTCCTGTTTATCCCTGATATCAGGAATCGATTTAAGTAATCCGAGAGTATAAGGGTGCTTCGGGTTTTTGAAGATATCTTCTACAAGCCCTTCCTCGACGATTTTCCCTGCATACATAACAACGACACGCTGGCAAACCTCTGCGACAACTCCAAGGTCATGGGTGATCATGATAATAGCCGTATCAAGCTTTTCGTTCAAATCTTTCATTAGCGCAAGAATTTGCGCCTGGATGGTCACATCAAGCGCCGTTGTCGGTTCATCAGCAATCAGCACCCGCGGGTGGCAGCTCAGAGCCATTGCAATCATAACCCTCTGCCTCATTCCTCCTGAAAGCTGATGAGGATATTCCTTGATGATTTGTTCTGCTCTTGGCAGCCCGACAAGCTTCAGCATCTCCACAGCCTGCTGATAAGCAGCCTTTTTGCCCAGCTTCTTATGTATTTTCAAAGCTTCAACGAGCTGTTCGCCAATTGTGAATAACGGGTTCAACGATGTCATCGGTTCCTGAAAAATCATCGCGACATCATTTCCGCGGATTTCCCGCATTCTTCTTTCCGAAGCGTGAACCAGGTCTTCACCATTGAGAAGGATTTCTCCACCAGCAATTTTTCCTGGAGGCTGGGGTATCAGCTTCATGATTGATAATGAAGTCACGCTCTTTCCGCTCCCCGATTCACCGACTATCCCAAGGATTTCTCCTTTGTTAACTGAAAAGCTGACATCATCTACTGCTGGAACCTCACCATCGTTTGTGATAAATGATGTCTTTAAATTCTTCACCTCTAAAACCGGAGCATGTACCACTTTTCTACTCCTTTCTATTACCGAAATATTATTGTTGAATAAAATTACTTATG
>NZ_JBIQOE010000024.1:0-13453 GCF_047739415.1 Mesobacillus sp. | reverse complement strand
GAAATCCTGAAAATCCAGACGAAAACAGAGGCACCGGTCAATGGTATTTCTACCTGTGTAAAAGGGAAATGGGGCTGGGATTTTGTTAACAGTGAAGAGCGCCTGACAAAACCGCTGATCCGTAAAGGGAATGAATTTGTCCAGGCCACCTGGGATGAAGCCCTATCAGTAATAGCTGAAAAGCTTTCCGAAATCAAGGAAGAAAATGGTCCGGATGCTATAGGCTATATCGCATCATCGAAATGCTCGAATGAAGTAAACTTCCTGTTCCAAAAATTCGCAAGTGCAATCATGGGAACCAATCATGTCGACAACAGTTCCAGGTACTGCCAGTCTCCCGCGACTACTGGATTGATGAGGACTGTAGGACTTGGTGGAGATTCGGGTACGATGGAGGATATTATGGCGTCGGAACTTGTAATTGTGGTCGGCGCAAATCCAGCCGAGTCTCACCCTGTTTTGGCCACAAGGATTAAGCGTGCCCACAAACTCCATGGGCAAAAACTCGTCGTTGTGGATTTAAGGGAGAATGAACTGGCACAAAGGGCAGATGTCCATCTCCATCCAAAACCGGGTAGCGATATCATCTGGCTGAGCGCCATTGCGAAATATTTTTTTGACCAGGGCTGGGAGGATGCGAATTTCCTCGCCGAACGTGTAAATGGAGTGGAAGAATTCAAGGCTTCTCTTGAAAAATATACCCTTGAGTATGCTGTTGAGAAATCAGGTCTCACCATGGAGGAACTGCTGCGACTTGCGGAAATGATCAAGGAATCTAAATCTGTCTGTATCCTGTGGGCAATGGGCGTTACCCAGCATATGGGTGCATCTGATACAAGCACTGCCATTTCGAACTTGCTGCTCGTAACCGGAAACTATGGGCGTACTGGTACAGGCGCTTACCCGTTACGCGGTCATAATAATGTCCAGGGAGCCTGTGATTTTGGAACGCTTCCGCCATGGATGCCTGGTTATGAGCCTGTGAATGATGAAGCAGTCAGGGCAAAGTATAAGGAAGCTTGGGGAGTGGACCTTCCGGATAATCCTGGCTATGACAACCACCATATGGTTGAAGCCATCAATAAAGGCAAAATGAAAGCTCTTTATCTGTTCGGCGAGGATATGGCCATCGTGGATGCAAACTCCAACTATGTCCATTCAACCTTTGAAAAACTGGATTTCTTTGTTGTCCAGGATATTTTCTTCAGTAAAACAGCACAATTTGCGGATGTTGTTTTACCGGCAGCCCCTAGTCTTGAAAAGGACGGAACTTTTACAAATACCGAAAGGCGGATTCAAAGATTCTACAAGGTCTTTGAGCCCCTGGGAGATTCCAAGCCTGACTGGCTGATTTTTCAGGAATTAGCGAACCGGCTTGGTGCTGACTGGAATTATCAGCATCCTTCAGAAATCATGGACGAGGCAGCAAAGCTCGCACATATGTTTGCTGGTGTAAGTTATGAGCGGCTAGAAGAGTGGGAGTCGCTTGTCTGGCCGGTAAAAGCGGATGGAACAGACACTCCGCTTTTATATACAGATAAATTTGGATTCCCTGATGGAAAGGCGAGACTTGTGCCTGTTGAGTGGACCGTTCCGTTCGACCCAGGCAAGGAATTCGATCTGCATTTAAACAATGGTAGGATATTGGAGCATTTCCATGAGGGAAATATGACACACAGAACAGAGGGTCTTGTTCATAAGGTTCCTGATGTATGGCTCGAGATCTCACCTGAGCTTGCAGCTGAACGAAATCTCGAGGATGGAGCGCTTGTCGGACTGACTTCCCCATATGGCAAGGTTGAAGTCCGTGTGATTGTGACCGACAGGGTAAAGGGCCATGAGTTGTATTTGCCGATGAATACTTCAGAGGATACCGAGGCTGTGAACAGGCTGACAAGCAGTTATCACGATCTCATTACCCATACTCCAGCCTATAAGGAAATGGGAGTAAAGATGGAAATACTCGAAACTTCCGGAGAGCCTCCACTGCCTAAACATAACCATCGCTATGGGAACAGAATCCCTCAAATCAGCGTGAAGGTTGAGGAAAAGTGGCAGCGGTCTGACTATATTCCAATTTCCGAAATGGATGATATTAAGGAGGGGTATTATGGCGAAAGCGATCAGGCAAATTAGCAGGCAGGTTCCGAACGAAACAGAAGAACGATCCCAGGCTGTTGAAGAAATCTTAAAAGCACTTGCTGACAATAAGGAAGCGGTACTCTCAATGATCGACCTGGCAAAAGAACTCCATGACGTGAAAGTGTTCGAGACAGCCGGGTCCTTGTTGAAGCAACGCAACGAGGTGGGTGTCATTGCCATGCAGCAGGTCAACCAGCCCGCTGTCCATAATGTCATCAAAAGCGGTTTTGGGTTATTCAAGTTTCTTGGCGGATTGCAGCCTTCCCAGCTTGAGACTCTTTTGAATGGCGTTACTCTTGGCTTGAAAAGAATGTCCCAAACCGGAGAAAAAGGAAAGAAGCAAAGTATCTGGAAAATGAGAATCAGGCTTCGCAGTCCGGAGATCCGGGCTGCGATGACCACGATGGTTGATTTTATGGAGGGAATGGGCGAAGCCTTCCTGAGGAGCAGGGAAAAGCGAGAGTAGGGAGGGATCATTGTGCGGGAAGAAACCTTTAAAATCAGCAATTTATATACGACAGAAGAAGCCGAGAAACTCACCCAGGCAATGCTGAACGTCTGGGGAATTTCCCAGGCTGAAGCAAGCGCACAGCACAAAACCATTTCGATCATGTTCGATGAAAGGATGTCATCTTCGGCTGACTTTGAGCAGGCAGTGCGTGAAGCCGGATTTGACCTGATTTGCGACTAATTAAAGAGGTGACGTATATGAGAATATGTGAAGTTTGCGGAAGGAAAGAAGGGTTTGTAGAAAATCAGGAAGAAATATTTCAAGCGGTAAAGCTTCATGTATGTGATAGCTGCAGAGAGGACCGAAAAGTGCCCCCTTTAGGTGACTGGGCGTACTGATTTCTAAAGAAAGCCATCTGGATAAATTAAGGAACATAGTCATGTGCAAATCAGATGAAACGAGGTGGCAAAGCGCTGGAACCAATTGAAGTGAAACGGGAAATCATCCGCTATGGCAACGGGCTTGCAGAACGAGTTGAAGACATTGTCGTTACAGAACATCCTGTAACCATAAAAATCAATGGAACAGAGTTTGCCACTCTGGTTTGCTCGCCGGATTATATTGATGATCTTGTCACTGGTTTTTTGGCATCAGAAGGGGTAATCCGGAAGTACGATGAATTAGAAGATTTATGGATAGAAGGAAAGACAGGCACAGCACATGTTAAAACAAAGAAGGTTAATCCTTATTACCTGAATTTCCAGGGCAAAAGATACATTACATCATGTTGCGGTGCTGGAAGGCAGGGATTTGTCTTTATAAACGATGCTCTGACTGCGAAAAAAATGGACAGGGTACGGGTGAAAATTTCATCACGGGACTGTTTTTCACTGATGAACGAAATGCAGGAAACATCAACTGTGTTTAAAAACACGGGTGGAGTCCATAATGCGGCACTTTGCCAGGCTGGCAGGGTTGTGGTTTCACGCATGGATATTGGCAGGCATAATGCTCTTGATAAAATCTATGGGCACTGCCTGAAAAACAGCATAACGCTTGCAGACAAAGTTCTCGCCTTCAGCGGCAGAATATCAGCGGAAATCCTTTTGAAGGCGTCCAAGATTGGCTGTGAAATTGTATTATCAAAATCAGCACCAACGGACCTAGCCTTAAAGCTTGCAGAGGATCTGGGCATAACAACAATCGGCTTTGTCCGTAAAGATTCCCTAAATGTATACACAGGCCAGGAAAGAGTAACTCTTGACTGAGCCCTTCAAACAAATAACAAGGTAAAAGGAAAAAGGCTCTCCAAGTGGGGAGCCTTCCTCATTTTTCATCCAAACCATCAATAGAGACAAGCTGTCTTTCTTCATGTGTTCCTCTTGGTGAAATGACCGCCATGCTAGAAGTAGAATCGATGCTTTCAATCCAGATAGGGGCTCCATGGTAATGTACAGATATTTCATTTTCCGCGGCCAGTATTTCTTTTACACGTTGTAAATCCATATCAATCACCTCATACTTAAAATATCCATTGATATGTTTAGGTATGTATGGATGTTATTGCGGGTGATATAGGGGCCCTGGAGAATATGGACTCAAAAATGCGAACCAAGTAATTCTTGATTCGCTTTTAAACATTATTCTGTTAGGTTTTGGATTCTTTTACCCTCTACATATTCGGGAGTTTGCAGTCCAAGTAATTCATAAATAGTTGGTGCTATATCAAGATTAGAAATTGGCTTAATCTGTTTTCCTCGACGGATGTCAGGTCCCATTGCCATAAACACGGCACGCAGCTGCTCGCGATTCGGATTCCCGCCATGTGTACCTAACTCGGGTGTTGATTTTAAGATTTTCGATTCCCCCTGGCCCATTATATAACCAGGAGCAGCCATCAATAAAATATCGCCTGCATTACGCTCCTCCGATTTTTTGTTTTGGGATATCTTTTTAATATCCTGGTAGGGGGGGACATCGGCGTTAACAAGATAACCAAATAAATCTTTTGTATTCTCTTTTACACCGTTAAATGAGAAGTTCAGGGTGCTTTTCACTATCTCTTTCAGTTGATGCCTGATGACAGGACCGTTTTCATTCCTGTTTACCTTGATCCCTTTGAAGGCCTGGATGATTTCATTCCGGACTTGTTCATAATCTTCCTCTGGAACTATTCCATGCTTTTCTCTCGATTTCAGGTTGATGTATACGTGTGCTGCCGACCCGCTTGGAATTGCGATCGCTTTTGATTTCTTGTAATCAATCTTTCCGTCGGAATCCAATTCAAGAAGTCCATTGTCTTTTAAAACCTTATTGGGCTCTAATGCAGAATGGGCCGGTTCCATGCCATGGTCGGAAACAATGAAGAGATGGTCGTTCCCGTCCAGTGATTCGACTGTTTTGCCGACGACACTGTCAGCAACTTTATACGACCATTGTATATAATCCATGAATTTCTTAGATTTTTCAGGAGTATATTCTGGCTGCCTTGGATCTGTCAGCAAGTAATTATGCTCCTGATGGTCAATTTGCGGCGCGTAAAACATTAACAAATCCGGCTGGTACTCATTTTTGATAAAAAGGGATACATCTGTTACCCAATTTACGAACCTCTCCGAAATTTCCTCATATTCTTTCCTGGAAATCCAGCCCTTCTCAAGCGCGATGTCATCATCCTGAGGCGGGAAAAAGCCAAAGCGGTCCCTAACCTGTTCTGGAAATCCTTCCGGTCCGTCAATTAAACCTGACGTCACTGCTGAACGGTACATAACAGCTTCCTTTTCCAATGCTGAGTCAGTTGAAGTGAACTTGAACGAGAAACCAGCTGGCTTGTTCTCATTTAACTCAAGGCTGACAGATCCCCATTCTTTTGGACTTACTCCTTTTTTATCAATCTTTTTATTGTCAGAGACGATAAATTTGTCGTAATTTTTTGTCTCATCGTTGCTTGAATCGTACGCAAACACATAGATTTCTTTGTTTTTACTGTCCTCCACCTTAATCTTGAAAGATGTTTCCATCAATGGACTAAAGCTTTTCGGTGTGTTGCTCCAGCCTGATGCCTCTGAAAATTTGAGCTTTTCCTGTTTGCTGGGGGACCATGTATCTCCATAATAAATCGTATAGTCCGCCTGCTTGCCAGTGGAAGGATTTGCCCCGGCAAAAGCGACTGTTGCCGTAGTTTTTCCTTGCTTTCTTGCTGCGACCCAAAGGGGGTCTACCTCAAATTCACTTAAGAAGGCATTTTTCTGATTTGTCAATGCTGCATCTTTCTGCTGCCAGGCATTGCTGACAATTGAAGTTTTAAGTGGAGTTGCGCCGGTCGCGATAGCTGCGTGTGAAGGGGCAGTAAGGGACGGGCTTACCGTTTTTGCATATTTGGCGGAAGTTCCCTTTTCGATAACATTCTTTATATTAGGCAGTTTGCCGTCTTTTACATAACTCTGTGTGAGATCATTGCGCATACCGTCAAAAGAAATAAGAATGACCTGTCGATCAGTTGCCGCTTTTGCCGGTGTTACGTTGATGGATGAAAAAATAATAAATAGAATGATTACTTTTATTAATCTTGTTGTCATAAACTCTCCCTACTTTGATGTTATAAAAGGGATTTACCTATTTTTAAGGTGATTAAAACTTTTTGAAAATTAGCTATTAATTCCCCTAAAATATTCGGTTAGCTGCTCGATAAAATCTGCATAAATTCATGATATAAATTTTTTATTAAATAGGAGGGATCGTAAGTATGAAACTTAACAGTAGGTTAGTAATGGTAATGTTATCAATTACTACTGCACTTTTTTTAACAGCATGCTCTGGAGATGAAGAAAAATCCAACACTGAAGATCACAACAGCCATGCCAATATGGAGCATTCAGGATCAGGTGAATTACCACAAGGTCTGCAGGAAGCCTCGGCTCCAACATACAAAGTTGGCAGCAAGGCCATCATCACGGATGACCACATGCCAGGCATGGATGGAGCAGAAGCGATGATCGTTGGTGCATATGATACTGTTATCTATTCCTTATCCTATGATCCGACAAATGGAGGAGATCGCGTTGAGCAACATAAGTGGGTAATCCACGAAGAATTGCTTGATGCCGGAGACGAACCATTAAAACCGGGTGATGAAGCTACAATCAACACCAAGCATATGGAAGGAATGAAAGGAGCAAAAGCGGTTATTGATTCAGCTGAAGAAATGACAGTATACATGGTCGATTTTACGCCAACAGATGGTTCTGAAAAAGTAACGAACCATCAGTGGGTAACCGAAAACGAACTTTCTCCTGATAAATAAAATCGAAGATTACCAAAATCATGCAGGATTGTCCCTCATTTAGTCTGGGTATATAAGTACTAAGACATGAGGAGGGATGACACATGAAAAAATTAATCAAAACAGCGCTTAAATGGGGACCAGTTCTATATCCTATTGTAAAAAAAATGATGAATAACAGGAAATCATCCTCAATGAAAACAAGCTATTCAAAATAAATTTCAATAGTGGACCGCACAGGAGTCATAAAGTGGCTGCTTTGCGGTCTTTTTCAATTTACGCAAAATGCTCGAATGGTGATCTGTTAGGAGGATTGGCACGTTGGTAAATAATATTTATATTTCAGACTATTGTTCATGTTATAATGGTAGAATGAATCATAAACTATCTATATAAAGTTGGCTTGCATGGGTCTAGTAAAAGGAAGGTATCTATGGGCGAGGAAAATATAACGAGAATTGAAATGAATGGCAAGGAATACATATTGATTGGAACTGCACATGTCTCCAAGCACAGCGCGGAGCAGGTTAAGGAAGTAATAGAAGCTGAGAGGCCAGATTCTGTATGTGTTGAATTGGATGAGCAGCGCTACAAGACAATCTCTGAAGGTTCAAAATGGCAGGAGATGGATATCATCCAGGTCATCAAAGAAAAACGGGCTTCTTTATTATTGATGAACCTCGCTATTTCGTCTTTCCAAAATCGGATGGCGAAGGAACTTGGAATCAAAGCAGGCCAGGAGATGATCCAGGGGATTGAATCCGCGAAGGAAGTCGGAGCTGAACTTGTCTTGGCAGATCGAAATATACAGATTACTTTTTCAAGGATTTGGGGAAATCTTGGCTTGAAAGGAAAGGCAATACTACTCAGCCAGATCATTACAAGCATCTTCAGCCGGGATAGCATCTCGGAAGAAGAGCTGGAAAAGCTGAAGGAACAGGATACGATTAATGCGATGCTGAATGAGTTCACTGAGACATTCCCGAGGTTGAAAAAGCCATTGATCGACGAGCGTGACCAATATTTAGCTCAGAAAATCAAGTACGCACCTGGAGAAAAAATTGTCGCTGTTCTGGGAGCTGCACACGTACCGGGAATCAAAGAAGAGATCAAAAAAGATCATGATTTGAAACAACTAAGAGCGATTCCGCCGAAATCCAATTGGCCAAAAGTCATTGCCTGGAGCATTCCTGTATTGATCCTAGCTATTATCGTTTATACTTTTTTGGCTAACCCTTCAGCCGGATTTGGCCAAACAGTCAGCTGGATCTTATGGAACGGCAGCCTTTCCGCACTTGGAGCTGCCATCGCAATGGGGCATCCACTAACCATTTTGACAGCTTTTATAGCGGCACCGATCACTTCCTTAAATCCTTTGCTTGCTGCAGGCTGGTTTGCCGGTTTAACACAGGCTTATATCCGCAGGCCAAGTGTTAAGGACTTTGAGACACTATCTGAAGATGTTTTTAGTTTAAAAGGATTTTGGCGAAACAAAGTCAGCCGAGTGTTGCTGATCGTCGTACTTGCCAATCTAGGAAGTTCACTTGGAACCTTCATAGGCGGCGCTGATGTCATCAGGGTTTTTATCGAGAATTTATAAAGATTAGAACGAAATCCACATGGTTTCGTTCTTTTTTTTAGTTTGCGAATTAAAGAAGAAAATTGATGGAAAAAGAGGATTTTTGTTACATAAAATGGAATAAGAAAAGGAAAAGATTTTACAGGAGTGATATTTTGAACGTTTTAAAACCTGCCATGTCGATTTCGATCTTAATTCATTTTCTATACATACTAGGTATTCTGTTTTTTGCTAACTTTAACAATATTGCTTTTCCTCAAGGTGAAATTCCAGTCTTTCTGCTGTTTTCAACTTTCGTTTTTGCGGCAATTATCGGCGTGATTCTCTTTGCAATTAACAGCAATACGAATTTGAAAAGCTAGATTGATTCCTTAAGTCCAAAGTAGAAATGGGCAAAAAAAATCATCCTCAATGGTAGGATGACAAGAAGATGAATGTACAAACGTAAGGCGGAATAGCTATTTCGCCTTGTTTTTTGATTTCTTTTGAAACTCAGACTGACGCTTTGCATCCTTTTTAAAAGCTTCCATTGCCTTGCTGTACAATAAGCTCACCTTCAGCACCTCCCATATCATTCTTATTACGTTCGTTCCCCGTGTATACTATTCTAAAACTTAAATTTGAAAAAGATATTTGGTATTATGTTCCTTCTTAGAAGGGAGATAAGAGACCGTTTACTTTTAAGATCCTTAGTAAAGAAGAAAAGACGCCCGGGTTAATGGGCGTCTTCCTGTTACTTTTTATTCACTTGTTTACCGCTTTTTTTCTGGCTTTGCGATTTGGAATTTCCGACCTGGAACTCAGCGCCCAGCTCAATATCATTTCTTTTATCATGCTTTTCTGTCTGTTCTCTTGTTTGATCCCTGTTGTGCATACCTTGTCTCGCCATTCCATTCAACTCCCTTTCCTTGGATTTATCTAATCATTATTATGTTCATTTCAAAAATTATTATTGATGGGTGCTGTCTGAATGTCCCCGAATTACTTTGTCATAAAATACCTGGAATCCATATAGAACTAAGGTTTTGAATAAAAATACTATTGATAACTGGAATTTTGTAAGGCGGACCAATGAAACATAGCCAAATTTCTTGAATATGTCCAGGCAGTAGTAAGTAAATAGTGAGTCAATCAGGATATTGACCAATAAATACAGATTGAATTTTTTATAGGTGTATTTCATGATCCAAAAGGAACCTATAAAAAACGGACCCCATATTAAAGGCATTTCACCCAATACGTTTGGTTTAATTTTAAATGGAAACCACCACCATTTTCTCTTTTCAGCTAACCTTCCTTCAAACATTAGATAAATTCCCATGAACAACGTACCTGGCAGGAACTTTCTGAATGTCTGTTTACCAAGAAGGGGCAGCGACAACCAGGGCAGGACAGCCATTAAAAATATGTAAAGTTTTAGATTTTTCATTAGCAACACCTTTTGGGAGAGAATATGGATTGTTTTTCTTAGTATTTCATATCAGGCTAAAAGTATTAAAAATTTCTTGAGGTCATCATTTCTTTCTTTCTTGAGCAGTAAGTATAAGTAGGAAAAGGAGGGGTAAGAGATGATTTCTCTTTGGGATGAACATTCATTTTGGCTTGAAATGCTGCAGGATCACGCCTATTTTGTCAGGGATGGGTTGTCAGTGAGTGAAAAGGGATATGTGGAAATAGCACAGCAATTCATTGTGCTATATGATAACCTATTAGCTGAATTGCATTCGATACCGCGGCAAGCTGGCCACCAGGACCGTCAAATGATCGATTTTTCCAGAAAAGCGTGGAAGGTTGCTAAAAACTATTATGATTTTGAAGGTACACTGCAATCATTGAGGATAGATAACAAAGTAAATTTAAGCCTGTCGCCTACCTATTTAAATGGTACCTTAAGTGAAAACCAGGAATATTTACGCATATTGAGCTATCTAGTTCAGGGACAGGAACCATTACGGTTGTCAGTTACAGAGATAATGGACCTTTGGCTTGAAGACCAGCTCGGTCATGCTGTGCTTTTTGAAAATTTACTTGACCCGATCGAAGTAGGAGCCAACACAGTCGCACAAGAATACAAACGCAGATTTCAGCTATATATTGTCCAAAATCATCATTTGAAGAATTATTTACGGGTTAAACAGCCTGGATTTGCTCGCCAGCAGGAATTCATTTATGAAGTAGGAAAGACGACGCTGGAAATGAATGAGTTCATTAAAAATATGGTGGAGAAGTACAAAGGAAATACGATTTTGAATAAATCCAATCTGCGCTTCCTCGAGCATCACTTTCCAGAGACATGTTACTTTCTCGCCAATTTAAGCTACTATGAACCAAGGTTGCAGCCTCTAGTGGGGAATTGTTCGTTGTCGAAGCCGTCTTTTTAGGTAAAAAAGTGATGCACGCTGTTCCATTATTGATTAAAAACAACGGGCAAGAAACCCGTTGTTTTTATATGCAAACTTTTAATGTGTAACAGGCCACTTTTCTTGATTATAGGCCATGTCCCAGAACATGAATTCATACTGGCTGCTGATGATAAAATGCTGTTTCATCTTTTCTTGTTCCGATTTTGGCGCTTCCAATGCAAGTACATTTAATCTGCTTAATTGCTCATTTACCAATTCTCTGAACCATTCTCCGCCATATGCATTAATCCATTCTTGATATATTGGGACATTTGGTGTGGATTCCTTTAACAATTCTCCAATTTCATAGTAAATCCAGTAGCATGGAAGGATCGCTGCGATGATTTCAGCAAGGCTTCCAGAAGCAGCAACTCGATAAAGATGTGATGTGTAAGCATAGGCAGTGGGAGAAGGGACGAACTCTTCTAATTCCTGTTTTGTTAATTTCAGTTGCTTTAGGAAATTTTCATGCAAACCAAGCTCAGCCTCATAAGTTCCCATTGAATGAGCTGCCATTCTGGAAGTGGTGAACAAATCAGATGCTCTCGCCGCTCCAATTGCCTGTATCCTGGCAAAATGGGAAAGATAATAAGAATCCTGCAATACATAATAGCGGAAGGAATCCAATGCTAAATTACCATTAGCGATTCCCTTAATAAAAGGGTGGTCAAAATTTGCCTGCCATATTGGCTCTGCTTGGTTTCTTAATTCTTCAGTGAATTTTGTCATTTAATGTTCCTCCTCATCCTTTTTAACCCAATAAAAAAAACCACTTTCAAAGAAAGTGGTTTTATTGGCACAACAAAAAATGTCCCAAAGTCCACTTTCCTACGCTGGTGTAAACCAGATCAGGTTCCAAGGGTCTCAAAGTCTCACTTTAATCTCAGCCTTTAAATCAAAGGCACCCCTAGTGGTAAAATTTAGATATTTATTTCATCTCTAATCATAATAGCATGGCTGTTTTAAGAGTCAAGCAAATAGTTGATTTGTAAATCGTGAAAAAATCGGTGCTAATTGTGAACATTATGTGACATTTTTTATTAAATTCTGTTAATATAAAAAATACATACGAAAAAGTGGGGGAATGAGAAGTGGGAAAACTTCTTATGTACTTTTATTTAATTGTTGGTCTATATTGTCTTGTAAGCGGATTCTTGGCATTGGTATCACATGGATTCCAGCATGCCGTACTTTCGCTGTTCCTTGCGGCATTTAACTTCGCGATGTTTTCTTTATTCCGGAAAGAAGGCAAGCTGCCCCGTTTACGCCTTATCAAAGGACGTAAAAGCGAGATGGCTAAGATTTAGTTCTGGTGTAAAGGAAATCGAGGGCTTTTTTAAAACAAGATAACCTTCGGATAAAGTCCTAGCCGTTCAAGCGGAAGTTGTCCGAAGTCAGGTTAGGTTCGGACAAAATCCCGGCAGCTCAAGCGGAACTTGTCCGAAGTCTGGTCAGGTTCGGACAAAATTTCGGCTGCTCAAGCAGAAATGGTCCGAATTAGGGTCAGGTTCGTTCCCGATGCCCGGACTGAATTCTTTACCGGCAAGAGGGAAGTAGGATGTCCATCCTGCGTCAGGTGTACCCCCAATGATGAACGAAATATTGAACAGCGCTGCGCCGCTCACAGTCAGTCAGAAGCTAAGGGCATTCAGCTAATCTGAAACTGAAGATTCACACGGGGGTGACAACAGTGGGCATTAAGTGGGATGAATTTTTCGTAACTGGTGATCCATTAATTTTCGCATCACAAATCGGGATTGCCCTGACATTAGTTGGTGCATTAGCAGGGTTACCTGTTTTAAAAAATGGAATTACCTTTGATCGGAGTGGTTTACAACGGTTGACCACAAGAAGATTGGGATTATGTATATTCTGCTTGGCGTGGTGATGTTTTTCCGCGGCGGCATCGATGGTCTGATGATGAAGGGCCAGACAGCCGTACCGGAAAATGACTTCCTTAACGCACAGCACTATAACGAGGTATTCAGCGGGAAGGCAACGTCACGGGCACCAATCTGCAGCGGAATCACAAAGTTCATGAGACCAATCAGCAGTGGCATCGCAACAAATAAAATCATGATTACGCCGTGGGTTCTTTATATTTGTAATTATCCTTGTCCTCAAAGATCTTTCCTGGCCACCCATGTCCTCTATCATACATTTCTGGATTCGTGTAGTTCTTTGAATGTGGATCGGAATGGTCGACCCATTCAAGGTGCGTATTCGAGAATGTATTACGGCCAAGGTGGGAAGGCTCAAGCATCTTCTCATATTCCTCCAAAGTCATTTTTGGAGCAGTCTCTTTAACTTCTTTGATCCATTGATCAAACTCCTTTTGTGTCTGGGAAAGCACCTCAAACTCCATGCCTGCATAACCCTGGCCATTAAAGTTCGTGTTCTTGCCTACATAGGATCCAGGATTGTCTGCAACGAGATAAAGCTGGGTTTCAGCTTTTGCCATCGTGTACTTTTGGCCCGCCAAGGCAGGAATCCAGAAGCTTTGCATCGTACCTGCTGAAGTCAGCCTGAAATCAATCGGACGGTCTTCAGGTATATTCACATAGTTGACTGTTTCAATTCCTTGTTCTGGATAGCTG
>NZ_JBIQOE010000023.1:0-25165 GCF_047739415.1 Mesobacillus sp. | reverse complement strand
CCTGCAAACATGACGAATTTGATCAATTTTATGAAAACCATTGAAATTGAGGTTGTCGGTATTCAGAAAGTGGACCGATTCGAAAAAGAAAAACCTTGTAGCTCTCAAACTGTTTTCATATCGTCATCGACCAATCACTCTTCCCACTCAAGCAAGCGATCTAGGCTTTTCTTCCATATCTCCTCTGGTGTTCCTTTTTCATCTCAAGATACTCTTTATCCGTTCTGGCCTGTTTCCATTTCTCCATGAATATGGCCGCTGATTGGGCTTTAACCGGATCATTCTGGCGCTCCATCAACTTGCCATCTTCATCATATTTCCTTCCTCCCTTATAATTCGTATAACGGCGGGCGCGAGTATAACCCATCTGTAAAAACTTTCTCGCCATATCCATGCCGACAAAATCTTTCTTCTCTTTATAATCAAGAAACATATGATAGATTTTTTCCGAGGATTCCATGGCGATTTCCGGTGTCTTGAACCGCCAGTGAGGCAGGATTTCACTTTTATAGGGTTCAACAAGTAAAACACCCTGTTCTCCCCTGCCTACTCGATAAAGTTCAGGCTGATCACGGAAATCAATATTGTCAAAATCAAGATCATAGTTGAAAGGCATTGTACCATCCCTTTTTATCTTGTTTTACCCCCCTCTAGTGAATTACTAACAAGCACGTATTTTCAGTGAATGAATAAAATATGGGCAGGAATTCAGTGAGTGGAGGGGAAAGAGTGGTCAAATATCAACCTTTTAGTGGAACGGTTACGATGATAAACGACTTTGCTATCACGCCATCCGGCGAAAATGAAGGCTGTTATAAATTAATGTCGGTCAATGACGGAAGTGGAAGGCAAGTCAATTTTGTAGTAGAACCGAAGACTTACTTTGTGGATCAGGCGATGGTGGGAGTTGGCGACCGGGTGACGGGCTACTATGACGCTGACGCACCTGTACCGTTGATTTATCCACCGCAATACCGGACTCTTGTAATGGTAAAAGAAAAGCGAGGTCAAAATGTGAAAGTCGATTTCTTCAACAGCCAGCTCGTCAGCAGTGATGGCATGCTGAAGCTTAACCTATCACCTGGGACACAGCTTTTATTGGAAAATGGGCAGAGGTTTACAAAGAGTCCTGCTAACAGGAATCTAATCGTTATTTATGGTCCTTCTACTTTTAGCATTCCGGCGCAAACGACTCCATACAGGATTATTGTATTATGTTGAAAAAGAGGCAGCTACGACTGCCTCTTTTTAGTGTTTCCAAGGGTTCTACCCTATTTAATCAAACGTTTGATTAAATACTAGAATAATGGATTCTCGCTCACATCCTGCCAAATTTCAGATTGCTCTAACTCTCCTGCTAGCTGGAACAGCAAATCCTCCCTCCCCCTTGCTGCCATGACTTGTACCCCTACTGGCAGACCATCTTTTGTCTGGTGCAGCGGCAATGACACCGCAGGCTGGCCTGTCAGGTTTGCAAGCTGGGTGAATGGCGTACGAGCCAGATTCTTTTGAGCGATCTGTTCCACGATTCCCGCCTTCTTTAAAGCTCCACCTAGCCCTAACCTCCCCACTGTGCTGATCAGGAATTTTTCAGATGAAGAAGGCTCTAGTTCGCCAATTTTTGCTGGCAGATGAGCCGTTGTTGGCGTAATGTAAAAATCATAGGTTTCATGGAATGTTTCCATGTGCAGGGCGGCTCGATCCCACTCTCTCATGCTCAGAACAAACTCTTCTGCCGTTGTCGCTTTGCCTAACAAGCCCAACAGCCATGTGGTTGGTTCCACATCCGTAGCCGCCGCTTTCCGACCAAGCACTTCCTCAAGCGATGCTAAAAGAGCAGCCGTTTCCCCAAAGTACATGGTTAGATAGCTTTTAGCGATTTTATGCCCGTCCACCGGAGCATCAACTTCCTCCACATGATGTCCCATCGACTCAAGGAGCCTTACTGTTTTCAACACACCTTCACTGCAATCCTTGTCAACATCCGTTCCAATTGGTGATTTTATCGAAAAAGCAATTCTCAATTTTTTACCAAGCGGCGTGCCGGATGTTTCGAGATAACTTCCTGAAAAAGGAGGAGCCGAAAACGCTCCTGCTTTTTCATAGCCATGAAGTTCATCCAGCATAGCCGCACTATCCCTGACCGAACGCGTCAATACATGTTCTGCCGAGGCCCCCTGCCATGCTCGTCCGTAATTTGGACCGACCGGCGTCCGGCCCCTGGTCGGCTTCAGTCCAAACAATCCGCAGTAGGCCGCAGGAATTCTGATCGACCCTCCGCCATCATTGGCGCCCGCAATTGGTACCAATCCGGATGCTACCGCTGCCGCCGATCCTCCGCTTGATCCACCTGGAGAGCGATCTAGACTCCACGGATTCCGTGTAGGACCATAGTGAGCAGGTTCAGTCACGGCAACTAACGCAAATTCAGGCACATTCGTTTGGCCGAGGAAAACTACACCAGCCTTACGCAGTCTTCTTGTATACACAGAATCTGTTTTCGCCCGGTATTTCAAAAATGCCTTGGATCCTGCCGTGATCGGTTCCCCTTCAATCTCCTGTGAAATATCCTTGAGAAACATCGGGACTCCAGCAAATCTGCCTCTCAGCTGCTGGCCTGCTGTTTTCCTTGCCTGATCGTACATCTTGTTGATGACTGCATTCATCTTTGGATTCAATGAATCTGTTAATCGGATTGCTTCCTCAACAAGTTCCAGAGGCTGAACCTCTTTTCTTTTGACCAGCTCTGCTAGACCTAGTGCGTCATAGTCCTTATAATTGAAACTCTCCATCGCACTCACCACCCTCTACTTTTTTACAACTACTTTCTCTAAAAATATTAAAATCCCTCTTTGGTTATGCTTGATTTATTGGTGACCTGTTTATCTGGATATGCGACTTCGGGAAATACGCTCTATTCGCGACCTCTTTATCTTTTAACGACGATTTATGGCGTCAACAATCTCTCTTAACTGGTTCGACTTCATAAAATCACCATTCCCATATCGTTGAATAGCCTAAAAAGAATTAAAACCCATAGCAGCAAAGACTTACGATATGAGCAATGCGTGTATGATTGCATGAGAAAATTCTGGTTACGATAATTTTACCCACAATACATATTAGCAAAAAGAGCTCAATCCAGTGGATCGAGCTCTTTTACCGCATATTTCACTCATTCGTATTCTCTTCCATAATTTCTTTTATCAAACTCTCCCTATGGCTTTCCAAGTTAAACTGAGAATTATCCAGGATTGATACGGGCATAGTCAGTTGTTCTAGTATCTTGTTTTCAAGTTGCTGCCTCGCCTTAAGCACTTCAATCGTACCGTCCAATCCGCTCAGTTCTTTTTCGGCACCGTAACCTTGAGACGTATAATATTGAATGAATCCTTTGAACCAATCCTCCGGTCTTTCAGCGACTGCCTTACGGAATGATATCTCGATGTCTTCCTGTTTTACATAGACAAGCAGCGGATCAAGGTATTTTACAGCATCTCCGAGTTTTTTGACATATGCTATACTCACTTCATCTGGTGCTCCGTATTTGACCATTCCGACGGTAACTGGATTTTGAATGAAGCAGCACTCAAATACATAGACCTTATTTTCCGTTTCTGCCATCCTGGCAAACTCTGCCCAGCTTTCCGCAATGACTTGAATATTCTGCTCAAGCGGCAATTCATAAATATCTTTTCTGCAAATCTCCGCCAGCAAATTCTCGGGGAACTTATCACCAAGTTCTGTTTTAATTTTCATAAATGGCAAAAGATAATGCCCATTCTTGACAAGTACTCGATCTTGAAAAATTTTGCCGAGATTTCCGCTTCCTGCAAGGAGGTGCTTAAATTCATCTTCTGTAAAATAAGCAACACCCTCATAATCGGCTGGATGATCTAATTTGCCTTCCATGTAAAGCTCTGCATTTACACCATTCTCCATGAGGATGTCATAGATCAATCTCGCGGTTGTCGATTTTCCTGAGCCTGGAAGGCCCTCAACTAAAATTAATTTGGATTTCATTTTATACACTCCTATATTGCTCTTCCTCACGATAATTCTCCAGTAACGGGCATAAATCCTTTTTGCCGCAAAAAAGAGAGCCTAATCAGATTGATTAAGCTCTCCTTCGTATATTACTTTTCTTTTTCTTCAAGATCCTTAATCAGTGTCTTCATCTCGCTAATCTCTTTACGCTGTGCCTTGATGATTTCATCAGCCAGTTTCCGCACACGCGGGTCCTCAATCTCGGCACGTTCACTTGTCAGGATGGCGATCGAGTGGTGCGGGATCATCGCTTTCATCCATGATGTATCATCAACAGTCGTCTGGCTGCGTACCAGGAACAGGGAAACTGCAATCAATAAAGCACTGCCGGCATAAATTCCTAAATTGACTTTTTTATTTGTATACATTTTGAGCATGAATGAGAGCATAACAATCGCCATCACTCCGCCCATGATCAAAGCCATATAAAGTCTTGTTTCACTGAAGAATACATGATCAATGCTATATGCATTTAAATACATCAGAATGAACATGATAATGGTGGATGTCAGCACCATCAGGCCAAATCTTCCGTAATTATTTTTCATCCTTTTCCCTCCAATTTTGCCAAGTTAAATCCTCTTAGTCCAACAATACCCTCCTGGCTAATAAATATTCGTCCCATTTGCTGGTTTGCAATTTCGTTAAAGGGGGTAAACACGGTTTGGTGTTGAATGGTATATTTTTACTAAATTACCTGATTATTTAACATTTTCTTATTAATCCAATAATTTTTAATACATTTTCTTTTTAACGAATACACGCCAAAAACCCTTATATATCAGCGTTTTATGTATTCACTTCCTGATTTTGTTTTTGACAATTCACACTTCAAAAAGTATTCTAGAATAGAAAATAGGGAGGGGTAAACATGTCAAACCTTAATAGGCAGAAAATTGTGGATAGTGTTCCTCAAACAGGATTCTTCGGACATCCAAAGGGACTTTTCACTCTTTTCTTCACTGAGTTCTGGGAGCGATTCTCTTACTATGGAATGAGAGCGATCCTCGTATTCTACATGTACTACGAAGTATCTAAAGGCGGTTTGGGACTTGATGAGACACTAGCTCTTTCAATCATGTCCATTTACGGCTCACTCGTTTACATGTCGGGCATCATCGGCGGATGGCTTGCTGACCGGATTTTCGGTACTTCAAAAGCTGTATTCTACGGTGGAATATTGATTATGTTAGGTCACATTGCGCTTGCTATTCCAGGCAGCGTGGCTATGTTCTTCGTTTCAATGATCTTGATTGTAATCGGTACAGGTCTATTGAAACCAAACGTTTCTACTGTCGTAGGTGAAATGTACAGCGAAAATGACGCTCGTCGTGACGCTGGTTTCACAATATTCTACATGGGTATTAACGCAGGTGCATTCCTTGCGCCACTTATCGTTGGAACTGTATCTAATGCTTATAACTTCCATTACGGTTTCGCAATTGCCGCAATCGGTATGTTCCTTGGTCTAGTTGTATTCGTTCTTACAAAGAAGAAGAATCTTGGCCTTGCTGGTACAGCTGTACCAAACCCGCTTTCACCATCTGAAAAGAAGAAAACTTTTACGATTTTCGGTGTAGCGATTGTTGCAATCGGTATTTTAAGTGCTATTTTAATTCCTGCTGGACTTTTAACATTCGAAAGCTTTATTAACTTAGTAACAATCCTTGGCATCTTAATTCCGACTGTATACTTTATCGTTATGTACCGCAGCCCTAAGACAACAGAAGTTGAACGTTCACGCGTTCTTGCATATATTCCGTTATTCCTGGCAGCGGTAATGTTCTGGGCAATCCAGGAACAGGGTTCAACAATCCTTGCTAACTATGCGGACAAGCGTACACAGCTTGAGTTCGCGGGTATGACAATTTCACCGGCATGGTTCCAGTCTCTGAATCCATTATTCATCATTATCTTTGCACCAATTTTCGCTGGATTCTGGGTGAAATTGGGAGATCGCCAGCCATCAATTCCTAAGAAGTTCTCATTCTCATTGATGTTCGCAGGTCTATCATTCCTGGTCATCCTGATTCCTGGATACTTCACAGGCACAGATGCACTAGTTAGCCCACTATGGTTAGTTCTTAGCTACCTGATCGTTGTATTTGGTGAATTGCTGATTTCTCCTGTTGGACTATCAGCAACTACCAAGCTTGCTCCGGCTGCTTTCTCTGCACAAACAATGAGCCTCTGGTTCCTTGCAAGTGCTGCAGCACAAGCCATCAACGCACAAATCGTTAAGTTTTACTCACCTGAAACCGAAATGACTTATTTCGGAACAATCGGTGGAGCATCCATCATACTAGGTATCATCCTGTTCATCATGTCTCCTAAGATTCAAGGTTACATGAAGGGTATTAAATAATTCAGTAATACAAAAGACGGCTACTCCCAAATGGAGAGCCGTCTTTTTTTGGTTTATGTTTAAATTTTCCCCAAAAAAATAATGGAAAGGGCCTGTCTTTGATTGGCAAGCCCTTCACTTTTATTCTAAACTTCCACTAATTCTTCCTGATAACCAGGGCTGTCAATGGCTGATTCCTGTGTTTTCAAATCATCAAAGCTCTCATTGACTTCAGACTGGAACAAGCTGTATCTTTCTGCCATCTTTTTGAACTGAATCTCGAAAAGACTTTGTTCGCCGTACAACTTTTCTTTTAACTGGGCGATCCATATATTGAGGCTCTCCACACGCTGCTCAGCTTTTTCTGCACGCACCTGTTCAAACTTTAACTGCTCCTGCAGTTCCTTGTTAATTTGGACCTGTTCCTGCGTGAGCGCCTCAAGCTGCTGATAGATATTGAATACCTCATCTTTAAATCCGGTGATTTTACAGCTTGTCACCTGAGCTTTTTTCAATTTCAGTTCGTCCTCGGTTCTTGCCCTTGTTTTACGGTGTTCCTCAATTTCAGCCTTATATTGTTCAATTGTTTCTTCAAGAGATTTAATTTTTTCAACATATTCCTGGTTTTCTCCGGATGGATTCCTCTCAAGCTCTTCTCGCAGTTCATTGATTTTTAATTCAAGAATTTGATTCCTTTGTTCAAATTCAGCAGTAAACTCTTTTAGCTCTGCTATTTCCTGCCGGGAAGCAGTTAATTGGCTCTCAAGCTCTTTCCGCTCCAAAGCAAGCCGGCTGTTCTCAGTCTGTAATTGATCGATAAGTGTATTATTATTGTCATTTAAGGACTGAATCGTGAATTCCAGTTCCTCACACTTAGCTGCATAAACAGCCAAATCTTTTTGGGTCTGGTCCAGACTGGCCTGCATGTTTTGCTTTTCCTCCAATGCCGCAGCTTTGTCAGCTTCAAGCTCCTTCTGCAAGCGGTCACGGGCTGATACAAGCTCATAAAGACTCTTTTTCATTTCCTGCTCTATGTGCTGGTACTTGTTTTCAATCACATCTATGTATTTAAGGACATCCTTTTCGTTCAAGCCCCCAATCAGCTTGGGCCTCAGGCTGGAATGGATCGATTCCTTGTTTAATTTTTTACGGAGATCCAAAAGTCGTTCTTCTATTGTTAAGTTTTCCTCTTGTGATGTCGATTCTTCGATGGAGTGATTCTCTTCTTTTGTCATGATTCAATCCTCCTATAAGTGACGTTAATTGAATAGTACCATGTATTTCCTGTATTTCCATTAGTTCTCTCGCCCTATTTTTACAGAATTCGACTGTTAATTTTGAAGTAGATTGCTTCTTTCTTCTGCCTGGATTTCAATAAATATGAGGTTTATGATCTGCTTTTCAGCGCAAAAAAAAGAAGCATGGTTTATGCTTCTCATTAACGAAGTTTCCGTTCCAACCTATATACTATTGATTTTGTTCAGATTAGCTTCTTTCCTATATGTGATAATCGTCATGTCATTGTTAATGACTTTAGCATCTCCAGTTCGTTTATACCCCATTTTCTCATACAAGTAGCAGTTGCGCTCCTCGGTAAGAATCGTATCCAGTACCCATGCATCGGCTTCCGGATACATGAGCTCCAGCCGTTTCATGACTTCCTGGGCAATGCCTTTATTATGGTATTTTTCCAGAATGTTGATGATATGCAGCCTCATCAAACCAGGCGATTTTTCATATACATGGACGCTTCCTGCGAGTTCACCATCAAAGAGGATTTTTAAAAAATCTCCCCGTTTGAACTTTGCGGAGAACCTCTCCAACGTTTGGGTTACCGGGCTTGTTTCATGATCATTGTATTTTTTATATAAAGGCATGAATACTTCTTTTTGCAGAGCTAAAAGGTCATCAGCATCATCTACTGAAGCCTTTTTGAGAGCGATACAAGAGTTAGCCATTTCAAATAATAAGTCAAAATAGTTAAACGGGATGAACTCACCTGTCTCTGCCATTTCCCTTATCTCCGCTTCACTCGCCCATTTTGCATCGGCGACTTCCTCTTCCTGAAGATGCAATTCCTCAATCGCGATATTTTGCCTGACTAGCCAGATATCATCGAAGCCTCGCGGAAATCTCACAGTGAATAATCTTTCGCCCTTTTCGATATCGAGGTCGATGCCGAGCTCTTCTTTTGCCTCCCGGATGGCTGCTTGTTCACTATTATCACCTAGAATTGCAGAACCGGCTGCAGAGCAATCCCACATATTTGCCCAGCCTTTTTTCCACGGCTGCCTCCTCTGGATCAGGAACTGGCCATCCTCATTCACAATCCAAACATGGACAACAATATGGTAATCCCCCGCCTTCATATCTTCCCCTCTTTTATGTATGCGGTCAGTCAAATGCCTGTATTGATCGTAGATATTCCATAGTTCCATGGAAGCCACCTCCCTGTTTTATTTTTCCATTATACAGCCTTTTTGGAAAACATTAATAGAAACTTTCGATTTATTCAATAGGTGTACCACATCATGAAAAAGGAGTAAGATAGATAGAAAAATAGGCTATCACTAAAAGGATGAATCTATTATGATAAGTGCTTCGGCCATGTTCTCCATCATTATCTTCCTATGTCTGCTCATTCCAATCATTGCATTGGTCATTCTCAGTATTCTTAAGCTGCTTGAAAAAGAGTTTGATTACTTGCAAATGGAAAATAAACAGATTCAACTGCAAACACAGCTACATCAAATGGAGTACCTCCAGCTCAGCCAGCAAATCCGCCCGCATTTTCTTTTTAACAGTTTGAATGCCATGATGTCTCTCGCCAGGCTTAACAGGAATGAAGACCTCATCCAATCAATGGAGAAGTTCTCTCTCTTTCTAAGGTATCAAAATAGGGATAAGGAATCGCTTGTACCTTTTGAAAGTGAATTGGAGCATACAAAAAACTACTTAGCCATCCAGAAGCTGCGTTTTGGAAAGAAGCTAGAAGTAGATATAACAGTCGATGAAAACGCACTGCCAACACTCCTTCCTCCCTACACTCTGCAGACATTCGTCGAAAACGCCTTTAAGCACGGACTTGAAAATAAACGTGGTGAAAAGCGGCTTAAAATTGAATTGCGCCGGGAAGGGAACTGGGTCATCTTAAAGGTTATAGATAATGGCAATAGTGAAACAGAGCAGTTCATCACAAACGGAGATGGTACAGGTATGGAAAATATACGCAAACGATTAGAATTGCTTTTTGAACTGCATACAGAAGTTTCAATGAAAAGAAAGCCAGAATGGACAGAAGTGAAAGCCATTTGGCCATATTCACCGGGGGAATCACAATGAATCTATTAATAATCGATGATGAACCATTAGAGCTTGAACAGCTTACTTATTTGGTAAAAAAACAATATACGAACTGGAACATATACACTGCCGAGGATGCGGTGGAAGCAAAGCAACTAGTAAAAACCCACTCATTCCCACTAGCCTTTGTCGACATCCAATTGCCCGGAGATACCGGTCTGGACTTCTGCGAGTACTTAAGGACAAATGATATAGACACAGAAGTTGTACTCATCACAGCTTATCAAGACTTCAGCTATGCAAAGCAGGGAATCCGGCTTAATGTCCTGGATTACCTCGTTAAACCAGTTATTGAAAATGAACTAATCAAGGTAATTGAGGATTTTTTACAAAAAAACACGTTCACAGAGACGAAATCAGTCCTGATCAACAAGGTATTGGATATTGTCCGCGAAGAATACGACCAAAAACTTCAACTGTCTGACCTGGCAAGGAAGGTATATGTCACCCCAACTTACTTAAGCAAAAAGTTCACTGAGATAGTGGGCGTAAAATTCACTGACTATATCAATCATTTCCGGATACAGAAAGCGAAGCAGCTGATGCTCGAGAACCCTGATTGGAGTTTATTCCAGATTGCTGAACACGTTGGTTTTTCAAGCCAGCATCATTTCAGCAATTTGTTTAAGAAAATCGAAGGTATCACTCCGAGTCAATTCAAGGAGAAACACATATGATTGATTGGTATTTCCTTTTATTTATTGCCTTTACACTCGTCATTCTACTTATAGACAAAATCGGCAGTCATCGCAGTGTCCATGAATTTACGAATGCCGGAAAAGAAGTTGGCTTAAGCGGTGGAACATACTCATTGGTTATTCAATATATGACCGGGGCAACAGTACTCATCCCATTTATTCTTACTGTAAAAGGAGGATTATCAAGCTTCTTCATTTTTACCATCTCCTCTTTTATTCTGTATTTGATTTTAAAGAAATGGACTGTCAGCCTGGAAAAAATCGATGGAATTCTTCCTGATCAGTTCAATTCTCCCGGTAAATTCAACACTGCTACAATCTTGATTTTTGGTTTTTCCAGTATCGGGAGCATTTTGATCCAAACCTCATTGATTGTTATTCTATTCCGGGATTTTTTCCAACAGCCCTCCTATCTGGGTGTGTTTTTATTTTTAATTTTTAGTTATGTTTTATTTGGCTTGGGAGGAAAAATGGGAGTCACAAGAGTCGGCAGCCTGATTTTAATCGGGGTGTTATTTACCATGTCATTCACGGTACTGACCCTCTACTTAAGGACTGGAACAGATGCTGTTTACCAACGTCTCATTACAAGCTTTGAAGGAATTTTCAGCGGAAGTATTTGGGAAAACAGTTCTTACTTTGTATCATTCATACTAGTTATGGCTGGCCAAACTTTCACAAGTTTTTATTTCTGGGAATCGGTAAAAACGACTAAGCCCAATCACCGTTTATCGGCATTGAGATATTCTTCATTTTCCTGGACTGCCTTATTGCTGTCCTATACAGCTTTTACAATGTACTTGCTTTCGCAAACCCAAATATCTTCATCTATACAGCTGCTTGAGTCGGTTATTCAGTCAAATACTATAATAGCCCATATTTTCATCTATACTGGCATTTCCATACTCGCAGTTGGCACAGGGCATTCCCTTTACTCAATAGTCAGCCTGTTTCTATACATATTGACAGTAAGGAAAACTCAGGAATCATCACCTAGTCGTATTTTAAAGACAGGCTATTTTTTTGGAATGATTATGATAGTGATTCTCGGACTGGCGGGCGTTCTGCTTTCAGATTCCTTTGAAAAGTGGCTTCCATACTTTATGTCCTTCTTTACCGCAGCCGCCATTCCATTTTTTTATATTTATGTGAAGGACCAATTCTCGATAAAGCATTTCTCGCTTACAGTTGGTTTGATGAGTCTAATCAGTTTTGTACTCAATATTACGATAACAGACAGGTTGATAATCGTACCATTAACCGCGGTTATCACCTTGGTTTTACATATGCTGGTGACAAAATTTAAATAAAATCGTGCAAAAACAGATTGGAATTTTACAAACAACCTCTCCTGAAAAAGTGTAACATTTTAATTATTCAGAATATAAAAATAAAGTTCAGGAGGGATTTAATTACATGACTGCACAGTTATCGACTCAATCCTATATTTATGCCATGGATAAAAACAACAAACCAGCACTGACAGTGAAGTCTGGAACACAGGTCGAAATTGATACTTTCGACTGCTTCCAGGATCAAATCCAATCCGAGCAAACGACTTTTAACGCGATTGACTGGAATCAAATCAACCCTGCGACGGGGCCAGTTTATGTCGAGGAGGCACAGCCTGGTGACATTTTAAAAGTGACGATTGATGACATTGAATTAGGTAAACAAGGTGTCATGGTTGTTGGTCCGGAGCTTGGTGTCATGGGACATCGCCTGGATAAGTTCGAAGTAAAAATCATTCCAGTCAAGGACGACAAAGCGATTTTTAATGAAAAAATTGCTCTTCCACTTAATCCTATGATTGGCGTTATTGGAGTAGCTCCAGAGGGTGAGGCTGTCAACAATGGTACTCCGGGAGCTCATGGCGGGAATATGGACACAAAGCTGATAACTACAGGAGCCACCCTTTACTTCCCTGTCTTCCAGCCCGGTGCACTTTTTGCCCTGGGAGATCTGCATGCAGCGATGGGTGACGGCGAAATCAGCGTGTCCGGGATTGAAATCCCTGCAAAGGTAAAGGTCACACTTGAAGTCATCAAAGGGCACAGCATCAATCATCCACTTTTAGAAAACGAAGAAGGCGTAGCTACTCTCGTTTCAAAGGAACTTTTAGACGAAGCGGCCAATGTAGCTGTCGAGGAGATGATCGATTTGCTTCAGCCACAGACTGATTTGTCTTTAGCCGAGTTCACGATGCTGATGAGTGCAGCAGGCCAAGCTCAGATTAGCCAGATTGTGGACCCGCTCAAAACGGCAAGATTCTTTGTGCCACGTTCCATCCTCGAAGCTTACAATATCCAACTGTTCAAGAAAGAGGTGGTATAATCCGTGGCTGAGCTTTCTAAATCAACTCAAACCCAGACAAATATGGGATATAAACAGGAACTGAAACGTTCCTTAACATTTTGGGATCTTCTGATTTACGGATTGGTATTCATGGTGCCA
Source organism: Mesobacillus sp. (assembly GCF_047739415.1). GTDB lineage: Bacteria > Bacillota > Bacilli > Bacillales > Cytobacillaceae > Mesobacillus. The sequence goes on along the minus strand of NZ_JBIQOE010000023.1, from coordinate 12,259 downwards.
ATCGCACCGTTTGGAATCTATGGCGCAGTTGCCCAGGGGTCGAACGGGATGGTTGCCCTGGCCTACCTCATCGGAATGGTCGGAATGATCTTTACCGCATTAAGCTATGCTAGAATGTCCGAGGCTTTCCCTATTGCTGGTTCGGTATATGCTTATGCACAGCGAGGCATCAATGATTCCGTAGGATTTATCGCTGGATGGCTTATTTTGCTCGATTACATTTTCGTTCCGGCACTTCTTTATCTAGTAAGTGCGGCAGCATTGCATGATATCGTTCCAAATATTCCACTACTCGTTTGGCTCGTGATTTTCATTGCGATTAATACAGTTGTCAACGTGCTGGGAATTGAATTTACCGCCAAGGCAAACAAGATTATCGTTGTCGCCGAACTGATTGTTTTAGTGATATTCGTGGCTGTTGGTATTTTCGCCATCATGAAGGGTGTCAATGGAGCGGAATTCACGTGGAAACCGTTATATGATGCAGATAATTTCAGCATGGGCACGGTAATGGGTGCCGTATCAATCGCTGTACTTAGCTTTTTAGGATTTGATGCTATTTCGACATTGGCAGAAGAATCAAAAGGTGGAAGTAAGGCCATTGGTAAGGCTATTGTCTTCTCTTTACTTGTAGTTGGAGTCTTGTTTATCATTCAGACTTGGGTAGCTGCATTGATCTGGCCAGATTACACAACCTTTGAAAACGCTGATGTCGCATTTTACCAAATTGCTGAAATCGCCGGCGGTCCTTGGTTGAAGTGGATGACGATTATTGCGACCGCAGTTGCCTGGGGGATTGCCGACGCACTTGTTGCCCAGGCAGCCATTTCACGAATCCTTTACAGCATGGCTCGTGACCGCAAGCTGCCAAAGGCCCTCTCAAAGGTACACCCTAAATTTAAGACACCTTATGTGAGCACATTGCTAGTCGCAGTCATCTCATTGATTGTTACAGCATTCTTTGCTTCACAAATCGGAGCATTAGCATCAGTCGTTAACTTCGGTGCATTATCAGCATTTTTGTTCCTTCATGCATCGGTAGTCATTTATTTTATCAAGAAGCAAAAAAGCAAACAGTATTTTAAACACCTGGTACTTCCATTGATTGGTTTTATCATTATCGGGTATGTATGGATTGCTCTTGATCCTCTTTCCAAACAGCTAGGATTCATCTGGCTTGGAATCGGTATTGTATATCTGATCTTGCTGAAAGTATTCAAAAAGGATACCTCGCTCGATTTAGAGTAATTACTTTGTTAAGAAAGCTTGCAGAGAAAGGCTGCCCCCTCGATCTGCAGGCTTTTTTTTATCCAAATGTAACCATAATTCGGTTTTCACTCTCTCCTCGGGCACATGTTAGCTATTTATGTTACCACAAGCCGGTTTTCTCTCCCACTTCGGGCACATGTTCAGGATTTATGTGACCGTGATTCGCTTTTCCCTCGCACTTCGGGCACATGTTCGCCATTTATACGACCGTAATTTCGATTTCCTCTCTGCCACGGGCACATGAAGCCCTTTTATGCACCGTATTCTGTTTTCCCTATGATAATCAACAAATATTAATACCATGGTTTCACAGCGTAAAAAAAGAAGCATGCTCTACATGCTTCTCCCTTCCATTCTCTATTTCACTCTTTTTCGCCTCATCCATTGCGTAGCGGCCCATTTGTCGCCGATGACGACTGGCGCTCCGCCATGCAAAGTCAAGTCGTTTAAGTCTTGATTGTCATAGAAATATTCAAAATAAACCGCCATTCCCTTTTGCGGGGATACTGAGAAATTGAGCTTAGGGAAATAGGTTTCTCCACCCTGCTCAACATCATTCAGGTACATAACAAGTGTACTGATTCTCGGGTTGCTTACATTTGACGAGAAAAAGTCAAAGTGCGCTTTATACTCCTGGCCAATTTTATAATTTAAAATCTGAAGTCCTTCGCCATGCTCATTTGGAATGTTCATGATTTGCGAGATTCTCTTTTCAACACGTGCAACAATATCGTTTTCGCCATCTTCGATAAACGTACTGCTGCTTGTCCTGAGCTGATCAACTTCGCGGGTATTCCCGATTTTCGAGCGCTGCAGCTTGTCCTTTGACAGCTTCATTAGCTCATCGCATTCTTCATCACTCAGCACATTCCCCAAAATGACGATTAAAGGTTCTTCCATTCTAGCAATAATATTGATTTCACGATCATCGGTTTTGATTTTGTTTCCGATATGATTAAAAATCGTAGGTTCTTTAACAGTTAAATCAACAGCATCCATTATCAACTTTCATCAACCTCTTAATAATAAATTTTTCCAAAAATTAGATTGATATATAAACGAAAGCATCATTCATTCTTTATGTTCCCTTGTTTCCTCCTGTAATTCAAAATGGATGACAAAACCGAATCTCAAACTCTATTCAATTTTCAATTTATTTTACAATGCGGAGAGATGTATTACTATCATTTTTTTATAAAAAAATCTCCCATGGGACCCTGACTCATAGATATCAAAAAAACGACGCAAATTTACGTCGGCGCGTTTTACACAATGATCACCCATATGCCTGTGATGCGATCGTAAATAAAGTATGGTTTCTGGGCGGCATTTCACTCGTATGGATTGCCATTACCGGAGGATTATTGACCTTTACAAACCCGCTTTGTTCCAGAAAAGCCATCAGATTCTCATGGCCTGAGGGTACATCTACTCTTAATTTACCCTTATGATCACAAGCAAGGCGGTCGATGATTAATTCTGCAATTCTTGTATCAGGGGCTATTACCGGACCAAGAGTCAGGTTTACTGTTCCCAATATGGAAAGGCCGAACCCAATTATCTTTGAGTTTTCATCCTTTACGACTAGACATTGATGAGACTGTTGAATTCTGTTTCGGAGAAAGATACTTCTTTTCTCACCGAAAGCTACACCATCCAACTCAATCACATCTTCTAATTGCTTCTCCTTATAAGCTTCAATTGAAATCTCGCTTATTTTTGCAAGTTTGGGTGGAGCATACTTGTCGCAAAGATATTTATGGACAGAGTCAACCACTGTAAAACCTAATTTATCGTATAATGGCTGGCCATCAGCCGTTGCAATTAAAAATATTGAGCGATCACAGGCATACTCTATACATTTTTGCATAACCTCTTTTCCCAGACCGTGGCCTCGATAATTGCTATGAACAATCACCATGCCAATTGAGGCAAGCTTATGGTCATAATGAATGACTGCAGCACTGGACACGAGCTGGCCATCCCCATTTTTGTGTCCGAATATTTTATGTGATGAGGACAATAGTGTGGCGACTTCAGCCTCGTCATAATCCCAGCCGACGGATGCTGATAGATCAACCAAGCCTTTCGTATCACTTTCGTTTAATTCTACTAGCTTCATAAAGGTTCTCCTTTATTTGATAAAATTCAACTTCCGATAGTGATTTGAAGGAAACCAGCATCCGAGAACGCCTTCCGAAGGAGTTTCCTTGCTTCAGCATGCTCCCAGAACAATGCTGTATCTAGAGTAATAGACCCACTCTCCAGTGCGTCTGAAATATCCCATAATTCCTGTTTGATCTCCAGGTCTTCCGCCTCTAAAATTAAACTTTGGATAGAATCAAGCAGATCCTTGCCAGATGGCTGTATCATCATTTCGGATCACCGCCCTTTTCCTGCGCCAGCCGCTTAGCTTCTTTCAGAAATTCTTCATTTGTCATTTCACCAGTCAGAACCTTCCTGACAAGTTCTGTGTGGTATTCTTTCACCTTGAATCCGGATAATTCCAAAAGGCTTTTGCATTCCTCATCGCCTTTTCTATCGAGTCAGCCATGTGACAGCCTCCCCTCCTCCAGTCCCGGAAAACGCCAGCCATAACTGTGTAACGATTACCAGAATAAAAGAAGCCAACAGCGCGCTCAACATGCGGCTTATGACATTTTTTGCATATTTCTCCCAATTCATTTAAAGCTCTCCTGTCTTACGCATATTAAAAATAAAGAGAATCCCAACCTTCCTCAGGATTCTCCTATAAACTATGCCTTCTCGTATCTATCATATAATCTGTTGCTGACATCGGCAATCAATTCTTTGAGCTCGAGTTGATTGGCCCACTCTTCAGGTATAGCTTCGAGACCATAGCTCGCACCGAGGATATTTCCACAGATCGCACCTGTTGAGTCACTATCTCCATCATGATTGACAGCCAGGATTAAAGCCTTCTTGAAATCTGGTTCCTTCAAGGCACAGTACAGAGAAATCGCCAGCGCTTCTTCGGCCACCCAACCCTGGCCAAGCTTTGATATTGCACTTTCCGGACTTTCGTCGCTGCTGGCAAGTTGAATCGCATTTTCCATCGCGGTCAATGTTTCTTCATGCTGTGGATACTCTTTTAAAATCGCCATTGCACTCTGGGCGCTTTCAGCAATAGTTTTACCATTGAGCAGCTCAGCGATTATTACAGCCAGCGCACCGGCTGATAAATAACCTGACGGATGACCGTGTGTAATCGCAGCGATCTCCGCAGCCACCTGGAATGCTTGTACAGGATCCTTATGTAAAAATAACCCGACCGGCGACACTCGCATGACCCCGCCGCAGCCTTTGCTGTCGTTGATTGGCCACTCAATCGTTCCCATTTTATTGCTCTCGAGCGCTGACAAGCACGTGTTTCCAGGAGCTCTTGCTGAGAATAGTTCCTTGTGCGCTAAAATACTTCCTTTCTCTTCATGTGGCTGAGGGTCTAGCAGCCAATCATAATGTTCATCCGGCAAACTCTTCGTCTGTGTATACAGCCAGCGAAGATAAGATTGATAGACTCCACTCCCCGCATAGCTGCCAATCCCACGCTCGCTCATCCGGTCATAAGCCCAGATGATGCCATCTGCTGTGAACAACGTCATTTGAGTATCATCTGAAATCAGTGCTTTTCCGGAATAAGGATTCAATTCCAAATACGTAATTCCCTCTTCACCAAACTTCGCTTTGACTTCATCAAGCTTCATAAACTCAACCGTATACCCAAATGCATCACCGATCGCCCCACCAAGCAAGGACGCCATAAATAGATCTTTTTTTGACATAGGGACTCCTTTGGCATTTAAATTATTGTTACTATTCTCCAAAACACCAATCAACTCCTGCCCATTTGTCATACAAACTCATAACTAACCATTTAAAAGATTTCAGTGAAAGGCACTGAACATCTTAAACACTCAGACTCATCCAGAGATTCGTCAATTCCTCATAGCCAAAATATTTGGATTCTACATTCTTATTTTTATTGCCGGGAGTGTTTCAGAAGAAGAATTGGAATTACTGTATAAAAAAAAGAGGAAAAACCCCGGTTTGAAGGTTGTTTTCCTCTTTTTTCCATTTCGAGTCTGAAGAATCATCATAGTCGCAGCGGAAGCCATCTGTTTGATTATAAGTGCGTTCGTTCTTTTTGTTTTTCACATTCTGCTCAATTTGATTCTTGTCTTGCTGTTTTTTATTAGACTCCAACAAATTTTGCCTCCCTTTTTCTCCCTATTATCCCAAGTCACTTCCCCCTTATATTCATAAGACTGAATATAGTGGAAAGACTAGGAGTACAAATACTTACATCCGAGGTTAAACATGGAGCGCAACTACACAATCGACTTTATCAAATTTTTTGCCATCCTGGCAGTCGTCATCATTCATACATTCCCCAGTAATGACCAGGTGGGCTATTTCATTCTTGATAACCTTTCACGGTTTGCTGTCCCTTTTTTCTTTGCCGCTTCTGGCTATTTGTTCAGCCTTAAAGTAAGCAGTAATCCCGATTCCTTCTCTTACTTCAAAAAATATGTAACAAAAATCCTTAAGATATATGTTAGCTGGCTCATTTTCTATATTGTTTATGATGTTTTAAGAATTATAGTGGCCCATGAAAACAGAAAAGCTGAACTAGCAAAGTATATAGATAATATGAATGCTCTTAATCTTTTTTATTACGGTCAGGGAACAAGCGGTTATCAGCTGTGGTTCGTCATTTCGCTTGTATGGAGTATGGCGATTTTATATTTTTTTTATAGGTTGAAAAGAGTGAGGCTGCTTTTGATAATCTCTTTTTGCTTAAACCTATTGGGTCTATTTGGACAGTCTTATTCCATATTTGAAGAGCTGCCAGTGAGCACAACCCGGTCCGCTCTTTATATCAGCCTGTTCTATACAGTTCTGGGATTCTGGCTTGCTACTATTCAATCCTGGCAAAGATTTAGCGGAAAGATATATTTTTCCTTATTTTGTTTTTTTGCCCTCCTCCAGGTTTCAGAAGGTTATTGGCTGAAAAGTTTAGATTCCAAACATGGAGAATACTTTTTTACGACGATTTTTCTTACCTTATTTCTATTCCTATTCGCACTAAGCAATCCCCATCTCGGAAAAGGATTGTTGATCACTAAAATAGGAGGAAACTCTCTCGGAATATATACCATTCATGTATTCTTTATTGATATGATTGATATTTTGTTTGAAACAATCGGTCTGGAGCCAGGCACCCATTACTTGCTAATGAACTTAGTGGATGCTCTTCTTGTTTTTGTTTTGTCGTATGCCACATATAAGCTTATACAGTCTGCAAAGTATGAGTTAGTAAACAGAGCCTAATTCCATTACGGATCAGGCTCTGTTTTATTAAAAATAACCCCGCTGGCAAACCTGAAGTCTTTATTTTTCCTCAATCAAGCCCCTCTCCAGCCTCTCCAAAATTCGTCTCTTCTGATATAACATCGTCGCGGTTTCGGCAAGGTCACTCACCATCGACCTGTTGGCGAATGCGCCGAACACAATCCCCGCCACCGGTACCATCTGGAGCAGTTTTTTCCAGCCAAATGATTCTGTATACGTCAAGGTAACCTCGCGCCAACCCTGAAGCTGCGAGATGACTTCCCTTGATTTATTTTCATTGTTAAAATCGCTCAATTCATTCAAGATGGCCTGTTTTCCAACAACATCCGCCGAAGAAAACTGCAGGCACTTGATGATGAACACTCGTTCCTTCTTGTCTCTAGGATCGTACCCATGGATGATCGCGATATCCTGGAGTGTTTTTAGCGAGAGGGCCAGAACAGCAGGAATATCAATCGCCAGAGTAAAGATTCCGCCGATCCCCGTACTCGCTCCCTGGATTGTTGCCGCCTTCTTCCGCTGCTCTCCCAGTGCAAGTGATGCTATCTTCATTTCTTCCACCGGAATGCGTTCCATATCTGCAAGCTGGCTGACTCTCCTGCCGGTCTTTTTCTCGAAAAATTGAAACACTGATTTTTCGCTCGTTAAATACTGTCCTCCCGTTTGAATGTAGCTTCCCAGCTCATCAAGCAGGATCCCTACCTTCTCTTGAATGAACTTTGGCGTAAACCGGTCAAGCATCTTGAATGGCAGACGGGTCAGGCGCTCCCAAAACCAAAGCCCCTTCTGGTCCTTCTCCCATTTTTCAATTTCCTTTAGTTCATTCAATAAGTAGTCCCGTGAATCCATCCGCTTCATCCACCTGTCATTTTTGATACTATATTAACGGTTAACTTCATAGGAAGGTTTCATTTTAGTTCGATGTTATAGAATTCTTTTGCCAGTTCCTTGAAGCGTTCAGAGTCTATTTCCTTTTTCTTAACACCATCTTCCGTCCATTGTGTAAAACTAGTTTCCGTTAACACCATGCTTCCATCAGGTGTCACTCTTGTCAGCAAAGGCTTTTTATTAAATGGAGACTGCGGGTGTTCCGTTATGATTTTCTTCATTTCAGATAAATCGCTGACATTCTCCACCGGCTCCCTTGAATCAAAAGCGTAACCGATTCTCCAATCAGAATCCTTATATTTCAGCTTCATCTCTAAAATGTAATCTCCAAACTCACTATCATTTTGTTTAACACGAAAATCCCCATTAGGAGAACTAATCTCTGTCCCATCCATCGGAACCGGCCTTAACGGAAGATTTCCGCCAAAACCTGTATCAATCAGAAATCCTTCGCCCTCTTCCTTCAATAAAATCGCTGCATGCGTCCTCCCAGTTGGACTGAAACCTTTAAGGTCAGGAACGTATACAGACCCACGGACCAGCTGGACATCAAGCCCATTCTCTTTTAAAAATAAATAGAGGATGCCGTTCAGGTCATAGCATAGGCCGCCTTCATTTTTAAGGAGGATTTTTTCTACTAAATTCCCTTCATTCAACTCATTTAAATCTCCGGAGAGTGTGCACAGGTTTTCAAATGGGATTGTATCTGCGGTCAGTTCAAGAATTTGATCCATATTTGCTAATGTGACAGGCGCTGAGATAGGCAGCACGATTCTCTCACGGAATAGCTGGTTTAGATTACTCATTTTTCAATACCTCTTTCGTTAAGCTTCCTATCGTTAAGATACATGATTTCACTCAAAAAAGCAGACATTTCAGATAGGTCTTATTATTCATTTTCCATCACTGTAATATATTTATTCCGACATTTTTCTTCGCATTCAAGTAGATTCTCAAGAAAATAGCATAAAAACTGACAATCTATGATTACTTTAAGCCTATTACCTTATCAAATCGTGTAGTAATTTGGCGCTATTTACATGCAAACACCCTGCTCTTCTGCCATTGCTGGCTAGATAAAAGTATTGTAAAATTAAGAAGAAAGTTTATTGCAAGCGCTTGCATCATTTGAGGCCTTAAATTTTTTTGCTCAGTTGTGCAAACGGTTTCACTTAGATTCCTTAATATTAATAATAGAAAGGAGGACATCTTTCTACTACTCTAGCTACATCATTCAATCTAGGGAGGAAAAAATCCGTATGAGAAAAAGCACAAAACGTAGTTTCTCTATTTTCATGACAGCGATCATGATTTTGAGTTTATGGCTTCCTTTTATACCTGTACAGCAGGCTAATGCAGAAGGAACAACTGTTACCTCAGAAACGACTGATCGCAAAGTGCGCTTTACTTACATTCGTGAAGATCAGAATTTTGGTGAATGGAATATTTGGACTTGGAACACCGGGGTACAAGATGGCCAGGTTGATTTTACAACAAAGGAAGGCAGCAAAGCTGTTGTCGATATCCCTGTAGGCCCTAATACTGCGCAAATGGGCTTTGTTCTTCGCAGTACTTCTGACTGGAATACTGCTCAAAAAGAATTCGGAGACCGTTTTATCAACATCAACAAAAACGACTCCATAACAAAAGCCTTCATCACAAGTGGTGTTGAACAGATTCGCATTGTTCCTGATGGATCGGCTCCAGTCATCGATAATGGAAATGCGACTTTCTTCTATCGTGATAAAGAGCTCTTCGCTAACAATGCCATGGATACGATTGAAAAAGTAGAATTGAAGTTTAATAATGAAACAATTGCAATGACATATGAGCCGGAGAATGAGAGATTCGTAGCTCCATATGAGAACATTCCGAATGGTACAAATGAATACACATTCCTTGTTACAAAAAATGGACAGACTAGTGAAGTAACCGATCCTTACAATACAGTTGACGGTGCTTCAAAAATCACTTACGCCAGCGCTGACTTGGCTGTTTCAGGTTCTGTCAATCCGGCAGAAATTGATTACAACCAGAACGCGGTACTGACTGTAGATGTACAGGGACTAACTGAAGGTGTCGAGATAAGCAAAATCACCGCTGATGTTTCTGCGCTGGGTGGATCAAACGCTCTTGAAATCGACCCATCGTTAAAAGAAGTTACAATTGCTGTAGATGACAACGTAACAGCAGGTACTAAAACAATCCCGTTAACCGCCGTCGATTCATTTGGCAACCCACATAACGGCACAGCAAGCATTACTGTAAAAACAAGACAGTCCGTTGATGAAAATGACTTTGACTGGGATGAGTCCATCATTTACTTCATGCTGACTGATAGATTCTTCGATGGAGATTCCTCTAATAATGACCCTTATGGATTAAACTATGATACTAATGACCGCGGTACGTATCAGGGCGGAGATTTTAAAGGAATCACTGAAAAATTAGATTATCTAGACCAATTGGGTGTTAATACGATCTGGATCAGCCCGATTGTTGAGAATGTTAAGCACAATGTCCGCTACCCTGAGGGTGATCCTTCTTATTACGGGTATCACGGATACTGGGCTAGTAACTTTGGTAAATTGAACCCGCACTTCGGTTCTATGCAAGACTTCCAAAACTTGATTGACGCAGCGCACGAACGCGGCATCAAAATTATGGTCGATGTGGTCCTGAACCACACTGGTTATGGTCTGAAAGATATCGATGGTCAATTGACAAACCCACCTGCCGGCTACCCGACAGATGAAGAGCGCGCTTCATTCAGCAGCCTGCTTCGCCAGGGTTCAAATGTTGGATCCGATGGAGTTCTCGGTGAACTGGCAGGCCTTCCGGATTTCAAGACAGAAGACCCAGCAGTACGAGAAGCAATCATCCAGTGGCAGACTGACTGGATCGAGAAATCTAAAACTGCTAAAGGCAACACAATTGACTACTTCCGCGTGGACACTGTAAAGAACGTTGAAGACACAACTTGGATGGCGTTCAAGAACGCAATCACTGAAAAAATGCCGGAACATAAAATGATTGGCGAAGCTTGGGGAGCCAGCGCAAGCAATCAGCTGGGCTATCTTGAAACAGGCATGATGGACTCCCTGCTGGACTTTGATTTTAAGAATATTGCGCATTCCTTTGTTAACGGAAACCTGAATGCTGCTAATGATGCATTAATGACACGTAATGAGAAAATTGATAACACGGCAACTTTAGGCCAGTTCCTCGGAAGCCACGATGAAAATGGATTCCTTTTCAATGCAGGAAATGACAAAGGCAAACTGAAAGTGGCTGCTTCCCTGCAGGCAACCGCAAAAGGCCAGCCAGTTATATACTACGGTGAAGAACTTGGCCAATCTGGCGAAAATAATTATCCGCAATATGACAATCGCTACGACTTCGCCTGGGACAAGGTAGAAGGCAACGATGTCCTTGGACACTATAAAAAGATTTTGAACTTCAGGGGCGACCATTCTGAAGTATTCGCTAAAGGTGAACGTACAGCACTCGGCGGAACAGACGCTGATAAGTTCATGGTTTTTGCTAGATCATATGGAAATGAAGCTGCATATGTCGGCTTGAATGTTGCTGACGCAGCAAAAGAAGTAAAATTGACAGTTGATGCTGGAGCGGTAGTTACAGACCACTATTCAGGCCAAACTTACACTGCTACTGAAGCGGGAGAAGTTACTTTAACACTACCTGCAAAAGCTGACGGCGGTACGGTTTTACTGACGGTTGAAGGCGGAGCGATTACGGCTGCTGCATCTGCTGGTACTGGAGATGGCGGCGGAGATGGAACTGTTGATCCAATTCCTGAGAATCATGTCCGCATCCACTACAAGCGTGACGACAACAATTATGAAAACTTTGGTGCATGGCTGTGGAACGATGTAGCTTCCCCTTCTGCTAACTGGCCAATGGGAGCTACAATGTTCGAAAAAACAGACAGCTATGGTGCATACATTGACGTCGAGCTTGCGAATGGAGCTGAGAATATCGGCTTCCTCGTCATGGATGTAACAAAAGGTGATGCTGGAAAAGACGGCGGAGACAAAGGCTTTACAATCAGTTCACCTGAAATCAATGAAATTTTCATCAAGCAAGGCGATGACAAGGTTTACACTTATGAACCAGTCAACCTTCCCGAAAACACAGTCCGCGTCCACTATGTGCGTGACAATGCTGACTATGAAAACTTTGGGCTCTGGAACTGGGGCGATGTCGCTGCACCTTCTGAGAACTGGCCAACAGGAGCTGCTTCCTTCTCTGGAACGGACCGTTATGGTGCTTATGTTGACATTCAGTTGAAGGAAAATGCGAAAGAAATCGGTATGATTACCCTAAACAAATCAACACAAGAAAAGGACGGCGGGGACAAGAAGTTCAACCTCCTGGACAAATACAACCACGTATGGGTTAAACAAGGCGATGACAATGTCTATATCTCACCTTACTGGGAGCAGGCAACTGGCCTTACATCTGCAGAAGTAGTCTCTGAAGATACGATTCTATTAGGCTTCACGATGACAGATGGCTTAACAGCTGATGATTTAAAATCAAAGCTTGCAATCAAAGATGCAGATGGTACTGAAGTTTCTGTGACAAGTGCTGAAATCACAAGCCCAACTGCTGCAGAAGTAAAAGGCTCATTTGATTTAAACAAGCTTCCATTATCCGTAACATTTGCAGACAGAACGGTTTCTGCTTCTACTAGCTGGAGAATGCT